>NZ_CCXH01000277.1 GCF_000820725.1 Actinomyces polynesiensis | reverse complement strand
CTCTGGGCGCGTGAGGTGGAGGACTGGGCCTGCTCGACCAGGCGCCTGATGCCGGCCAGGGCGGTGTCCTCGCCGACCGCGGTCACCTCGACGCGCAGCCCGGAGTCGGTGGCGACGGTCCCGGCCACCACGCGGTCGCCCTCGTGGCGTTCCACCGGACGCGACTCGCCGGTGACGAGTGACTCGTCGACCGCGGCGTGCCCCTGGACGACGCGGCCGTCGGCGGGCACACGCCCGCCGGGGCGGACGACGACGACGTCCGCGGGGTGCAGGTCCGCGGGAGCCACGGTGGTGGTCCCCTCTGCGGTGACGAGCTCGGCGGTGTCGGGGAGCAGGGCCGCCAGGGAGTCGAGGGCGGAGCCGGTCTGTGCCAGCGAGCGCATCTCGAGCCAGTGGCCGAGCAGCATGATGACGACCAGGAGGGCGAGTTCCCACCAGAAGTCGAGGGCGTGGTCGACCAGGTCGAGGCTGGCGGCCCAGGAGGAGAGGAAGGCGACCGTGATCGCCATGGCGACCAGGAGCATCATCCCGGGGCGGCGCGAGCGGAGCTCGCCGACCGCGCCCTGGAGGAACGGGGACCCGCCCCAGACGTACATGACGGTGCCGAGGAGCGGCGCGACCCAGCTCGCCCAGGTGGCGTCGACCAGATCGTGGCCGAGGAGCATGGAGGTGGCCGGGGAGAAGGCGACGACGGGCACGGAGAGGACCAGCATCACCCAGAACAGGCGGCGGAACCGCTCGACGTGATGGGCGTGACCACCGGGTCCCATGTGCATGCCGCCCATGCCACCCATGTCCATACCGGCCATGTCGTGGTGACCCGTGTGGGCGTCCCCGTGAGGATGGTCCATGGGCATGCCGTCCATGTCGGGACGGCCCGTGCGGGCGTCGCTCTCGCCGCCTGCGGTCGTCGTTGCCGCGGCGGGCATGTCGTGGTGGCCTGCGTGCATGTCCATGTGCTCATGGTCCGTGTCCATGTGCATGTCCGCGTGCATGTCGTGCCGCTCCGGTCCGCCCCCGTCGGTGCCCCCGGATGTGTGGTGGTCGGGGTTGCCGGGTGTCTCCGACATCGCGTCCACGTCCTTCCCCTCGATGCGTCGGTCCCGGGGCGGTTGCGTGCCATCCGCGCCCGCCGGGACCGCTGTCCACATTCGACGTTATACCCCTAGGGGGTATTTCGCAACGGCTGGAGTGACCACCGGGCCTTCCGGGGCGGTGGCGTGGACGGTGCACGGCGGCGAGGACGGGGCGACGGGCACCCGGCTCCCGCGACACGGCACGGTGCGGCACGGGAGGCCACGGACGCAGGATCTCCCCGCCGACCCGTCACGGCGCGGGGGGCACGGCGGTGGTGCCCGGTCCGTCGTAGGATTTCACCCACCGGACCGCCGAGCCAGGAGGACGCGATGACGACCCCACCACCGTCCCGACCCGGGACCGGTCCCCTCACCTCCCTGGTCGCAGGGACCCCGATCCCCTTCGGGGGCGACCGCGTGACCACCGTCGATGAGGAGCTCGCCCGCGACTTCCACGAGGGCGACGCCCTCTACGTCGTCCAGGAGACGGGGGCCCTGCTCCACGTTCCCTCCCCGGTGCGCACCGCCGTGCGCGAGCAGGTCGACGCCGCCGTGGGCGCCTTCCGGGCCATGTCCGCGGTGACGGAGGAGCAGGTCGCGCGCTTCTTCCTCGAGTTCGCCGACCGGTTGGAGCAGGAGTGGACCCAGATCCGGACGGCCAATGCCGCCGACGTCGAGCGTGCCAGGGAACTGGGACGGTCCACGACCCGGCTGGCCGTCACCCCTGCGGTGCGCGATGACATGGCCGAGGGGCTGCGTGGATGGGCGGCGCGCCTGCGCCACCCCGGTGCCGCCTCCGGTCCTGAGGTCGCCCGGGTGGAGCACGACGGGTGGTACGTGTCGGTGGTGACGGCTCCGCTCGGGGTCATCGCCTTCGTGTTCGAGGGCCGGCCGAACGTCCTCGCGGACGCCGCCGGCGTCCTGGCCACCGGCAACACAGCTGTGCTGCGCATCGGTGGGGACGCCCTGGGAACCGCGGGCGCGATCCGTGACCTCGCCCTCGCCCCTGCCCTGGTCTCGGCGGGGCTGCCCACCGGCGCGATCTCGATCGTGCCGGTGCGGGACAGGTCCGCGGGATGGGCGCTCTTCAGCGACCCCCGGCTCGCCCTGGCGGTGACCCGTGGGACCGGGAGGGCGGTCATGGAACTCTCCGCCGTCGCCCGCCAGGCCGGCGTTCCCGTCTCCGCACACGGTACGGGCGGCGCGTGGCTCGTGGCCGACTCCTCGGCCGACACCCACCGGTTCGCGGCGGCCGTCCGCCACTCCCTGGACCGCAAGGTCTGCAACACGCTCAACGTGGCGGTGGTCCCCGCCGACCGGGCGGGTGAGCTGGTGCCCGAGCTGCTGCGCGGCGCCGACGCCGCTGCCGCCCGACGGTCCGGCGAGGCGCGGATCCACGTCGAGGAGGGGAGCCGGGAGTGGGTCGACCCCGGGGAGTTCACCCGCACGATCGAGGTGGTGCGCGCCGACGGGACCCACTCCGAGCCGCGCGCCAGCGTCATCCCGGCCGATGGGCTCGCCCACGAGTGGGAGTGGGAGGAGACTCCGGAGTTCTCCCTCGTGGTGGTCGATGACCTGGAGGAGGCGGTCGCCCTCGTCAATCGGTACAGTCCCCACTTCGTCGCCTCCCTCATCGCGGAGGACCCCACGGCGCAGGAACGGTTCCGGCGTGAGGTCGACGCCCCCTTCGTCGGTGACGGGTTCACCCGGTGGGTCGACGGCCAGTACGCCCTGGACCAGCCCGAGCTCGGACTCTCGAACTGGGAGCACGGCAGGCTGCTCGCGCGTGGGGGCGTCCTCACGGGAGCGGACCTGACGACCCGGCGGCTCTTCGCCCACCACGAGGACCCCGGGCAGCACCGCTGAGGCCGGTGCGTGGCGGGTGTACGCACCCTCCGGCGCGGTCAGTGGCAGACGGGGACAGGCAGGCGGCCGACCGTGGGCGGTCAGCGGTCAGTGGCCGGGGGCATCCACGGAGCGGGGCCCCGGCCCGGCTGCACGAGTCCCAGCGCCTCGAAGGCCCGGGCCACCCCGTCACGGTCGACGGGCGTGGTGACGGAGTCGGCCACGGCCCTGACGGGGGCGCAGGCGTTGCCCATGGCCACCGACGTCCCGGCCGCCTCCATCATCGCGAGGTCGTTCTCCGAGTCCCCGAGGGCCACCGTGTCCGCGCGCGGGACGCCGAGCACCTTCGCCGCCAGACGCAGCCCGACGCCCTTGTCCACGCCCAGGGGGACGAGTTCTCCCGTGCGGCCACCGGGTCCGAGGGAGCCGGGGATCACGTGGTGGCGTCCCCGGAAGTGGTCGATGACCGAGGCGACGGTGGCGGGACGGTCGGCGGGGAGGGTGAAGGTGCACTTCGACGCCGTCATGGGCAGGCCCTCGTGCACCCAGGGCGACACCTGTCGCACGTACTCCACCCAAGACGCACCCGGGTGGGGGCCGGAGTCGGGGTCCGTGAACGAACGCAGGAAGCCCGGCGAGGGGTTGAAGGAGTCCGGCGAGGCCCAGACCCAGTCCGCGCCGAGGGACTCGAGCTCCGCGCTGACCTCCTCGATGGCCGCGCGGCCGAGGCGGATGTCGCTGTGGACCGTCGCGCCCACCCGGACGTACCCACCACCCGCGGCCACGATGCCGGCCACGCCCAGGTCGAACAGCCAGGGATAGACCTCGGGCAGGGAACGCCCGGTGCACAGCATGAGGACGTGTCCGGCACCCAGCGCGCGTCGGCAGGCCCAGCGGGCGCTGTCGGGCATGCGCTGGTCGCGGTCGATGAGCGTGCCGTCGATGTCGAGGAGGATGAGACGCCGCCGCCCTCCGCGCGTGGGGCGCGCGGCCCGGCGGGGGAGGGAGCAGGGTGGCTCGGGAGGGACCGGGCCGGGCACGTTCCGTCCGGGCGCGACCGGGCCGGACGCAGGGGAGTCCCCCCGTGCGCCGTCGCCGGTGGTCGGGCTCCTCACGGGGACAGTCTCCCACGTGGCCCAC
>NZ_CCXH01000276.1 GCF_000820725.1 Actinomyces polynesiensis | reverse complement strand
GTCGGTCCCGGGCCCCCTGCCCTCCGCCCGTCACCGGGTCGGATCAGTACTCAGTCGACATCGCGGTGCAGCGCCTTCTTCGCGCGGTCCACGAGGGCCTCGGCCTCGGCCTTGACGTCCCCGGCGGCGTCACGGACCTTCTCGCCCGCATCGTCCAGGGTCTCCTTGACCTTGCCCTCATTCTTCTGGACCTTGCCCTCGGCTTCGAGGTCCTTGTCCCCGGAGACCTTGCCGGCGGTCTCCTTGACCTTGCCGGACGCCTGGTCGATCTTGTGGTCGAAGTCGGACATGTGTTCCTCCTGGATCGTCAATCTCGAACACCACAACCCTCGCACGGGGCCGACGGGGCGGCAACCGGAAGGAGTGGCGCCCGTCCCACGGTCACCGGGCGACGGAGCGGCCGACCGTCACTCCTCGACGGGGTTGCCCGGGTTGCCGGGGATCTCCTCGTCGGTGGGTCGTGTGGCGGGCTGGACGCCCTCCGTGGGGACTTCGTCCTCGAGGTTCGTCGGTCTGGTGGGTTGGTTGCCCTCGGTCGGGACCTCGTCGTGGAGGTCGGTGGGAGTGGTCGGTTGCTTGCCGGGGGTGGGGACTTCCTGGTCGCTCATGGCGCTCCTCCTGTGTATGGACGTCCGGCACGGCGGACGGCGGCACGGCCTCGGTGCCGGTGCACCTGCCACTCTACGGTCCCCCACGCGCCCTGCGCTCCCCGGACGGGGGGAAGTCCGTGCAGTTCGGCGCACGGTCGCGGGGAGGATGACCACGAGGGTCCGGGTGGCGGGTGCGGTCCGACGTCGCCCCGGGCGTCCTGGGGCTCCCGGCGGGACCCGCCCCGTTACCGGACCGGTGCCGCACGGCCTGTCCGTTGCACGGCCGGTCCGCTGCCGGTCCTTCTCAGTCCAGCGTGGCCCTGCCCGTGAGGCCGAGCCCGTCCAGGGCCTTCGCGAGCCCGTCGGAGTCGATCCCGTCGGTGACCAGGTCGGCCACGGCCTTGACGTCGGGGGAGGCATTGCCCATCGCGACACCGGTGCCGGCGGCGGCCAGTGCCTCGAGGTCGTTGACGGAGTCGCCGATGGCGACGGTCTCGGACACGGGGATACCGAGGTGTTGCGCGAGTCCCACCAGCGCCGTGCCCTTGTCGACGCCCGAGATCAGGACCTCGCAGGTCGTTCCCCCGCTCGCCTCCACCGAGCCGGAGATCGTGCGCAGGCGCCCGTCCGTCATCGCGCCGGGGACCCCGGGGTCGAAGGTGGTCCCGTCGGGCACCACGAAGGTCCCCTTGGAGGCGGTGGTCGGCAGGCCCGGGCGCAGGGCGTGGCGGACCTGTTCGGCGTAGGGGCCCCAGTCGGTGTCACCCTGGGCGGGATCGCCCGCGAAGATCTCCATGAAGGAGCGACTGGGGTGCATCTCGGTGGGGGTCTGCCAGACCCAGGGCAGGCCCTCGTCCTCGAAGTGGGAGGACACGGCGACCAGGTCCTCGTGGGAGATCCTGTGGTCCTCCACGACCTCCTCACCCATGCGCGTGAAGGCGCCGGAACCCCCGATGATCCCCGTGAAGCCGAGATCCCACACCCAGGGGTAGACCTCGGGGAGGGAGCGGCCGGTGCACAGGACGAAGACGTTGCCGGCGCCGAGACCGGCGCGGATGGCGTCCCGACTGGAGCGGGGGACCTCCTGACGCGCATTGATGAGGGTTCCGTCGATGTCGACGCACACGAGGCGTGGGGGCATGTCCCCACACTAACCGTGCCCACGCGGGAGCGGCAGAGGTCCTCCGGCCCGACGCCTCAGGACCGTTCGGGCAGGAAGCGGGCGATCACCCAGCGGGCACCCGCCATGACCACCATGGCGCCCAGCACCGGCAGCCACAGCGAGGGGGTGAGGGGTGCGGTGCCGAAGAACCCGGCCACCAGGGGCACGTAGACGATGACACCCATGATCGCCACCGCCAGGAGGCAGGCGATCCAGAAGCGCCTGTTGGTGAGTTGGTGGCGGGAGAAGATCCCGTG
This sequence comes from Actinomyces polynesiensis, assembly GCF_000820725.1. Lineage (GTDB taxonomy): Bacteria > Actinomycetota > Actinomycetes > Actinomycetales > Actinomycetaceae > Pauljensenia > Pauljensenia polynesiensis. Next base: position 1,020 of record NZ_CCXH01000276.1, on the reverse strand, counting down.
GACGCTGCGTCGGTGGATGATGTTGACCAACTGGGACATGAGGATCGTCGCGTAGGTGACGGTGGTCGCCGCGGCAGCCTGGCGGGCGTCGCCCTCCCCGATGGCGACCCCCTGGAGCGGGAAGGCGAGGAGGAACCCGCCGACGGCGAGGGCTCCCATGACGCCGCCGGTGGCGAGGACGTCGCCCAGGGAGCGGCCCCCGAGGATCCGGGCGCGTGGGTCCCGCGGTGGCCGACGCATGTTCTCCCCCTCCGCGCGGTCCGCTCCCAGGGCCGAGATGGGGATGATCTCCCCCAGGACGTCGATGGCGAGGATCTGGAGGACGTTGAGCGCCAGGGGGGAGACCCATCACGATGGTCAGTGCCAGGCTGGCGATGTTGACGACGAACTCCGCGATGTTCGAGGTCAGGCAGGAGAGCACGCCACGGGAGATGTTCGTGTAGATCGTGCGACCCTGGCCCACGGCGTCCACCAGCGTGGCGAAGGAGTCGTCGAGGAGCACCACCTCCGCGGCGTCCTTGGCCACGTCGGTCCCGGTGCGTCCCATCGCCACGCCGATGTCCGCATGGCGCAGGGCCGGGGCGTCGTTGATGCCGTCACCCGTCACCGCCACGACGGAACCGGAGGCACGCACGAGGGAGACGATGCGCATCTTGTCCTCGGGTGCGACCCGGGAGAAGATCACCCCGCCCCCGAGGGCGGTGCGCAGCACGTCCCCGTCCGGCATCGCCGAGAGCTGTTCCCCGGTGACGACGCGGGGGTCGGTGCCCGGGTCGCACAGGCCGGCCTGTCGGGCGATGGCCGCCGCGGTCGTCGCGGAGTCCCCGGTGACGATGTCGACCCTGATCCCCGCCTCGCGCGTGCGCGCCATGGCGGCGGGGACCTCCTCCCTCAGGGGGTCGCGCATCGACACCAGGCCGAGCAGCACGAGGTCCCGTTCGATGACCCCGGTGCCCGCGTGCTCGTCGCGGGCCTCGCCCTCGTCGACCTTGCGCACGGCGAGGGCGAGGTTGCGCAGGG
>NZ_CCXH01000275.1 GCF_000820725.1 Actinomyces polynesiensis | reverse complement strand
CCACCTGCGCGGTGGGGTGGACCAGGGCGCTGAGGGCCTCCATGGTCCTCTCGGCCCGGTACTCCTGGACGAAACCGATGGTCGTGTTGATGAGGACGAGCACCAGCAGGACGGCGGCCGTGGAGAGGTCCCCGAGCCATCCCACGACCAGCGCGCAGGCCAGGAGGAGGAGCACGAGCCAGTCCTTGAACTGGGCCAGCCACTTGACGAGGGCGGGTGTCCTCCCGTGTGTCGTGATGGCGTTCGGGCCGGCGGTCGCCAGCCGCGCGGCGGCGTCCTCAGGGGTCAGTCCACTGTGGGAGGTGCCGAGGAGCCGGAGGACGTCCTCGACGCCGAGGGTCGAGGGGTCCCCGATGCCCGAGGAGGGAGCGGTTCCCCGGCCGGGTGTCCTCCCGTGGTCGGGAGCCGTGCCGTGGTCCGAGGTCGTCGTCGGGTCGGCTGCCCGGCCCGCCGTCCCGGCTCCTCGGTCGGCTGTGGTCCCCCGGTCCTGGTCCATGACCTGCCCGTCCTCCTCCGCACTGTCCGATTCCTCAGGGTAGCCGTGCCCCGACCGCTAGGGTCAGTCCATGGGCCGCATCATCTTCGACACCGCCGCCACCCTCAACGGGTGGATCGCCGACGAGGACAACTCCCTGTCCTGGCTCTTCGAGGTCGAGGGAGGCACCGAGCCGGATCCGGACCTGCTCCCCGGACATGCGACCGTGCTGGTCGAGGGCTCCACGACCTACCAGTGGATGCTCGACCAGGAGGACATGCTCGCCCATCCCGAACGCTGGGGCGCGACCTTCGGTCCCCGCCCCACCTTCGTGTTCACCACACGTGACCTCCCCGTCCCGGAGGGTGCCGACGTGCGACTCGTGTCCGGGGCCGTGGCCGACGTGCTTCCCCGGATCCGGGAGGCGGCCGGGACGGGGGACATCTGGGTGGTGGGGGGTGGGGACCTGGCGGGCCAGTTCCTGGACGCGGGGGTGCTGGACGTCATCGCCCTCTCCCTGGCACCGGCCGCCCTGCCGGGTGGCGCCCCGCTCCTCCCGCGTCGCGTCGGGCCCGAGCGGCTGCGGTTGGTCTCGGCCCGGGCCGTCGGACAGTTCGCCCGACTGGTCTACGAGGTCCGGGAGTCCCGCGACCGCGCGTGATCCCGCCGGGACTGCCGCTTGACGTTGACGCGACGTCAACCGGTAGCGTCGCGGACATGGAACGGTCGATACAGGACATCGCGCGGATCACGGGCACGACCAGCCGTACCCTGCGCCACTACGACGCGCTCGGAATGCTCGCCCCCACCCGCACCGGTGCCACCGGGATGCGGTACTACGACGACGCCGCCCTGCTCCGCCTCCAGCGGATCCTGCTGCTGCGTGGTCTGGGGTTGGGTCTCGCCGAGATCCGCGCGGTCCTGGAACACCGGACCGACGAGGTCCGCGCCCTCGCCACCCATCTCGACCTGCTGCGCAGTGAGCAGGCGAGGCTCTCCCGGCAGGTCGCCGCGGTGGAGCACACGATCAGGGCACTGGAGGAAGGGGAACACATCATGGCCGAGACGATGTTCGACGGGTTCGACCACTCGCGGTACGAGGAGGAGGTCCGCACCCGCTGGGGCGACGGGTCCTGGGAGCGTTCGGACGAATGGTGGACCGACATGGACGAGCAGTCCCGCACCGCGTGGAAGGCCGAGGTCGAGGAACTGAACGCCGACTGGCGCAGGGCCGCCGCCGACCCCGCGACGACTCCCACCTCGGCGGGGGCCCAGGACCTCGCCGCACGCCACGTCGCGTGGTTGTCCTCGGTGCCGGGCACGCCGGCCTCCGCCCGCGGGGGAGACCTGCGCGGATACGTGCTGGGCCTGGCCGAGATGTACGTGGCCGACGAGCGCTTCGCCCGCAACTGGGGAGGACGCGCCGGTGCCGAGTTCGTCCGTGACGCGCTCCGGGCCCATCTCGGGGGGACGACGGAGCAGGCGGGCCGCGGCTGACGCGGCGCCAGCGACGGGCCCCGCGCTCCGGCCGGGCCACCTCCGCCCGGCGTGGGGCGCCACACCGGAATACTCTGGTGTGATGACGGACACCACTGGGAAGAGGACCCCGCAGGAGGTGCGCCTGCACTCCCCGGAGAAGGAGATGTTCCCCGAGGCGGGCTTCACGAAGGCCGACCTCGCCGCCTACCTCGAGGCCGTCTCCCCGGCCCTCCTGCCACAGTTGGCGGACAGGCCCGTCACCCGCGTGCGCTTCCCCGAGGGGGTGACCGGTGAGCGCTTCTTCGAGAAGAACACCCCCCGGAACGCGCCCCGGTGGCTGAGGCGGAAGACGCTGTCCACCAGCCCCGGGGGCACCACACGGGGACGTGCGCCCAAGCAGGTGACCTACCCGCTGGTCGACGACCTGGCGGGGCTGCGGTGGATGGCGGACCAGGCCGCACTGGAGTTCCACACGCCCCAGTGGCGTGTCGGCCCCCGCGGCGGCGTCCGCAGACCCGACCGTCTGGTCATCGACCTCGACCCCGGGGAGGGGGTGGGGCTGGCGGGCTGCGCGGAGGTCGCACACCTGGTCCGCGAGCGCCTCGCCGACGAGGGCCTCGAGGCGTGGCCCGTCACCAGCGGTGGCAACGGGCTGCACCTGTACGCCCTGGTCCCCGGCGAGTCGTCCGCGCTGGCCGGGGCACGTACCTCACGGGCGGTCCACGCCTTCGTGGGGAGGCTCGCCCACGCCCTGGCGGAGGAGCACCCCGACCTCCTCGTGGCGCGCAGCGGCGCCGAGCACCGGGTGGGACGGGTCTTCCTGGACTGGAGCCAGAACCACCCGGCGAGGTCCACGGCCACGCCCTACACGCTGCGCGCCCGCGGGCCGCGGCCCACGGTGGCCGCCCCGCGGACCTGGGAGGAGGTCGACGACACCCTCCGGCAACTCGCTCCCGACGAGGTGCTCACGAGGCTGCGTCGCGACGGGGACCTCATGGCCCTCCACGGGTTCACGCCCTGAGACGCACCGGGACGCTGCGCTCGTGGGCCACGGGGGTGAGTCCCATCGCGAGCCCCGCCAGCACCGTGCCCACGACGAACACGAGCATCGCCGGGACGACCCCGATCCAGGCGGCCGCCAGACCCGCCAGCAGTGCCCCCAGGGGCATGACCCCCCACACCGCGAAGCGGAAGGTCGCGTTGAGGCGCCCCAGGAGCTCGGGAGGGCAGATCTGCTGGCGCAGGCTCATCTGCGTGACGTTGTAGACCGTGAGGAAGAAGGAGCTCACCAGGTTCGTCGCCACGAGCACCCAGGCGGCGTGGCCCGGGACCAGGACGGACGCCGGCAGGCCGAAGTTGGCGGCGACACCGACCACGTTGCACACGACGATCGTGCGGCCCACACCCAGGTTCCGGACGATGCTGCGGCGCGCCAGGGCCCCGGCCACACCACCCACGGCCCCCACGGAGAGCAGCGTGCCCAGCGTCGTGGCGGACATGCCCAGCTCACGCAGCGCGAGGACCGGGAGGAGCACCTGCACCGCCTGGCCGGTCAGCGCGGCGCCGGAGATGCACAGGAAGAGCGGGCCGAGCAGGCGCTCCGAGCGGACGTAGTCCACGCCCTGACGGACCTGGTGCCACAGCTTGGGGTCCTCGGGCGGCTCGGGTCTCGCCTCGCGCCCGGGGATGCGGCAGATGGCCAGGGCGGACACGGAGTAGGTGAGCGCCGTCAACAGGTAGGCGACGGGTGCGACCACCACGCCGAGGAGCCATCCCGCCAGGCCCGGGCCCGCCACCCGCGCCACCTGGAAGCTCGCCTCGAGTCGCCCGTTGGCCTCACCGATCTGGGAGGGGGCGACGAGGGCCGGCACCAGGGACTGGTAGGAGACGTCGAAGAACACGGTCGCGAAGCCCATCACCGCTGCGACGACCATGAGGTGCCAGATGGTGAGCGCCCCCCACCACCAGGCCAGGGGGATGCTCACCAGGGCGAGGACCCGCACGAGGTCGGCGGCGACCATCGTGCGACGCTTGCGCCACCGGTCGACCCAGGCGCCGGCGGGCAGACCGATCAGGAGGAACGCGACGGTCTGGAGCGCACCGAGCACACCGATCTGCTGGTTGGTCGCATTCAGCAGGGTGATGGCGACGGCACTCGTCGCGAGACCCGCCACCTGGAAGCCGAACTGGCTGGCCGTCTCCCCGGCCCACAGCCGGTTGAAGCCGGTGTTGTCCCCCACGCGGGAGCGGTGGCACGTCCTCGGAGCGGGCGACGGCGGGGTCGGCACCCCCG
>NZ_CCXH01000274.1 GCF_000820725.1 Actinomyces polynesiensis | reverse complement strand
GGACGCCGGACGGGAGCCCTGCCCGAGGGGACCGAGCGCGTCCTCACGGGTCTCGTCTACTGGTTGGCGGCACCGGCCCTCCTCTTCGCGACCATCTCGGCCACGGACATCCGCTCCCTCGTCGGGGCGCCGCTGCTGGTGGCGGCGGTCTCGGGGGTGGGTTCCGCCCTCTTCTTCGCCGCGGTCGCGGCCCTGGTCTGGCGCCCGCCGACCGCCGAACTCGTGCTCGGATCGATGTCGGCCTCCCTCAACAACGCCGCCTACATCGGCGTCCCCATCGCGCTGTACGTGCTGGGCGACGCCGTGCACGGCGTGCCGATCATGATCTTCCAACTCGGGTTCTTCACCCCGATGTTCTTCGTCCTGGCCGACCTCGTCGGGAACCACCGTCGCCCCACCCCCTGGATCGTCATCAGGGGCGTCATCCAGAACCCCATGGTGATCGCCGCCTTCGCGGGGTTCATGTGCGCGTGGTTCTCCGTGCCCCTGCCCGAGGTGCTCACCGTGTCGACGACCATGGTGGGCGAGGCCGCACCCCCTGTCGTCCTCCTCGCCTTCGGCGCCTCCCTGCTCGGGCAGCGCTTCCGCCTCCACTCCCGTGCCGGGGCGTTGATCACCCTGGCGTCGCTGACGAAGCTCGCCGTCCAGCCGGGGATCGCCTGCCTGGTCGGCCACCTCCTCGGCCTCAACGGCGCGGGACTCATGGCCGTCACCGTCATGGCCGCGCTGCCCACCGCGCAGAACGCGTTCATCGCCTCCACCCGTGCCCACGCCGGTGAGGAGATCGCGCAGGGCGCGGTGCTCGTCACCACCTTCGCTTCCCTGCCCGTGGTGCTCCTGATCGCATGGGTCTTCCACTCCTTCGTGGGGGTCTGAGTCGCGGGATCCCCGTGGGCACGGATGGACGCCCCGTCGGCGATGGGCAATCCTTGGGTCATGACCTCGACTCCCAGCGGACCAGCAGTGATGACACCTCCCGCCCCCGAGGGGGTCCGTGGACCCGGCCTCCTGCCGGAGGGCACCCACCTGCGGGCCTGGGCCCGGGGCCTCACGAAGGTCTACGGATCGGGTCGGTGGGCCGTCAGGGCACTCGACGGGGTCGACGTCGACTTCGAGGAGGCCCGCTTCACCGCGATCATGGGCCCCTCGGGATCCGGCAAGTCGACCCTCATGCACTGCATGGCGGGTCTCGACACCATCACCTCCGGGCAGGTCGTGGTCGGTGACCACGACCTCTCCCACATGGGGCAGCGTGCCCTGACCAGGCTGCGCCGGGAGGAGGTGGGATTCATCTTCCAGTCCTTCAACCTCATCCCCACCCTCACCGCCAGGGAGAACATCCTCCTGCCCCTCGACATCGCCCACCGTCGGGTGGACCGTGACTGGTTCGAGGAGGTGGTGGCCACGGTGGGTCTGGGCGACCGGCTCACCCACCGCCCGGACGAGCTCTCGGGCGGACAGCAGCAGAGGGTGGCCTGCGCCCGCGCCCTCGTCTCCAAGCCCGCCGTGGTCTTCGCCGACGAGCCCACCGGGAACCTCGACTCCCGCGCCGCCACGGACATGCTCTCGCTGCTGCGCCGCAGCGTCGACGAACTCGGGCAGACGGTCGTCATGGTCACGCACGACGCGCGGGCCGCCTCCTTCGCCCACCGGGTCCTCTTCCTGGCCGACGGCCGCATCGTCGAGGACCTCCACGACCCGACCCTGGAGTCGATCCTCGGCCAGCTCGCCGAACTCACACCGGCGGGGGAGGAGGGCCCCGGTGGGGAGCGCGGGGAGCAGGCCCTCGGGGCGGGTGGCCCAGGGGAGGCGAGGGCCGCGACGCCGTCGGGGACGGACCGGGGGACCACGGAGGCACCGGAGCCCACCCCTGCGACCCCGCCGTCCGGGGGTGCCGGACCCGCACCCGTGACCCCGCCGTCCGACGAGGGCGGGGCCGCCCTCGTGAGCAGGACCCGGCGACGCGGCCACCCCGCCCACGCCCTCACCCCTGAGCCCGAGGACGAGCCGCAACCCACGGAGGCAGCAGGCCCCGCGGACGGGCAGCAGCCCGCGGGGGAGGCAGGCCCCACGTCCTCCCCCGACCGCACCGGTGACAGCGACGGGGAGCAGCGATGATCCGCGTCTCCCTGCGGGGGATCCGTGCCCGCCTGGGACGCTTCCTCCTCGCGGTGCTGGCCGTGGCGCTGGGGGTCGGGTTCGTGGCGGGGACGTTCTCCCTGCGCGCGGTGCTGGCCGACACCTTCAACGGGATCGTCGACGCCGCCGCGGACGCGGACGCCTACCTGCGTTCCTCGACGACCACCGGTGAGGACGACTCCACCGGCACCTCCACCCGTGCCCCGGTGTCCGTCGCCCTGGCCGAGGAGATCTCCCACGTCCCCGGCGTCGACGTGGCGGTCGCGGAGACCTCCGGCAGCCTCGTCCTGGTGGGCCACGACGGGACCGCCGTGACCACCACGGGCGCCCCGACCCTTGGCGTGCCCGCGCGTTCCGACGTGCCGACCTTCACGCTGACCGCGGGACGTTTCCCCGCCGCCGAGGACGAGGTGATGCTCGAGGACCGCGCGGCGAGCCTCGCCGGGCTGTCCGTCGGCGACACGACGAAGCTCGTGACCAGTACGGGCATCCTCGACGTCACCGTGGTGGGGACCGCCTCCTTCCCCGCGGCGACCGCGGGCGCGGTCATCGTGGGCCTGGACCCCGCCCTCGCCGAGAAGGTCTACGCACCCAGGCACGGTGTCCTCCATCTCCGTGTACGCCGACGCGGGGACGGGTGAGGAGCAGCTGCGCGACAACCTCCGGGCGTGGCTCGACACGCACGCCGAGGAGGCGGACACCGCCCATGTCGAGACCGTCACCGGGGACACCGTGCGCGAGGAGAACCGCGCCTCCGTCGACCAGATCCTCGGCTTCGTCCAGACGTTCCTGCTGGTCTTCGCCGCGGTGTCGCTGTTCGTCGGTGCCTTCCTGGTCACCAACACCTTCTCGATGAGCATCCACGAGCGCATGCGCGAGTTCGCCATGCTGCGGGCCATCGGCGCGAGTCCCGTGCAGGTCATGGGATCCGTCCTCGCCCAGGCGCTGGTCATCGGGCTGCTCGGGTCGGCCCTCGGGGTGGGCCTCGGTGTCGGCATCGCCAGCGCGATCGCCGCCGTCCTCGAGCACTACGGGATGGAGATCGGCTCGGGGATCGCCCTGACCTGGCAGACCGTGGTCGTGGCCTTCGTGGTCGGCACCGTGGTCTCCCTGGTGTCCGCGGCCATCCCGGGACGCCGGGCCGCCACCGCCGCCCCGGTGGAGGCGATGCGGGCCCAACGCCCCACCGAGAAGGGACTGCTCCTGCGCGGGCTCCTCGGGGGCGTGCTGGTGCTGGCCGGGACGGCCGCCATCCTCTGGTCGGTGCTGCGCCGCACGGCCGACGGCAGCGTCGTCGACCACGCCGGGACCATCCTCGGGGGCGGGGCGGCGGTCCTCGTGGTGGGGGTGCTGGTCGTCTCCCCGGTGCTCGCCCGGTGGGTGGTGCCGGTGCTGGGGTGGCCGCTGGTCCGCCTCGTGCGCCCCCTGGGGCGCATCGCGGTGGGCAATGTGGTGCGCAACCCCCGCCGCACGGCGTCCACGGCTGGCGCGCTGATGATCGGGATGGTGCTGGTGGCGGCCTCCGGCGTACTGGCCGCCTCCACGCGTGCCTCCATCGCCGACCTCGTCGAGTCCGACCTGAAGTCCGACCTGGTCGTCCAGGTCGCCGGTGGGGCGGTCGCCCCGCAGGGCGCAGTGGAGGAGATGGAGGACCAACCCGCGGTCGCCGAGGTCGACGAGTTCCGCGGGGGCATGGCGACCGTCGCGGGCCCGGACAGTTCCGGCGACGGCAGCCCCCAGTTCATCATCTCCGCCCCTTCGGG
>NZ_CCXH01000273.1 GCF_000820725.1 Actinomyces polynesiensis | reverse complement strand
GACGGCAGCCCCCAGCTCATCATCTCCGCCCCTTCGGGCTTCTACGACACCTCCATCGCGGTCACCGTCGACGAGGGCGACCTCGCCTCCTTCTCCCGGGGGGAGGCCATGGTGCTGCGCTCCGTCGCGAAGGACCAGGGGTGGGAGCTCGGCGACGAGCTGACGATCAGGACCTCCTACTCCTCCGACGTCCTCAGGGTCCGCATCGGGTCGGTGGTCGACAGCCAGATCATGACCGGCTCGGGGGTGATCCTCACCCCCGACCAGTTCGGGAAGGTGGTCCCCGCCGAGGCCTCGTCCTTCGTGTCCGCCCACTTCACCGCCAAGGACGGGCAGGTGGGGGAGCTGCGCACCCAGCTCACGGACGTGGCGAAGAAGTACTACGTGTTCTCCGTGATGGACCGCGACCAGATGGTCTCCTCGCTGGCCCAGCAGGTGGACTCCATGCTGGCGGTGATCTACGCGCTGCTCGCGCTGAGCGTCGTCATCGCGGTGCTCGGGATCGTCAACACCCTGGTGCTCTCGATCATCGAGCGGACCCGGGAGGTCGCGCTGCTGCGCATCGTGGGGGTGGGTCGACTCCAGATGGCGGGCGTCATCACCATCGAGTCCGTGCTCACGGCGCTCTTCGGGACCATCCTCGGGGTGGCGGTCGGGGTGGGTGCGGCCTCCGCGCTGCCCACGGTGTTCCGCGACCAGGGCTTGAGCACCCTGGTGGTGCCGTGGGGGACGCTCGGGCTCATGGTGGCGCTCACGGTGCTGGTCGGACTGGTCGCTGCCGTCCTGCCCTCGATCCGCGCGGCCCGGATGCCACTGCTCGAGGGACTCGCCGCGGAGTGACGGAGCGGACGGGCGCCGCGACGGGGGCTCCCGCCACGACGCCCGTCGCGCTCCAGGACCGTGGAGCCACCGTGCCCAGGACGGCGGTGCGTCAATGCCGGACGCCGCGCAACCAGCGTGTTCGGGCCGGCGCAACCGCCACGTTCAGGACAGTGCAGCAGCCACGGCCAGGCGCAGCGAGGTCTGGAACTTCGTCTCCCTCTCCTCAGCGCTCATGTTCTGGGAGGCGTCGAAGAGGTGGTCCGAGACGGTGAGCACGGTGAGTGCCTGGCGGGAGAACTGGGCGGCCACCGCGTACATGGCGGCGGCCTCCATGTCGACGCCGAGGACCCCGTAGTCGGCCAGACGCTCCGTCTGCCCCTCGGGGGCGAAGTAGAAGTGGTCCTTGGAGATGATGGTCCCCACGTGCACCGGGTCCTCGGGGCCGGCGGCCTCGACGGCCGCGCGGGCCAGGTCGAAGCTGGCGACGGCGGAGAAGTTCACGCCGGGGATGCGCTGCTGGTTCATGTTGGAGTCGGTGTGCGCCCCCAGGGCGATGACGGTGTCACCGACGTGGACGTCGCGGGCGATGCCCCCGCAGGTGCCCACCCGGATCACGCGCTGGACGTCGAAGAACTTGAAGAGCTCGGTGACGTAGATCGTCGCGGAGGGTTGCCCCATGCCCGAACCCATGACGGAGAGGGGACGTCCGTCGACCTCGCCGGTGAACCCGAGCATGCCGCGCACGTCGGTGACGAGACGGGGTTCGTCGAAGAGCTGCTCGGCGATGCGCTGGGCGCGACGCGGGTCCCCCGGCATGAGGACGGCGGGCGCGAAGTCCCCGGGCTCGGCGTTGATGTGGGGCGTGGACATGTCTTCCTCCGTGACGGACCGCCCGGGGCGGTCGGATGGATCGGTGGCGTGCCTCCCTCGGCGCGCGGGACGTCCCATTGTGCGCACCCCGTGCCACCCCGTGTCCACATCCGGGGGCGGCAGGTGGCAGATCACACCACCCCACCGGTGTCCGGTCGCGGTCCTGGGTGACACCACAGGTCGGCTATCCTGCGTGGTGGCCGGACGGACGGAACGCTCCGGTGAATGCCGTGAGAAAGGTTCCGCATGTCCCTCAGGATGGTCGCCTTCGACCTCGACGACACGCTCGCCCCGTCCAAGTCCCCGCTGCCCCCGCTCATGGACCAGCGCTTGCGTTCGCTCCTGGACCACGTCGAGGTCTGCATCATCTCCGGGGGGCAGATGGGCCAGTTCCGCTCCCAGGTGCTCGACCACCTGCACGCCGACGACGCCGAGCTCTCCCGTCTGCACCTGATGCCGACCTGCGGGACCCGCTACTACCGCCACCGCGACGGGGAGTGGCAGGAGGTCTACGCCCACGACCTCACCCCGAAGGAGCGTGCGGCGGCGATCGACTCCCTCGAGCGCCACGCGCGCGAGCTCGGCCTGTGGGAGGAGCACCCCTGGGGCGACATCATCGAGGACCGCGGCTCGCAGATCACCTACTCCGCCCTCGGGCAGGAGGCACCCCTGGAGGCCAAGCGTGCGTGGGACCCGACGGGGGCGAAGAAGGCCGCGCTGCGTGACGCCGTCGCGGGAGACCTCCCCGACCTCGAGGTACGGGGCGGGGGATCGACCTCGGTGGACATCACCCGCCGTGGGATCGACAAGGCCTACGGCATGGCCAAGCTGGTCGAGGTCACGGGCATTCCCGCCCAGGACATGCTCTTCATCGGGGACCGCCTCGATCCCTCAGGCAATGACTACCCGGTCAAGGACGCCGGCTACCCGACGCACGCGGTGACCGGCTGGGAGGACTGCGCCGACTACATCGCCCAACTCGTGGAGGGCCTGGAGAAGGCCTGAGCCCGAGGGCGGTCCCGGCCCCGGCAGGGACCGGGACCGCCCGTGTCCGTGGGACCCGGACGGGGCGCCCGTGCACCCCCCTCAGGCGCGTCCGGTCCCAGCGGCAGTCCGCT
>NZ_CCXH01000272.1 GCF_000820725.1 Actinomyces polynesiensis | reverse complement strand
CCGCTCCCGCGACGTGGGTGCGGCTCCCCGCCCGACCCCACGGGTCGCCCAGAAGACCACGGCCGAGGCCGCGGCCACGTTGAGGGAGTCCACGCCCCCCGACATGGGGATCCGCACCACGGTGGCCGCGGCCTCGATGGCGTGACGGGTCAGGCCGTCCCCCTCCGTCCCGAAGGCGAGGGCGACGCGCGCGTCGGGGGCGGTGCACGCCGGGGAGGCGACGAACTCGTCGAGGGGCACGGAGTCCTCCGACAGGGCCAGTGCGGCGACGGTGAACCCCGCCTGGTGGAGGGTGTCGACGGTGGGCCACTCCGGGATGCGGGTCCAGGGGACCTGGAACACCGTGCCCATCGACACCCGGACCGAGCGCCTGTAGAGCGGGTCCGCGCACCGCGGGCTGACGAGCACCGCGTCCACCCCCAGGGCAGCGGCACTGCGGAAGGCGGCACCGACGTTGGTGTGGTCCACCAGGTCCTCCAGCACCGCCACCCTCCGTGCCCCGCGCCCGTCGCGAGCGGTGGCGAGCACCTCCTCCACGGTCGGGAGCACGGGTCGGTGCATGGCAGCCAGGGCCCCTCGGTGCAGGTGGAACCCCGTGATCTCGCGGAGCATCTCCTCGGGGGCGACGAACACCGGCACGTCCCCGCCGTCGGGCGACCCGGTCGAGGCCTCGATGAGCCCCGACATCTGGGGGATCCAGCGCGGCGCCATGAGGAAGGATCGCGGGCGGTGGCCGGCCTCGACCGCGCGCATGATCACGTTGTGGGACTCCGCCATGTACAGGCCCCGCTCAGGCTCCAGGGCGGAACGCAGGCGGACGTCCGTCATGGAGGTGTAGTCGGCGAGCCGGGGGTCCGAGGCGTCGGTGAGGTGGATCAGCACCCGGCCATTGTCACCCCCTGTGCGGTGCCTCCCGGCACCGCCGTGACCTCCGTCCCCCCGCCCGTCCACCGTCGGGTGGGCACTCCGGGTGCCGTCCACAGGCGGGCGGGGCCGGGCTTCCCCGGGGCGCGGGCGCCGGGGGAACGTGGGTCCGGGCGCCGCCGGGCGCCGGGAGGAGGCAGGTCATGCGCCGGACGACGGAGTGGGCGACGGGGGACCGGGTCCCGCACGGGGAGGGAGGTTCCCTCCACGGTGCACCCGGATGGACACGGCGGTCGGGGGTCGAGGCACTGCTCGCCCCGCACACGGTCCGGGGTCCGGGGAGGGGAACGGACTTCACGAGGGTCGAGGGCATCGGCGGGGAGACCGCCCTGCGGCTCCTGGACCTCCTGCCCGGGGCCAACCTCGACGAGCGCCAGAACGGTGGACCCACTTGCCGGGCGATGCTCCGCGCCGCGGGGGGCGCGGGTGCCGGGGTCGAACTCAGCGGCTACCTGGTCTCGGCCCCCCGGTGGGACGAACGGGTCGGGCTGGACGGCATGGTGGTTCCCGGGAACCTCCTCCGACGCCTCCCGGACACCCCGCTGACGGCCGGGCCCTGGGAGACGATCCGTGCAGCCCTCGACCTCGGTGCCGGGACACGGCACCCCGACGAGCTCGTCGCCTTCCTGCCCCGGGACGGGGACGTGGGGGAGGACGAGGGCGTCGTCCGGTCACTGGCCTGGTGGCTGTGGTGGGACTGACCGCGTGCGGACGCGGGGACCTCCGTCCGTGCGCCGGTCGCTAGGCTGGTGCCCATGCCCGCCTACCCCTGGCTCTACCGCACACTCATCCACCGCACGGACGCCGAGGCCGCCCACCACCTCGCCCTGTGGGCGATCTCCCTGGCGGGACGGGTACCCCCGCTGCGCGGCGCGCTGCGGGCGACGATCGGTCACCTGGGCACCGCTGACCCGGCGCGTGGGACCCTGCCCCACATCGGTACCCGGGTGCTCCCCGGTCGTCTCGGCCTCGCTGCGGGGATGGACAAGGACGCGGAGGCGGTGCTCGGCATGACCGCCCTGGGCTTCGCCTTCGTCGAGGTCGGGACCGTCACCCCGCGACCGCAGCCCGGCAACGAGGGCCCCCGCCTGTGGCGGCTCATGGACTCGGACGGGCTGCGCAACCGCATGGGGTTCAACAACCACGGGGTGGAGGCCTTGGCCGCGAACCTCCGCCGTCTCCGCTCCACGCGGGCGGGCCGTGCCGCCGTGGTGGGGGCCAACATCGGGAAGAACAAGACGACCCCGGAGGAGGACGCGGCCGAGGACTACCGCGTGTGCGCCAGGGCCGTCGCCCCCTGGGTCGACTTCGTCGTGGTCAACGTCTCCTCACCCAACACCCCGGGGCTCAGGGACCTGCAGTCCGTCGACCGCCTGGCCCCGGTCCTGCGCGCCGCGAGACGGGGCTGCGGGGAGGGAGCCGTGCGCCGGGTCCCCCTGCTCGTCAAGATCGCCCCCGACCTGGACGATGCGGAGATCCTCGAGGTGGTCGCCCTCACCAGGGAACTCGGACTCGAGGGTGTCGTGGCCACCAACACCACCATCGACCACGACCTCGGTGAGGGCGGCGTCTCGGGACGCCCGCTGACGGAGCGGGCGCTGGAAGTGGTGCGCCTCGTCGCGCGCCACCTGGGCGAGGACCAGATCCTCATCGGGACGGGCGGCGTCTTCGACGCGGAGGACGCACGGCGCATGATCGGTGCCGGTGCGGACCTCGTCGAGGCGTTCACCGCCTTCGTCTACGAGGGCCCCACCTGGCCCGGACGGGTCAACAGGGAGCTGGCGAGGGGCTGAAAGCGGGCGGCCCCTCCGGAACATCAGTGGCGGGACCTCGGCTCGGTCGGCGGGAACTGACCGCGGTCGACCTGCGGCTTGGGGGAACGCCACCGGCGTGCCATCACCATGCGGGAGTAGGCGTAGAACCAGGTGCCACGCGGAATGGTGTCATCCGGGTAGCGGGTCCGGATCCTCCGGCGCAGGCGCATCCACACGACGACGCCCTCCGCGACGGAGACGATGAGGAGGCCGTAGAACACGAAGGTCATGCCCATGACGATGCGGTTGGCGACCTCGGGCGACTT
>NZ_CCXH01000271.1 GCF_000820725.1 Actinomyces polynesiensis | reverse complement strand
GTAGAACACGAAGGTCATGCCCATGACGATGCGGTTGGCGACCTCGGGCGACTTCTGCAGGAATGAGGCGGCCATCATCGCCACGAGGAAGAGGAGCATCACCGGCACGACGAACTCCGATGCCGACCACCGCGCGTCCACCCAGTCGCGGACGTAGCGGCGCACGCGGCCCTTGTCCCTGACCGGCAGGTACCGCTCGTCACCGGTGACGAGCGCCTCCTGCTGACGCTGGTAGGCCTCGTCGCGGCGGATCTTGGCCTGTCGCTTGGCCTCCTTGCGGTCCGCCGGGACCAGGGGACGGTTGTGACGCGCCTCCGCCTCGCGACGGGAGGGCGTCGGACGACCCTTCCGGTCGGTCGACTGCTTGGCGGAGGAGGTCTCCTGGACGGGGGAGTCGGGAGTCTCGGACTTCTTGCGGCTGAACACCCCTACAGGGTAGTGGATCGGGGACGCTGCTCCCACGCCGTCCGGGTGGGGTGGGGGAGCGGGCCGCACTAGTGTGGAGCCATGTCGAACCAGCCCGCGCCCAACGACCACCAGACGCCCTCGGGCCAGGACCTCCGCGACCGTGTCGCGGGGATCTTCCCCGACCTCCTGCACGAGCTCGCGGAGCTCGTCGCGATCCCCTCCGTCTCCTCGGACCCCGACCACGTCGTCGACGTCGCCGCCTCCGCCGAACACGTGCGTGACCGTTTCGCCGCCGCAGGTCTGTCGGCCGAGTGCCTCCACGGTGAGAACCCCGACGGGACCCCGGGACGCCCGGCCGTCGTGGCACGCACCCCCGCCGTGGAGGGCGCCCCCACCGTGCTCCTCTACGCCCACCACGACGTCCAGCCCACGGGTGACGTGGCCCGCTGGACCTCGGACCCATTCGTCGCCGAAGTGCGCGGGGAGAGGATCTACGGGCGTGGCGCCTCCGACGACGGGGCCGGCATCATCGTGCACCTGGGGGCCCTGCGCGCGCTGGGACCGGACCTCCCCGTCAACGTGGTCGTCTACATCGAGGGCGAGGAGGAGGTCGGGTCGCCCTCGTTCCGCGACTTCGTCACGACCCACGCCGAACGGCTACGCGCGGACGTCATCGTGGTGGCGGACTCCCACAACTGGAAGGTGGG
Organism: Actinomyces polynesiensis; assembly: GCF_000820725.1. Taxonomy (GTDB): domain Bacteria; phylum Actinomycetota; class Actinomycetes; order Actinomycetales; family Actinomycetaceae; genus Pauljensenia; species Pauljensenia polynesiensis. The sequence continues at coordinate 4,207 of NZ_CCXH01000271.1, read as the reverse complement.
GGAGCCGGCCCTCACCACGACGCTGCGCGGCAACTGCACCGCCACCGTCGACGTCAAGGTGCTCGGGCACGCCGTGCACTCCGGGGCCTTCGGGGGACCGGTCCTGGACGCCGTCACCCTGGCCGCGCGCCTGATCGCCACCCTCCACGACGAGGCGGGGGACGTCGCGGTGCGGGGACTGGGAGGGGAGTCCACCGCCGAGGTCGTGTGGCCCGAGGACGAGTTCCGTGCCGCAGCGGGCACCGTGGCGGGACTGCGCCTGGCCGGCACCGGGGACCTCGCCGCACGCGTGTGGACGAAGCCCGCGATCAATGTCATCGGCTTCGATGCCCGGCCCGTCGCCCAGGCCTCCAACACCATCGCCCCGGATGCGCGCTTCAAGCTGTCCATGCGCACCGTGCCCGGCCACGACCCCCGGGAGGACATGGAGGCCCTGAGGGCCCATCTCGAGCAGCACGTCCCCTTCGGTGCCGAGGTCACCGTGACCCCCAACGAGTACGGGCCGGGGTACCGGGCCGATCTCACCTCCCCCGTCGCGGACGACCTCCACCGCTCCCTCGAGGAGGCCTGGGGGGTCCCCGCCGTCAACATCGGCGTGGGTGGGTCGATCCCGTTCATCTCCGACTTCCAGGAGGTCTTCCCCGACGCACAGGTGGTCGTCACCGGTGTCGAGGACCCCCAGACGAACGCCCACTCGGAGGACGAGTCCCAGTCGGTGCCCGACCTCGAGGCGGCCGTCCTCGCCGAGGCACTGCTGCTGGTGCGTCTCGGCAGGGACGACTGAGGGTGTCCCCCCGTGTCCTCCTCGTCGGGACCTGGGAGGGCGGGGCCGGACGTGCCCTCCGCCTGGTCGGGGAGGGGCTGACCGGCTCCCGGCCGGACACCGGCGTCGACGTCCTCCCCTTCGGTGCGGGGCCCGCCTTCCGGGAGGCCCTCGCCGGGACGGACACGGGCGGCCTCGCACCGGTGGTCGTCGGTGTGGAGGAGGAGACCACGCACCGGGCCGGGCACGAGGTCCTCGCGGCGCTCGACGCGGGCCTGACCCCGGTCCTCGAGGGCGGGCACAACATCGACGTCGATGCGGGACTCGGCCTCCTCGAGGTCCTCTCGGGTCGGGAGCTGCACCGCGACGCACACCTCGACGCCGAGGCGCGGGAGGCACTGGAGCTCGCCCGGGCGCGCGTGGCAGGACACGACCTCATCGCGGCCGCCTCCACGCTGCGCCCCCTCCTCGGTCTGAACTCGGTGGTGGCCACGGGCGTCGACCTGACGCCCCGGCCCGTCCAGGACCGGGTGCTCACGGCCGCCCTCGCCCGCTTCTACTCCTCCGCATCCCCCGGACGCCCGACACTGCCCCTGGCCGGGGGAGGCGCTCCGCAGGATCCCTCCCGGAAGCCCGGGTCCGGGTCCGCCGGTGGCGGCGCCGCCCTCGTGGAGGCCCTCGGCGGCCGGATCGTCCCCACCGGCACCCTGCTGGCGTCCGCGACACACCTGGGGGAGAGGGCGGCCGTGGCGGACCTCGTGGTGGTCCTCGAGCCCCTGTTGCATTCGCCACAATTGGCCGAGGCCCTCCTCGACACCGTCACCGCCGCCGCGGCGGCACAGGCCCTGCCCGTGGTCGCCGTCGGCCGCGAGTCCACCCTCTCCCCCCACGAGGCGGCCGAGTGGGGACTCCACGGTGTGATCACCGTCGGGGCGGGGGAGGGCGAGATGCGTCGCGCGGGCTCGCGCATCGCCCGGACGTGGCTCCCGGCGGGTGGCTGAGGGCCCCCACGGACCGCGCCGACGCGGGCCGGGGTGTTGCGCCGTGGGTGAACTCCCAGCAAACTCCCATGGCGGTGCGGTGGACAGCGGACGTAGGCTGACGGGCGACAACGAGGACACACAGATCGAGGAGCACCATGTCCGACACCACCACCGAGCTGCCGACCCACGAGGTCGTGCTCACCGACGTCGCCGCTGCGAAGGTCAAGAGCCTTCTGGAGCAGGAGGGGCGTGACGACCTCCGTCTGCGCATCGCGGTCCAGCCCGGTGGCTGCTCGGGTCTGATCTACCAGCTCTACTTCGACGACAGGATCCTCGACGGTGACGCCGTGCGTGACTTCGGCGGTGTCGAGGTGGTCGTCGACCGCATGAGCGTCCCCTACCTCGCGGGCGCCACGATCGACTTCGCCGACTCCATCGAGCGTCAGGGGTTCACCATCGACAACCCCAACGCCCAGAACACCTGCGCCTGCGGCGAGTCGTTCCACTGAGCCGATGACGAATCCCCTCAGGAAGGGCCTCGCCGCGTGCGTGGCCCTCGCGCTCTCGTTCGGCCTCGTGGCCTGTTCCTCCTCCTCCGAGTCCGGTGACGCCGCATCCGGCTCCGAGTCCGGTTCCCAGTCCGGTGAGGCGGCCCCCACGGTCGACCGCTCCGGTGACGCCAACTTCCCCGACGTGACGGGCGACTACGGCGAGGAGCCGACGATCTCGGCCGGCACCGGCACCGAGCCCACCCATATCTCCGTCAGGACCCTCTCAAAGGGCGACGGGGCCGAGGTCACCTCCAGCGACTTCCTGCTGGTGAACTACGCCGGCACCCTGTGGAACGGCAAGGTCTTCGACTCCTCCTTCACCAATGGGTCGCCTGCGGCCTTCAGCCTCGACCAGGTCATCGAGGGCTGGAAGTACGGGCTGGCCGGCCAGCACGTGGGCGACCGCGTGCAGCTGGTCATCCCCTCCGAGTGGGGCTACGGCGAGACCGGCTCCGGCGACGCCCAGAGCGGTCAGGAGGCCACGATCCCGGCCAACGCCACGCTGGTGTTCGTCGTCGACATCATCGACTCGGTCGACCCGAGCGACACCTCGGCCCTCAAGGACGCCAAGGCGACCGACGACGAGCTGCCCGCGGGCATCACCGTCACGGGCGACCTCGGGTCCGAGCCGAAGCTGTCCTTCTCCGGCACCACCCAGCCCAAGGACTCGGTGACCACGCTGGCCACCGGCACGGGCGCCGAGGTCTCGACCTCCGACTACGTCGTCTACCACGCGGTGGGCGGGTACTTCGGGGATGCCGACTCGGCCACGGGCACCTGGCCGGACAACGCCCAGCTGCTCTCACCGGGCGTCACCGAGGTGGTCGGCAAGACCGTGGGGAGTCGCATCGTCATCGTCTACGGGCCCACCCAGGACGCCACGGAGTCCGGCGCCACGGAGTCGACGACCAGTGCCACGGTCATGGTGGTCGACATCCTCGGGGTCCTGCACGACCCCGACTCGGCCAGCTGACATCCACGGCGCGTCCGGTGGGCGGGTCCCCCCAGGGGACCCGCCCACCGGCGCATACAATGGGACCCGTTGATCCGCGGGCGCCGACGCGCCCCAATCTCCCCGAGGAGCACACGTTGAGCGACGAGACCGTTGGCGTCCTGCTGTACAGCGACGACATCGACACCCGCAAGGCCGTCATGGACGGCGTGGGACTGCGTCCGGGCAAGGACTCGCCGAAGGTCGAGTGGTCCCAGGCGGCCACGCCCGCCGGGGCCCTCGAGCTCATGCGGACCGGGCACTTCGCAGGCCCTGGTCCTGGACGGTGAGGCCACCAAGGAAGGTGGCATGTCCCTGGCCAAGGAGATCTCCGAGACCTTCGACGAAGTCCCCCCGGTCATCATCCTCACGGCCCGCCAGCAGGATGACTGGTTGGCCGCCTGGGCGGGAGCCGCGGCGACGATCCCCGACCCGCTGGACCCCATCGTGCTGCAGGAGACCCTCGCAGCCGTCCTCAAGGGGGAGCTGTGAACACCTGGGCCGAGGTCATGGGCGACGTCCTGGGCGGTCGCGACCTCGACCACGACACCGCCTACTCCGTCATGGACCAGGTGATGACCGGTGAGCTCGGCGACGTCCGGCTCGCCTCCTTCCTCACCGCCCTCACTGCCAAGGGTGCCTCGGTCACCGAGGTGCACGGTCTCGCCGACGCGATGCAGGACCACGCGGAATCGGTGGACGTCCCCCGGGACGTGCTCGACATCGTCGGCACGGGTGGCGACCGCGCGCACACGGTGAACATCTCCACCATGTCGGCCATCGTGCTGGCCGGGGCAGGGGTGCCCGTGGTCAAGCACGGGAACAGGGCGTCCACCTCGGCCTCGGGCTCGGCGGACGTGCTGGAGGCCCTGGGACTGAACCTGGACCTGGCCCCGGAGCGGGTGGGTGAGGTCTTCGA
>NZ_CCXH01000270.1 GCF_000820725.1 Actinomyces polynesiensis | reverse complement strand
GGAGCGGGTGGGTGAGGTCTTCGACCGGGTCGGCATCACCTTCCTCTTCGCCAACAAGTTCCACCCCTCGATGCGCTACGCGGCGGGTGTGCGTCGCCAGCTGCCCTTCCCCACGGTGTTCAACGTGCTCGGACCCCTGACGAACCCGGCCCGCCCGGCGGCCTCCGCGGTGGGCGTCGCCCAGGCGTCGAACGCTCCGCTCATGGCGGGCGTCTTCGCGGAGCGCGGGGCCTCCGCCCTCGTGTTCCGCGGGTCGGAGCGGGGACTCGACGAACTGACCACGGTCGAGCCCAGCCAGGTCTGGTCCGTGGCCGGGGGAGTGGTCGAGTACACCGAGTTCGACGCCGTGGAGGCCTTCGGCTTCGACCGTGCGCTGGTGACGGACCTGGAGGGCGGCAGCGCGCAGGAGAACGCGCAGGTCGCCGTCGACATCCTCGGAGGGGCCGGTGGTCCCGTCCGGGACGCGGTGCTCCTCAACACGGCCGCGGGCATCGTCGCCCGTGCCATCTCACTGGACCCGGAGCTCCTCGCCGCAGACCTGGTCACCCAGCTGGGTGAGGGCGTCGAGCTGGCGGCACAGGCCATCGACTCCGGTTCGGCCGCCGAGGTGCTCGGCCGCTGGATCGAGGAGACCAACCTCTGAGGACCCCCTCGGGGCCCACGGGCCCCGAGGGGCGTCGTTCACTCCAGTCCGAGGTGGAAGGCCTCCTCGAGGTCGGTGCTGGAGAAGGACCTGAAGGCGATGTGGGTGCGCATGCTGCGCACGCCCCCGACCTTGCCGAGCCGGTCGGAGACGACCGTGGCGAGGTCGTCGTACTCACGCACCCGCACGAGGGCGACCAGGTCGATGTCCCCGGTGACGGAGTAGACCTCGCTGACACCGTCGAGGTCTGAGATCGCCTGGGCGACCTCGGGGATGCGGTCGACGTCGGCGTTGATGAGGACGATGGCGGTGAGCATGGGTTTCCTTCCCGCGTTGGAGAACTGCCTGCCCCGATCATCCCACGTCCCACGCGCGCGGTGTGTGCGGCGCGGCGCCCTCACGCCCCACTTCGCCTCACGCCCCACGACGGCGCGCGAGGTCCAGGTGCTCCAGGAGGCGGGTGCGCCCGAGGGGGGAGTCGAGGGGTACCGCCAGCGCCGTCGGGCCGTCCCAGTGGACCAGGCGTGAACCGGGTGAGGTGATCGAGTCGGTGAGGATGCGCACCTCCTCCCACGTGGTGCCCGCCAGGAAGACGTCAGGTCGGGGTGGCGGGTCCTCGGCCAGCAGGGACTCGACCCACGGCAGTGGGGACGTGCGTGGTGGCGTGGTCACCGTTCGCACGAGCCTGCCCCAGGACGCGCAGTGGAGCGTCCAGCCCCCGTCCTCCAGGTGCCGTGCCCACACCACCAGGCGCGCACTGGCCACGGGCAGCACGTCGCAGCGACGACGCAGCCCCCCGAGGTAGGCGGAGAGGTGCTCGCGCAGCCGGGCGGCCCCCTCGAAGTCCTCGACCTCGGCGGCGGCCGACATGCCGGTGAGCATCGTGTCGACCACCCCGCCGTGCTCCCCACGCAGGGCGGAGTCGACCTCGTCGGCACGTGCGGGGTCCGTGCGCCCGGCGCGGAGGCCCGGTGCGTCACCGGGGGGCGGGTAGGCGGCGCACAGGGCGTCACGCGCGCG
>NZ_CCXH01000269.1 GCF_000820725.1 Actinomyces polynesiensis | reverse complement strand
AGGCGGAGTTGAACATCGGGTGGAGGGCGCGGATGGCCCGGAGCTCCTCCACGCGGGCCTCCAGGAGGGTGGAGGTGGCCTGCACGCGGACGTCCGCCGCCACGTCCAGCATGCGGCGCACCTTCGCGCGTGACTCGGAGGCCGTGAAGTAGGAGCGCACGCGGGAGCGGAGGTTCGTCGCGGAGCCGACGTAGAGGGGCGACCCCGCGCCGTCCACGAAGCGGTAGACGCCGGGGCTGCGGGGCAGGTCGTCGGCGAGGGCGACGCGGTGGCGGCGGCGCTGGGGGACAGGGGCGCCCACCGTTGCGACGTCCTCGATGGTGCGCACGCCCAGGGGGGCGAGCACGGAGAAGAGTCCGCGGAGGACCTCCACCGTGGTCCGGGCGTCCCCGAGGGCCCGGTGGCGGTCCTGCTCGCCCGTGGAGAAGTGCCCGGCGAGGGTGGCCAGGCGGTGGTTGCGGACCATCGGGCGGGGCAGTGCCACGCGCGCGAGGGCCAGTGTGTCCACCACCCGCGGGGAGGCCCACTCGTGCCCGGTGCGCCGTGCGGCGCGGCGCAGGAAGCCCACGTCGAAGTTCGCGTTGTGGGCGACCAGCACGCACGAGGGCGCCTCGAGCGCATGGCCGTCCACGTCCTCCAGACCCGCCCAGCGCGCGAAGGCCGGGTAGGCGAGGTCGATGGTGGGTTGGCCGCGCACCATCGAGGAGGTGATGCCCGTCAGCGCCGTGATGCGCGGCGGGATCGGCTCCTCGGGGTCCACGAGCGTCTGGAACTCGTCGAGCACCTCCTCGCCGCGCACACGCACCGCGCCGATCTCCGTGATGGAGGCCCCCGCGCCGATGCCGGTGGTCTCCAGGTCGACGACCACCCACTCGACGTCCTCCAGTGGTGTGCCCAGCTCGTCCAGTCCGACCTGGACCCCGACGGGCACGGCCTCCGTCAGACGCGCGACGACCTCCCGGGAGGCGGTGGCCGGGGGACGCGGTCCGGGGGCGGCGTTCACGGGCGCGCTCCCCGGGGTGTGGGGGGACCGGCCGCGCCATGTGGCGTCGAAGCGGTCCCGGACGTCATAGAGTGGATCCTAGTTCGTCCGCACCCGGGGGAGTCATCAGGAGGATCCGTGGGTTTCTACCAGGCCCTGAAAGCCACCGGCGGCCCAGTGCTGCGCGCCGCGTACAAGCCGTGGATCCGCGGCAAGGAGAACATCCCCCAGGAGGGGGCGGCCATCCTCGCCTCGAACCACAACGCCGTGTGGGACTCGGTGTTCCTGCCGATGATGCTCGACCGCGAGGTCGTCTTCATGGGGAAGGCCGACTACTTCACCGGCACCGGCGTCAAGGGGTGGGCCACCAAGGAGTTCATGCGTGCGGTCGGCACGATCCCGGTGGACCGCTCCGGGGGCCGCGCCTCCGAGGCCGCCCTGCGGGCAGGCCTGGACCGCCTGGCCCGCGGTGAGCTCTTCGGCATCTACCCCGAGGGCACCCGCAGCCCCGACGGACGGCTCTACCGCGGCAAGACCGGTGTGGCGCGCCTCGCACTGCTCTCCGGCGCGCCGGTGATCCCCGTGGCGATGATCGGCACGCACGCCGCCCAGCCGATCGGGCAGAAGGTGCCCTCACGCACCAACATCGGCATGGTCATCGGCAAGCCCCTGGACTTCTCGCGCTACCGGGGCCTGTCGAAGGACCGCTACGTGCTGCGTGCCATCACCGACGAGATCATGTACAACCTCATGCTCCTGTCGGGCCAGGAGTACGTGGACCTCTACGCCGCCGACGTCAAGGCGAAGATGGCGGAGGAGGGCACCTTCGAGGGGCCCGTCCCCACCAACGGGCGCCCCGCCCCGGGCGGGCGCGTGGCCCCCGAGGTGGAGGTCCCCGGACCCCCGGAGGAACCGGACGAGGACGCCA
>NZ_CCXH01000268.1 GCF_000820725.1 Actinomyces polynesiensis | reverse complement strand
GGAGGAACCGGACGAGGACACCACGGCGGAGGCCGCCCCCGGGGAGGACGCGGCGGCGGAGGCCGCACCCGGGGAGGACGCGGCGGCGGAGGGCGCCGGGGCGGACACGGACCGTCCGCAGGACTGACGTCGCCCTCGTCCCCGACGCACTGCCGCTAGACTGGGGCACGGTCAAACGCGGGTGGGAGCCACCCGCCGAGCTCCCCTGAAAGGTGCCCCCTCCATGTCGGTCCGTCGTGTCGCCCTGCTCACCGCCGGTGGTTTCGCCCCCTGCCTGTCCTCCGCCGTGGGAGGACTCATCGAGCGCTACACCGAGATCGACCCGGACGTCGAGATCATCGCCTACCAGTACGGCTACCACGGCCTGCTCACCGGCAACTACGTGGTCGTCGACGACCAGGCCCGCCGTGACGCCGCCGTCCTCCACCGCTTCGGCGGCTCGCCCATCGGCAACTCGCGCGTCAAGCTGACCAATGCCAAGAACCTCGTCGAGCGCGGACTGGTCAAGGAGGGGGAGAACCCCCTCGAGGTCGCCGCCGAGCAGCTGCGGCGCGACGGCGTGGACGTCCTGCACACCATCGGTGGGGACGACACGAACACCACCGCCGCGGACCTCGCCGCCTACCTCGAGGAGCACGACTACCACCTGACCGTCGTGGGCCTGCCCAAGACGATCGACAACGACATCATCCCGATCCGCCAGTCCCTCGGCGCGTGGACCGCGGCGGAGGAGGCCTCGGTCTTCGCCCAGCACGTCATCGGGGAGCACCGTTCCAACCCGCGCATGCTCATCGTCCACGAGGTCATGGGACGCAACTGCGGGTACCTGACGGCGCAGTCGGCCGCTGACTACCACGAGTGGGTCGGCAAGCAGGAGTGGGCGCCCTCCATCGGGCTCACCCCCGAGCGCTGGGACGTCCACGCCGTCTTCCTGCCCGAGCTCGCCATCGACATCGAGGGCGAGGCCGCGCGCCTGCGCACGGTCATGGACGAGATCGGCAACGTCAACATCTTCCTCTCCGAGGGCGCGGGCGTGCCCGAGATCATCGCCGAGAAGGAGGCACGCGGCGAGGAGGTCGAGCGCGACCCCTTCGGCCACGTCAAGCTCGACACGATCAACCCCGGCCAGTGGTTCGCCAAGCAGTTCGCCGAGCGCATCGGCGCGGAGAAGGTCATGGTCCAGAAGTCCGGGTACTTCTCCCGCGCCTGGCACGCCAACGCCGACGACCTCCGTCTCATCAAGTCGATGACCGACCTGGCCGTCGAGTGCGCGCTGAAGGGCGAGTCCGGTGTGATCGGCCACGACGAGGAGAACGGTGACCGGCTCTGCGCCATCGCCTTCCCGCGCATCGCCGGGGGCAAGCCCTTCGACATCTCCCAGCAGTGGTTCCTGGACCTCATGACGGGCATCGGTCAGCCCGTCGTGCCCGCGAAGCAGTGAGTGCCCGGCTGCCCTGGAGGGCGGGGAACGGTGGGGGCGGTCGTCCGCCCCTGCGCCAGGAGGAGCCCGAGCTCTGGGAGACCGTGACGCCGGAGACGGCGCCGTGGGACACCTGGCGGTCCCACCCGGCCCTCCAGCAGCCCCACTACCCCGACGAGGAGCAGGTCCGCTCGGTCACGGCCGAGCTGCGCTCCCGCCCACCCCTGGTGTTCGCCGGTGAGGTGGACGACCTGCGCGCCGACCTCGGGGCCGCGGGCCGTGGCGAGGCATTCGTCCTCACGGGAGGGGACTGCGCGGAGACCTTCGTGGAGTCCACCGCCGACCACCTGCGCCTCAAGATCCAGACCCTCCTCCAGATGGCGGTCGTGCTGACCTACGGGGCGTCCCTGCCCGTCGTCAAGATCGGGCGCATCGCCGGCCAGTACGCGAAGCCGCGCTCCTCCGACCTGGAGACCCGCGGCGGCGTCGTGCTGCCCTCCTACCGCGGCGACGCCGTGAACTCCCACGAGTTCACGGCCGAGGCGCGCACCCCCGACCCGCACCGCCTCCTGGAGACCTACCAGCACGCGGCGGCCTCGCTCAACCTGATCCGCGCCTTCACCAAGGGTGGGTACGCGGACCTGCGTCTGGTCCACCACTGGAACCGAGGGTTCACCCAGAACCCGTCCTACGCCCGCTACGAGTCCCTCGCGGAGGAGATCCACCGGGCGGTGAAGTTCATGGAGGCGGCGGGGGCCGACTTCGACTCCCTGCGGGAGGTCGACCTCTACAGCTCCCACGAGGCGCTGCTGCTGGAGTACGAGTCCGCGATGACCCGCATCGACTCGCGCACCGGCGACCCCTACGACACCTCCGGGCACTTCCTGTGGGCGGGGGAACGCACGCGCGACATCGACGGTGCCCACATCGAGCTCCTGAGCCGCGTGCGCAACCCCGTGGGCGTGAAGCTCGGTCCGGGCACGACGCCCGAGGACGCGATCGCGCTCATCGACCGGCTCAACCCCGAGGGTGAGCCCGGACGCCTGACCTTCATCACGCGCATGGGGGCGGGGCGCATCCGCGACCTGCTCCCCCCGCTGCTGGAGGCCGTCAAGGCGGACGGGCGCCCGGTCACCTGGACCACGGACCCGATGCACGGGAACACGATCACCTCCTCGACGGGGTACAAGACTCGTTCCTTCGAGACGGTCATGGACGAGGTCCGTGGCTTCTTCGAGGCGCACGAGCAGGTCGGCACCGTCCCCGGCGGGATCCACGTGGAGCTGACGGGTGACGACGTCACCGAGGTGCTCGGCGGGTCCGAGCAGCTCGACGAGTCCTCGTTGGAGGAGCGCTACGAGACCCTGGTGGACCCGCGCCTCAACCACCAGCAGTCCCTGGAGATGGCCTTCCAGGTCGCGGAGCTTCTGCGCTGAGGAGCGCGCCCCGCACGCCGGGCACGCGGGCACCTGGAGCCTGGGCACGCGGGCACCTGCGCCCACCCCCGGCACACGCGCACACCCGGGGTGTCCGGGGCGTGCCTCAGATGACGGTGACGGTCACCGTGGAACCCTTGGGCACCGAGGTGCCCCCCGCGGGGTCGGTCTGCCGCACCGTGCCGAAGTACCCGCCCAGGACCCGCTCCACGTCGACGGTGAGCCCCCGCTCCTCCAGGAGGCGTGTGGCCTCCCCGAGCTGCTTGCCCACGACGTCGGGGACCTCGACCATCTCCGGTCCCCTCGACACGACGTAGGCGACCGGGTCGCCGCGGTGGAGCACGGTCCCGGCTGCGGTGCTCTGTGAGATGACCTGGCCCTCCGCCACCGTGGTCGAGTACTCCTCGGAGGGGGTCGGCACCAGTCCCAGGTCCTTGACCGCTGCCGCGGCGTCGTCGGCGCTGTGCCCGGACAGGTCGGGGACCTCGATGGGTTCACGTCCCTTCGAGACCACGAGGTCGACGGCGGTGTCGTGGGGGAGCGGGGCGCCCTCGTCCTCGGACTGGGACACGACGAGGCCCTCGGCGACGGTCTCCGAGTACTCCTCGCTGACCTCACCCACGTCCAGGCCGGCGTCGGTGAGGGCCTTCTCGGCGTCCGCGCGGGACTTCCCGGTGACACCGGGCACCGTGCGCATGTCGACGCCCTTGGACACCACCAGTGCCACCTCGACGTCCTTGTGGACGGGTTGGCCGCCGGTGGGGTCGGAGCTGATGACGACCCCCTGCGCGACCGTGTCGGAGAACTCCTCCTGCGTGGTGGTGGACAGACCGACGGCGTGCAGCGCCGAGGTGGCCGCCTGGGCGTTGCGCCCCTCGACCACCGGCATGTCGACGTAGGAACCCGGACCGTACTGGGCCCACCACCACCATCCGCCCCCGCCTCCGCAGAGCAGGAGGACCAGGAGGAGGGCGACCAGGGTGCGCACCCGCGAGTGGCCGCCCTGTCCCTGGTCCCCGGGCACCGATCCCGAGGCGTGCACGACGACCTGCGAGGTCGAAGCCGTCGGGAGGGCGCCGGGCAGGGCGGTGGTCCGCAGGCCGGGCCCGATGGGTGCGGTCGCGGTGGAGGCGGGTGCCCG
>NZ_CCXH01000267.1 GCF_000820725.1 Actinomyces polynesiensis | reverse complement strand
CGAGGCGCGTGTGCGGGCGACGAGCTCCAGTGCCTCGCGGGCGTCCGAGGGACGTTCGTGGGGGTCGCGTGCGGCCAGGGCCGCGACGAGGTCGTCCACCTCACGGGGGATCCACGGCTGGTCCCTGGAGGGCAGGGGGACGTCGTCGTGGACATGGGAGTAGGCGATGCGCATCGCGCTCTCCCCGTCCCAGGGGACCCGCCCCGTCAGCATCTCGTCGAGCATGATCCCCACGGAGTAGATGTCGGTGCGCGCGTCGGTGGTGCCGGTCGTGGCGATCTCGGGCGCCATGTAGGCGACGGTGCCGAGCATGGAGCCGGTGGAGGACATCGAGACCTCTGAGGCCGCGCGGGCCAGCCCGAAGTCGGTGACGCGCACCGGTCCCTCTGCCGGGACGAGGACGTTCTCCGGCTTGATGTCGCGGTGGATGACGCCGGCACGGTGGGCGGCCTGGAGGGCCTCGAGGACCTCCTGCGTGTAGCGCAGCGCCTGGGCGACCGTGAAGGCCCCCTGGGCGCGCAGCAGGGTGCGCAGGTTGGGTCCGTCGATGAGTTCCATCACGAGGAACCCCTGGCCGTGGACGACACCCTGGTCGAACACGGAGACGACCCCGGGGTGGACGATGCGGGCCGCGGAGCGTGCCTCGCGACGGAACCGGGTGACGAAGTCCGCGGACTCGGCGAGGTGGGGGTGCATGACCTTGAGGGCGACGGGTCGGTCGAGCCGCTCGTCCTCCGCGACGTAGACGGTGGCCATGCCGCCTCGCGCCAGGCGTGCGCGGATGCGGTAGCGCCCGTCCACCAGGAGTCCGATCAGGGGGTCTGCCCCCGGGGCCGCGTCTGGCGGGGGCGGGGCCGGCGGTGCCGTCTGCCCCTGGGCGGACAGGGGGGAGCCCGGGCTCGAGGGGGCTGCCGGACCGGAGGGACTCACGTCTCGGATTCTACGGGACCCTCCACGGGCGACCTGCGCTGACCACGCCGCCCACGGCCGAGGTGGAGGGCGGGGTCGGGTCGTAGGCTGGTGGCCATGGATTCACCGACAGACCTCCTCACCATCGACGAGGCCGCGCGCAGGCTCGGCATCGAGCCGCGTCGCATCAAGCAGCTCGTCCGCGACCGTCAGCTCTTCCTGGTCACCGCTCCCGACGGGTCGCGTGCCGTGCCCGCGGAGATCATCACGCAGGGGGAGCACGGCTGGGAGCCCCTGTGGAACCTGCCGGGGACCCTCACCCTGCTCGCCGACGGGGGGTTCTCCGACGAGGAGGCCGTGGCCTGGCTCCACACCGAACGCGAGGAGCTCGGCGGCACGCCCATGGAGGCCCTGCTGGCGGGGCGCCACCACCTCGTCAACACCATCGCGGGCACCCTCGCGTTCTGATCCGGGTCGGGGGCGCCGCGCAGCTCCGGCCCCCGGGAACGGTCGGGCGCCGGGTCTCAGGCCCGGCGCCGGGTGAGCAGGTCGCCCAGGCCCGCCAGCAGCGCGGTGGCGCGGGGCTCGAGCCCCGCATCCACGAGGGCGCGCCCGCCCTCGTCGACGAGCCCCGAGATCATCGCCTCGTGGGCCCCGCGCCCGCGGCGCCCGACGATGTCGACCATCCGTGCGAGCTGCTCGGCGGTGACCCCGGACTGACCGAGGCCGGCGGCGAGCTCACGGCGTTCGGCGGGGTCGGCCCGCTTCCAGGTCAGCGCCAGCAGCGGGGTCCGCTTCCCCTCGAGGAGGTCACCGCCCGCGGGTTTGCCCGTCGCCCCGGGCTCACCGAACACCCCCAGGTCGTCGTCGCGCAGCTGGAAGGCGGTGCCCCAGGGGCCCGTCACGGACTCCACGGCTGCCAGCAGGTCCGCGTCGCCGCCCCCGGCGATGACCCCGAGGGCCAGGGGGTGGACGACGCTGTACCGCGCCGACTTCCGGCGCACCACCTCGAGGGTGTCGGCGAGCCGCACCGCCGTCGGGTCCTCGGCGTCGAGCGGCACCTGCTCGGCACGCACGTCGAGGTACTGGCCCAGCGCCACCTCGGCGTGCATGAGCGTGAAACGTCCGAGCAGGTCGCACCCGCGCCGGTGCCCGAGGTCCCGCGCGGCCCGGGCCACCGTGTGGTCCGCCGCGGAGAGGAGGAGGTCACCCACGAGGACGGCCCCTGCCACCCCGTACTCCTCCGCGGAGCCCCACCAGCCCGCGGCGCGGTGCTGGGTGGCGAAGAGGACGTGGGGGGTGGGGCGACCACGCCTGGTGGACGAGTGGTCGATGAGGTCGTCGTGGGCCAGTGCCGAGGCCTGGTAGAGCTCCAGGGCCGCGGCCAGCGGGTCCACCTCCGCATCGCCCGCGGGCAGCCCGTCGGCGATGGCCGCCCCGATGAACGCGAAGGTGCCGCGCAGGCGCTTCCCACCCGAGGCGGCCTGCAGGGCGGCGCCCTCCAGGGGCTCGAGGAGTGAGGAGGGACCGAGGTCGTCCAGGGTGCGCCGCAGCGCGGTCCGGGTGGCGACGTCGGTCCGTCGGGCGAGGTCGGCGAGGGGAACGGGGACCGCACCCTCCGCGTGTGCGACATCGGCGCTGGAGGTCATGGCGTCAGGGTAGCCGACCGCGTGGGACCGGCGTCCGGCTGCCGGAGGCGCAGGGGCCGGAGCGCGTGGCGCACCTATCATGGGAGGGTTCCCGGACCTCGGAGGAGTCATGGCCATCGTTCTCAGCTACCACGGCAACCGTGAGTCGGAGGTGGCCCTCCAGGAGGCGCTGAGGATCGCGGGGGAACACGCCACCTCCCTGGTGGTGGTGCTCGCGCGGCGGACCGGCCAGGAGGACCCGCGCACCGTGGAGGACGCCGAGGACAGGCTGTGGGCGCACCTGGGGCGCGCGGACGTCCCCTTCGAGATCCGCCACACGGAACCGGAGCAGGACGTGGCGGACGCCGTCCTCGACGCGGCGCAGGCCGTGGACGCCTCGGCCGTGGTGCTCGGGTTGCGCCCGGGTGGCTCCGGTCACACGACCGTGGGCCCGAACGCCTCACGCATCCTGCTCGACGCGCCGTGCCCGGTGATCACGACCACATACCACCCTCAGCCCTGAGAGAAGTTCCGGGGAGCGGGCATTATAATTGTGAACAGCCCGCCGGCGCCACCCCCCGACCATCCTGAGAAAGGGATACGTGTGACTGCATCCCGCACTGCCTCACCCCGCGCACTGAAGGACTCCCCGACCGCGCGGAAGACCCGGACGGCGGAGGAGACCACCGGCCCGGAGTCCACCACCGCGAAGGCCGCGAGCACCGCTGCGTCGTCCTCCGCGAAGAAGTCCACCACAGGGAAGACCCCCACGAAGAAGAGCCCGACGAAGAAGACCCACCGGAAGAAGTCCGCCCCGGCGGCAGAGACCTCCCAGGAGGGGGCCGTGTCCGAGCAGGCCGCCGACACCGCCACCAAGGCCCCGGCGAAGCGGTCCACGTCGCGCCGCTCCGGCACCACCAGGAAGTCCTCCTCCGCGAAGGCCGGGTCCGCCGGCAGGTCCACCGCGAAGGCGAAGGCGTCGCGGAAGAAGGATGCCGACCCCGAGGTCGAGGACGTCACCTCGGAGGACATCGACATCGAGGTGCTCGACGAGGACGAGGACGACTCCCCGACCCCCGGTGTGGACGACTCCACGGACGAGGACACGGACACGGCTGCCGACGCCGACCCGGGCCAGGAGGACTCCGGCCCGGGCGACGACACCGACACGCCCTCCGGCGACCACTCCGGCACCCCCGCACGCCCGACGGCGATCCGGGCCAAGGGCGGGTTCGTGGTCTCCGACTCCGACGACACCGATGAGCCCGTCCAGCAGGTCACGGTGGCCGGCGCCACCGCCGACCCCGTCAAGGACTACCTCAAGCAGATCGGCAAGGTCTCCCTGCTGAACGCCGAGCAGGAGGTCGACCTGGCCAGGCGCATTGAGGCCGGGCTCTACGCGGAGTACAAGCTGAAGAACGAGGCCGACTCCATGACCTCCAAGCAGCGCCGCGAGCTCCACTTCATCGCACAGGACGGCCAGAACGCGAAGAACCACCTCCTGGAGGCCAACCTGCGTCTGGTCGTGTCCCTGGCCAAGCGCTACACGGGGCGCGGGATGCAGTTCCTGGACCTCATCCAGGAGGGCAACCTCGGCCTGATCCGCGCGGTGGAGAAGTTCGACTACACCAAGGGCTACAAGTTCTCGACGTACGCCACGTGGTGGATCCGCCAGGCGATCACCCGCGCCATGGCCGACCAGGCCCGCACCATCCGCATCCCGGTCCACATGGTCGAGGTCATCAACAAGCTCGCGCGCGTCCAGCGCCAGATGCTCCAGGACCTCGGTCGCGAACCCACCCCCGAGGAGCTCGCCAAGGAGCTGGACATGACGGCCGAGAAGGTCGTCGAGGTCCAGAAGTACGGTCGCGAGCCCATCTCCCTGCACACGCCGCTCGGTGAGGACGGTGACTCCGAGTTCGGCGACCTCATCGAGGACTCCGAGGCGATCGTGCCCGCCGACGCGGTCTCCTTCACGCTGCTCCAGGAGCAGCTGCACCGTGTGCTGGACACGCTCTCCGAACGCGAGGCCGGCGTCGTGTCCATGCGCTTCGGCCTCGGGGACGGCCAGCCCAAGACCCTCGACGAGATCGGCAAGGTCTACGGCGTCACGCGTGAACGGATCCGCCAGATCGAGTCCAAGACCATGTCGAAGCTGCGCCACCCCTCACGCTCGCAGGTGCTGCGCGACTACCTGGACTGAGAGTGTGACCGATGCCGGGTCCCAAAGGCCGCGATTTCAAGGCTGCTGGGTCCTGACATCGGACACGCTAGCACGGCACAGCGCTTTTGGTCGAG
>NZ_CCXH01000266.1 GCF_000820725.1 Actinomyces polynesiensis | reverse complement strand
GGTGATCCGACCGCTTCCCGGGGCTTGCGTCCCGTTCCGGCGGCGAGAGACAACATTAGGTGGATCGCCCACCGGTGTCAAACGGGCCCTCCGTCATTCCCACCTCCCCGGCCCACGCCCGCTGCGGCGCCCTCACGGTCCCGGTGACAGCGAACCTGCTCTGACCTGCGTGGATGTGTCCACTCTGGGGCACCGTGGCCCCACCCGGGGGCTCCATCCACCCTTCCGCAAGTGCTCCTCCCGGCACCCGCACCCGGGCATGTCGTCACCTCGCGGATGTCCGCGAGCTCACAGCGGAGCCAGCCACGGCACCCCTGAGGCCCCAACGGTCCACCGAGCCCCTGACGGCGTTGTGGGGAGGACCGTCCACCGGTCCTCCCCACAACAATGTCCTCACTGCGCGGATCCCCGGGCCGTCACACCCGGGTCGACAGCGGCGCCCCGGGCCCCGGACCTTGGGCCGTTCCCGTTGCCGTTGCCGTTGCCGTCACTGTGCGCGCACCACCGCGAGGTTTCGACGCCCCTTCCGCACCAGTGCCAGTCCTCCTGCCAGGAGGTCCCCTGTGGAGATGGGGGCGTCCTCGTCAGTGACCTTGACGTTGTTGAGGTAGGCGCCACCTGAGGCAACCGTCCTGCGCGCGGCCGAGCGCCCCTTCTCCAGACCCGTGGCCACCAGGGCATCCACGATGGTGGACTCCCCCGCGACGATGTCACCCGAAGGCAGTTCGGCCGTCGCCGACTCCAGGGTCCTGGCGTCCAGGGCGCCCAGTTCGCCCCTCCCCCACAGGGCCTCCGTCGCCGCCAGCACGCGGTCGAGCTCGTCCCTGCCGTGCACCAGCTCCGTCACACGGGCGGCCAACTCCTTCTGCGCCACCCGCGCCTGCGGCCTCTCGGACACCTCCAGTGCCAGTTCCTCGATGCGCCTGCGAGGGAGGAAGGTGAAGATCTTGAGGAAGCGCACGACGTCCTCGTCCGCCACCTGCAGCCAGAACTGGTAGAAGGCGTAGGGGCTGAGCAGTTCGGGATCCAGCCAGATGGCCCCGCCCTCGCTCTTGCCGAACTTGGTCCCGTCCGCCTTCGTGATGATCGGTGTGGTCATCACATGGGTTTCGTGGCCCTCCACCTTGCGGATGAGGTCCATCCCCCCGACCAGGTTGCCCCACTGGTCGTTGCCCCCGGTCTCCAGCGTGCACCCGTACCGGCGGTGCAACTCCAGGAAGTCGTTGGCCTGGAGGACCTGGTAGCTGAACTCCGTATAGGAGATCCCCTCGTCAGAGGCGAGCCGCCTGGCGACGATGTCCTTGGACAGCATGGTCCCCACGCGGAAGTACTTGCCCACGCCACGCAGCAGGTCGACCGCGGACATCTGCGCCGTCCAGTCGAGGTTGTTCACCATCCGCGCCGCAGCCGGTCCCTCGAAGTCGAGGAAGTGGGCGATCTGCCGGCGCAGGTTCTCCGCCCACCCGGCCACGACCTCCTCGGACTGGAGCTGCCTCTCACCCGACTGCCGGGGATCCCCGATCAGGCCCGTCGCCCCGCCCACCAGTGCCAGCGGACGGTGACCGGCCAACTGCAGGTGACGCATCAGCAGGACCTGGACGAGGTGGCCGTGGTGCAGCGAGGGACCGGTCGGGTCGAACCCGCAATAGAAGGTGATCGGACCCTGCGCCAGATGCCTGCGAAGCGCGTCGATGTCGGTGTGCTGGGCCAGGAGGCCACGCCACTGGAGCTCATCGAGGATGTCCGTCACGGTGTTCCTTCGTCTCGTCACTGGTGGTCCCGGTCGGGACCACCGTCCAGCCTAGCGGCGCCCACTCGCACGGCGCCGCGACGTCCCGCGGAACGCGCGGGCCCGAACCCGGGGCGGGTCCCGCCGACCCCGGCACCCAGGCCCGCGTCCACTCCCTCAATCCGGCCGAGACCGTCCCTGCCTCCGCCAGCTGCTCGGCGACCCGCACGGGAGCTGTGCCCCCGCGCCCCGAGCGTGCGGCCACGGACCCGGCCGCACTGAGCACCTCACGCACCTCGGGTGACAGCACGGGGGAAGCAGCACGCAGCTCGTCGTCGCTGAGGTCCCACAGCTCCACACCGCGTTCCTCCGCCGTGCGCACGCAGGCACCCGAGATCTCGTGGGCCTCCCGGAAGGGGACGCCCCGGCGCACCAGCCACTCCGCGATGTCGGTCGCCAGGGAGAACCCCTGGGGTGCGAGCTCCGCCATGCGGTCCAGGTGCAGCCTCATGGTGGCCACCATGCCGGCGACGGCGGGAAGGAGCACGTCCAGGGTGTCGACCTGGTCGAAGACGGGCTCCTTGTCCTCCTGGAGGTCACGGTCGTAGGCGAGTGGGATGCCCTTGAGCACCGTCAGCAGTGCGGTGAGGTCGCCGATGAGGCGGCCGGCCTTGCTGCGCCCCAGCTCCGCCACGTCAGGGTTCTTCTTCTGGGGCATGATCGAGGAGCCCGTGGAGTAGGAGTCGTCCAGGGTGACGTAGCCGAACTCCTTCGTGTTCCAGATGACGATCTCCTCACACAGGCGGGAGACGTCCACACCCGCCATGGCACACACGAAGCTGAACTCCGCGACGACGTCGCGTGAGGCCGTCCCGTCGATGGAGTTGGCCACCGAGTCCTCGAAGCCGAGCTCGCGGGCCACCGCGCGGGGGTCCATGCCGAGCGTGTTGCCGGCCAACGCTCCCGAACCGTAGGGGGAGACCGCGGCGCGCCGGTCCCAGTCCCTCAGACGCTCCACGTCGCGCAGGAGGGGCCAGGCGTGGGCCGCGAGGTGGTGGGCGACGAGGACAGGTTGGGCGTGCTGCATGTGCGTGCGCCCCGGCATGACCGCGTCCCCGGCGGCAGACGCCTGGGCCAGGACCGAGTCGGCCACGTCGAGCAGGAGCCCACCGAGGTGGCGTGCCTCCTCACGCAGGTACACGCGGATCAGAGTCGCGATCTGGTCGTTGCGGGAGCGGCCCGCACGGAGCTTCCCGCCCAGGTGCGCCCCCGCCCGCTCGAGGAGCCCGCGCTCCAGTGCGGTGTGGACGTCCTCGTCGTCGGGGGACGGCCTGAACGCGCCGGAGGTGACGTCGGCGTCGAGGCGGTCCAGGGCGGCGTGCATGTCCCGCAGCTCGTCGTCGTCGAGGAGACCCGCGGCATGGAGGGCGTTGGCATGGGCGTGTGAGCCGCGGATGTCGACGTGGGCGAGACGCCAGTCGAACTGGGTGGAGACCGACAGTGCGGCCAGCGCCTGCGAGGGACCACCAC
>NZ_CCXH01000265.1 GCF_000820725.1 Actinomyces polynesiensis | reverse complement strand
TCACCGGTGAGGTCCCTGGTGACCCGGACCCTCGAGGACGAGGACTTCCTCATCAGGCCCCTGCCGAACCATCTCTTCGCCCGCGATGCGTCGGCGTGGATCTACGGGGGTGTGGCCGTGAACTCCATGAGCCGGCTGGCCCGTGAGCGCGAGTCCTTCCACTACGCCGCCGTCTACCGCTGGCACCCCCGCTTCAGGGACTCCGAGTTCGGCATGTGGTCGACGGGCACCTCTGGGGCGGTGCGTAGCGCGGAGGGCGGTGACGCCCTCGTCCTCGGGTCCGGTGTGGCGGCACTCGGCGTCTCGGAACGCACGACGGCGCAGGGCGTGGAACGCCTGGCCCTCAAGCTCTTCCGCGCGGGTCAGGCCCGCACGGTCCTCGCGGTCGTGCTCCCCCGCAGCCGCACCTTCATGCACCTGGACACCGTCCTCACCCAGGTCGACGTCGACACGTTCCTGCTGTACCCCCGCCTGGGTCCCGTCCGCACGATGACGATCACCCACGACGGGGGACGGCTCGTGGTCGAGGACTCCGGGTCGGACCTGGTGCGGGCGCTCGAGCACGTCATGGACCGCCCGCTGCGCGTCGTGTCCCCCGAGGGGGCCTTCGCCGACGTGGACCGGGAGCAGTGGAACGACGGCTGCAACGCCCTCGCGCTGGCGCCGGGGAAGGTGGTCGTCTACGACCGCTCCCCCCTGTCGACACGGGCCCTTGAGGACGCCGGCATCGAGGTCATCGAGGTGCACGGCGCCGAGCTCGGCCGTGGACGCGGCGGACCGCGGTGCATGACGTGCCCGGTGCTGAGGGATCCCCTCCCCTGAGGGAGGTCCCTGGGACGGACACGTCCCCTCCCGGGGGCAGCGTTCGGGGAGGAGGACCGGACCCGCCCTCGTGGGTGGTCGGTCGTCACCCCGGCGGTGCCGCCCCGTGAGGGTCAGGAGCGCGGGGCCCCCACCGGGACACGGGCAGGAGCAGGTGGGGCCACGTCCCGCCCGCGCGACGACGTCGCCGCCGCAGGCACACGGATCTCCGCGGTCCGGGCCCTCACCGTCAGCCAGGTGCCCAGCGCCACGAACAGGACCCAGTTGCCCTCCGAGAGCAACCTGGACTCCGTGAAGGACTGGATGAACATCGCGGTCATGAGGAGGGCGGGCAGGAGGGACATGATGTCCGAGTCGAGGTCTCGCACAGCAGTGCGGAAGACGTTGGCCAGCACCCACACCACTCCGATGACCAGGACGACGGCACCGATGAGACCCGTCTGGAAGAGGGCCTCGACGTACGCGTTGTGGGCCTGCATCGTCGGGGTGCCGTCCGGCCTCACGACGAGGTAGCGGAACATCGGCAGCCACGGGACCCAGTACATGATCCACCCCCACCCGGTCAGGGGGTGCATGCTCCACAGTGCCAGGACCCGGTGCCAGATCTCCGCCCGACCCGTCATGTCGGGGTCCCTCCCGAGCAGTTCGGAGAACTGGGAGTGCATCGCGAGCGCGGTGACCACGAGGAGGAGACCTCCCGCCACCGAGACCCTCATGCCCGTCCGGCGGCGCGCAGGCGGCAGGGCCCGCAGCATCAGCGCCACGACGAGGACGGCCGCGCAGGCCACCGTCGCCACGGTCACCGTCGCGGAGCGCGTGAGGGCGAGCGTGAGGACCGAGAGCCCCACCCACAGTGCCGTCCGGGCGAGGGACATGCGTCCGTCGAGGTGGATGACGACCACGCAGAGCAGGGTCAGGAGGGCGATGAAGGCCAGGGGGTTGCGGTTGCCGACGAATCCCTGGATCGGTCCGCCGTGGAGGAGGAGCCCGTTGACCCAGTAGTAGGAGTCGGGCACGTGGTCCCACCCCGCCATGTACAGCGGGGGGATGCGGTGCCCCACGACGACCGCCACGTACGCCTCCAGGCCGAGGCTGATGCCGAGGATCCACTGGAGTGAACGCGTGAGGGCGTCGAGCATGGCACGCAGGGGGAAGGCGATCGCGAGCATGACGCCGATCGCGGTGGTCATCACCGAGATCGCCGAGGCCGCTGCGGTCTCGAGCCTGTAGGAGGACCACAGGAGGCTCAGGCAGCACACGCCGACATAGGCGATGACCGGCATGGGGAGGCGACGCAGCCCCACCCTCCGGCCGGCAGCGATGAAGACCATCGTGAAGGCGAGCGCGGAGAGGACCGTGAGGACGGCGTAACCCGCCCACCCCAGGAGGTCGCGGATGCCCTGACCCGCGAAGGCGATGAAGAACACCCACGCACCCAGGGGTGCCAGGAGCTGCTCCGCGCGGGCCCCGAGCCGGATCACCAGGGCGTCCCGCAGGCGCTCCCACATGAGGGTCAGGGGGAAGGCGCCCAGCTCGACGGTCTCCACGATCCGGTCCATGAGTCGTTCCGAACGCTCGCGCAGGGCGGGGAGCGGACGACGCTGTCGACGTGCGCCGATGGTCGTCGGTGTTGCCTGTGTCATCCTCCACCCCTTCCGCCGTCGAGTCCGTGGCACGGGGTGATGGGATCCGGGGCGCGGCGCGCCCGTGAGCCCGAGGCGTCACTGCCGTGCCAATTGAAGGGTACCGGGAACCCGGGGCCCCTCCGCGGGGGAGATTCCGCGACTTGGGGCACACTGTCGGCGAACCGCGGGGGGAGGTCACGACAGACAGGGCCCTGACCTGCACGTATGCAGGTCCTCCCGAAGACTGCGCGTGCCGGCCGTTATCGAAACGCATCCTCGGTGTCACCCGTCGGTGACCCTTTCCGCCCCCCGTTCCCGACCCGCGGGACGCACGGGGGCGGGCCCGTCACACGACGGACCCGCCCCCGACCACGACGACGTGACGTGCTGGGTGCCCCATGGCTCCGGAGGCGCCCGGCATGCGGGAACCTCCGGGGGCCCAAGGGCCCCCGGTGCTCAGAGAGCGCCTTCGCCGACCTGCAGTCCCTTCCCGAAACGGACGTCACGCGCGGCAGCGAGGCGTGCGGACAGGCCGTAGATCTCGATGAACCCACGCGAGTGGGACTGGTCGAAGGAGTCGCCGGTCTCGTAGGTCGCCAGGTTGAAGTCGTACAGGGAGGAGTCCGACCGGCGCCCGGTCACCGTCGCACGGCCACCGTGCAGCGTCATGCGGATGTCACCGGTCACGTACTCCTGGGTGTCCTCGATGAAGGCGTCGAGCGCCTTCTTCAGCGGGGAGAACCACTGCGCGTCGTAGACCAGCTCGCCCCAGCGCTCGTCGACGCGCTTCTTGTAGCGGGCGAGCTCACGCTCGACGGTGACGTTCTCGAGTTCCTTGTGGGCGGCGATCAGGGCGATGGCACCGGGGGCCTCGTAGATCTCGCGGGACTTGATGCCCACCAGGCGGTCCTCGACGACGTCGATGCGGCCGATGCCCTGCGCGCCCGCCCTGCGGTTCATCTCCTGGATGGCCTCCAGGGGGGTGACCGGGCGTCCGTCGATCCTCACGGGGATCCCCTTCTCGAAGGAGATCACGACCTCGTCCGGCAGCGGCGGGTACGTCGGGTCGTCCGTGTAGTTGTAGACGTCCTTGGTGGGCGCGTTCCAGATGTCCTCGAGGAACCCGGTCTCGATGGCCCGTCCCCAGACGTTCTGGTCGATGGAGAAGGGGTTGTTCCTGGTGGTCTCGATGGGCAGGTGGTGCTTGTTGGCGTAGTCGATGGCGACGTCACGCGTGAGCGCGAGGTCGCGCACGGGGGCGATGGTCTTGAGGTCGGGCGCCATGGAGGTGATCGACACCTCGAAGCGCACCTGGTCGTTGCCCTTGCCGGTGCAGCCGTGGGCGACGGTGGTCGCCCCGAACTGACGGGCGGCGCGGACGAGGTGCTTGGAGATGACCGGCCGCGAGATCGCGGAGACCAGCGGGTAGGAGTCCTGGTACAGCGCGTTCGCCTTGAGGGCGGGCATGCAGTACTCGGAGGCGAACTCGTCCTTCGCGTCCGCGACGTAGGCCTCGACGGCGCCGCAGTCGATTGCTCGCTGGCGGATCACCTGGAGGTCCTCGCCCCCCTGGCCCACGTCGACGGCGACCGCGACGACCTCCATGCCGGTCTGCTCGCCGATCCAGCCGATGGCCACGGACGTGTCGAGCCCGCCCGAGTACGCCAGGACCACCCGGTCCTTGCCCTGTGCCATGATGTCTCCTTCTTGTCCCCTCCGGTGTGGAGGATCGTTGTCGTGGTGGTGGTCTGTGGGTGGTGACTCAGGAGGTCGCCACCGGGGTGGAACCCGGGTCCGCGAGTTCGAGGAGGGCCGACTGGACCCTCACCGCGTGCGCCGGGGTGCGGCAGATGACGAGGACGGTGTCGTCGCCGGCGATGGTGCCGGCGATGCCGTCCATCCGTACGGCGTCGATCGCGGAGCCCAGCAGGTTGGCGGCTCCCACCGGCGTGCGCAGGACCAGGAGGTTCCCGGCGAGATCGGTGGCGACGAGCAGGTCCTGGCACCACCGCACGAGTCGCGCCTGCGAGGCCTCGGCCTCGTGGGTGTGTCCCCCGTCCGCGTCCGGCACGGAGTAGACTTGGACGCCCTCACTGTTGCGCACCTTCGTCGCGCGCATCTCCAGGAGGTCGCGTGAGAGGGTCGCCTGGGTCGTCTCGACACCCCTCGCCGCGAGCTCGCGCCGGAGCTGTTCCTGGGAGGTCACGGCGCGACCGGCGAGGATGTCGATGATGGCGCCGCGACGGGCGGTCTTGGTCGTGGGGATGGTCGCGTGGGTCATGACACCGGCCCCTCCTGCGTGCGGGCGGTGAGGACGAGGCCGGGCAACGCATCGGTGAAGGTCGCCGCCTCGTCGACGGTGAGCACCAGTGGCGGTGCCAGGCGGAGCGTGGTGGGTGAGGTCGCATTGAGCACGAACCCGGCCGCACGACCGGCCCGGACGATGCCCGGGGCGATCGCGTCGTCGAACTCCAGGCCGATGAGCAGCCCCCGGCCCCGTACCTCGCGGAGTCCCGGGATCCCCAGCGCCTTGAGGTCGTCACGCCACGAGGCGCCCAGGAGTGCGGAATGGGCCAGGAGTCCGTCGGACTCGAGGGTGTCGAGCACCGCGTTCGCGGCGGCGGCACACACGGGGTTGCCACCGAAGGTCGTGCCGTGCATGCCCGGGCCCAGCACGGAACCCGACCCGCCCAGACCGATGCACGCGGCGATCGGCATGCCGCCGCCCAGCCCCTTGGCGACGGTGACGACGTCGGGGACGATGCCGCTGCGGTGGTGCGCCATCCACTCCCCCGTGCGCCCGAGCCCGGACTGGACCTCGTCGACGACCAGGAGAGCACCGTGCTGCGTGGTGAGGTCGCGGGCGGCCACCAGGAAGTCGTCGTCGAGGTCGAGGACGCCGGCCTCGCCCTGGACGGGTTCGACGAAGACACCCGCCACATCGGGCCCCATCGCGGCGTCCGGGGCGGCGACGTCATTGGCCGGCACGAACTCCACGCCCGGGATGAGCGGGGCGAAGGGGTCGCGGTACTTCGCCTTCCAGGTCAGGGCGAGCGCCCCGGTGGACCGTCCGTGGAAGGCGTGCTCGAGGGCGAGGATCCGGGGACGTGGCGCGTCCCCGGCATTGGCGTGGGCACGCACGATCTTGAGGGCACACTCATTGGCCTCGGTCCCCGAGTTCGCGAGGAACACCCGGGAGCCCTGCGGTGCACCCCCGGGCTCGACCACCTGCAGGAGGTGCTCGGCGAGCCGCACCTGGGGGGGCGTGGCGAAGAAGTTCGACACGTGACCCAGGGTCGCCACCTGCCCCGACACCGCGTGGACGACCGCCGGGTGTGCCTGGCCGAGGAGGTTCACCGCGATCCCCCCGAGCAGGTCGAGGTACTCGTTGCCGTCGGCGTCGACCACGTGGGACCCGTGGCCCGACACCAGCACCAGCTGCGGGGTGCCGAAGGTGTCCATGACGGCCCCCGCGTAGCGCTCGTCCCAGGCGGCGGTGCGCTGCCCCGTTCCCGTGCTCATTCGAAGACCTCCGCATGTCCGGCCGTGATCATGGTGCCCACCCCGTCGTCGGTGAAGATCTCCAGGAGCATCGAGTGGGGCCGGCGGCCGTCGATGACGTGGACCATCGGGACCCCACCGTCCAGGGCCGACAGGGCGGCCTGCATCTTGGGGACCATCCCGGAGTGCATGTCGGGGAGCATCTCCCGCAGCTCCGTGTCCGACAGGCGCGAGATGAGGGAGGAGCGGTCGGGCCAGTTCGCGTAGAGCCCCTCGACGTCGGTGAGCATGATGAGCTTCTCCGCCCCGATCGCCGCGGCCAGGGCTCCCGCGGCGAAGTCTGCGTTCACGTTGAGCACGCCCGAGGGGTCGTCCACGTCGGGTGCCACCGAGGAGACCACCGGGATGCGTCCCGCCTCCACCATGGACACGAGCGGACCGGCGTTGACGTGTGTCACCTCACCGACCAGGCCGATGTCCACCGGCTCGCCCTCCACCCATGCGGGCGTGCGCCGTGCCTGGAAGAGGCCCGCGTCCTCCCCCGCCAGGCCGACGGCCTTGTAGTCCTGTTCGTTGAGCAGGGAGACGAGTTCACGCTGCACCTTGCCGACGAGGACCATGCGGACGATCTCCATGACCTCGGGCGTCGTGACGCGCAGCCCGTGCTCGAAGGGCGCCTCCATCCCGAGGCGCGCGAGCATGGCGTTGATCTGCGGCCCACCCCCGTGCACCACCACGGGCCTGACACCCCACTGGTGCAGGAAGAGGATGTCCTCGGCGAAGGCACGCTTGAGCTCCTCGTCGACCATCGCGTTGCCGCCGTACTTGATGACGACCATCTGACCGGAGTACCTGCGCAGCCAGGGCATGGTCTCCAGCAGGATGGAGGCCTTCTCCTGGATGGGGACGTCGTTCATGAGGAGTACGCGCTGTTCTCGTGGACGTAGTCGTGGGTGAGGTCATTGGTCCACAGCTCCACCGAGGTGTCCCCGGCGTGCAGGTCGATGACCACGCGGACCTCACGGGGCGTCATGTCGACGAGTTCCCGCGGCTCCCCGACCCCGCCACCCCGGCACACGGTGACGCCGTTGATGGTGACGTCGAGCCGGGCGGGGTCGTAGGGCGCCACCGACTCCGGGACGGTGCCGACCTCGGAGACGACGCGCCCCCAGTTCGGGTCGTTGCCGAACACGGCGGTCTTGAAGAGGTTCGACCGGGACACGGCCCGGGCGACGGCCTCCCCGGCCGCCTCGTCCGAGGCCCCGGTGACGGTGATCCCGATCTCGTGGCTGGCGCCCTCGGCGTCGGCGATGAGCTGGCGGGCCAGGTTCCCGCAGGCCTCCCTCAGTGCCTCGGTGAAGACCTCCGGGGCCGGCGTGACGCCCGACGACCCCGACGCCAGCAGGATGACGGAGTCGTTCGTGGACATGCACCCGTCGGAGTCGGTGCGGTTGAAGGTGGTCCGCACGGCCTCGGCCAGCGCGACGGACGCGCCCTCGTCCTCGAGCACGGCGTCCGTGGTGATCACGCAGAGCATGGTGGCCAGGCCGGGTGCGAGCATGCCGGCCCCCTTCGCCATCCCGCCGATGGTCCAGCCCTCCCGGGCGACGGTGACCGTCTTGGCCACCGTGTCGGTGGTGCGGATGGCGTCGGCGGCGACGGCCCCCGCCTCCTCCCCGGCGGCGAGACCCGCGACCGCCAGGTCGACCCCCGCCAGGAGGGTGTCCATCGGGAGTCGCTCGCCGATGAGTCCCGTGGAGCAGACGCCCACCTGCTCGGGGAGCAGGTCCAGGGCGGTGCCCACCCGGTCCGCGGTGAGCGCGGCGTCCTCCGCGCCGCCGGTGCCCGTGCAGGCGTTGGCGCCCCCCGAGTTGAGGACGACGGCACGCAGCGTGGCGGTGGCCAGGTGCGCGCGCGTGAGCGTCACGGGTGCGGCGACGACGCGGTTGGAGGTGAAGACGCCGGCCGAGGCCGGGGCGGGACCGTCGTTGACGACGAGGGCGACGTCACGTCCCCCGTGGATCTTCAACCCTGCGGCGACTCCCGCCGCCCGGAACCCGGCAGGTGCGGTGACGCCGGTACCCGGTGTGCTCATGGTGCCACTCCGATCGTGGGGACCGCGGTGTACTCGGGCAGTCCGAGCGCGAGGTTGGCGCTCTGCACCGCCGCGGCCGCGGTGCCCTTGCCGAGGTTGTCGATGGCGCACAGTGCGACCAGCGTGCCGGCCCGGCGGTCGACGGTGGCGTGCACGAGGGCGCGTCCCGTCCCCGTCACCGGTGCCGTGGTGGGCCAGCTGCCGAGCTCCGTGACGTCGATCAGGGCCTCCCCGGAGTAGACGCCGTACGCGGCGTCCACCGCCTCCTGGTCCACGCCCTCCGTGAGCGGTGCGACGACAGTGGCGAGGATGCCGCGCGAGGTGGGCACCAGGACGGGCGTGAAGGTCAGCCCGACCTCCCCCGCCCCGGCGACGCGGAGGTTCTGCACGATCTCGGGGATGTGGCGGTGGGTGCCGCCCACCGCGTAGGGGGCGATGTTGCCGAGTGCCTGGGAGGCGAGCAGGTGGGGCTTCGGTGAGCGCCCGGCCCCGGAGTACCCCACGGCCAGCGTGGCGCAGGTGTGGGTGGTGTCGACCAGCCCGGCGGCGACCGCCGGTTGGAGGGCGAGGGTGACGGCCGTGACATTGCACCCCGGGACGGCGATGCGCGAGGTCGCGCCGAGTTCGGCCCGCTGTGCACGGGCGGCGCCCTCCCCCACGTGCAGGAGCTCCGGCATGCCGTAGGTCCACTGCTCGGCGAAGTCCCCTCCGTAGTAGTCGGCCCAGTCCCGGGCCCGCGTGAGGCGGTGGTCGGCGGCGCAGTCGGCGATGACCGCGTCGTCACCGGCCGCGGACAGGGCGTCCCCGACCTCGGCCGAGTGGCCGTGGGGAAGGGCGAGGACGACCAGGTCGTGCCCGGCGAGCGTCTCCGTGGTGGTGTCGGCGATGACGAGGTCGGCCAGTGGGGGGACCTGCGGCTGGAGGTCGCCCAGGCGCGACCCCGCCGATGACGCGGCGGTCACCGTGGTCACCTCGATGTCGGGGTGGGCCACGAGCAGTCGCAACACCTCGCCGCCGGCGTACCCGGAGGCCCCGGCAACGGCTGCTGTCAATGTCATGCGCATAATCATACAGCGCGTTGCATACTCAGTCATGGGTGTCCCCGATGTGGACACCCACCTCCCGAAGTCCGCTCACTTCCCCACCTGAGGTCCGCTCAGTTATGACCTCGAGGTCCGCTCACCCTGTGCCCGGATGCCCGCTCGGATCCCGTGCCGGGGTCCACGGATCCGGTCGGTCGGCGGTGTCGCCCTCGTGGATCCGCCGCGTCAGGCAGGACGGGCCCCGGACGCGGAACAGGACGGACCTCAGTCGCTGAGGAGGGCGGACCTCTGTGCCAGAACAGAGCGGACTTCGGCGGGAGGGGGTCAGCGGGTGGGCTGCTTCAGCTCCTTGATGATCCCGTCGGTCCACTCGTCGATGGCCTTCCAGTCCCGGAAGTCCCCCTCCACCGCACCCGCGAGCCGGGCGATGGAGCGCTCACGCAGCGTCAGCTTGGAGGGCACGTAGCGCCCGGGGAAGGTGCGGTGGTGCACGACGTGGACCTTGAGCAGCACCGGTCCGATCCGCGACGGGTCCTGCGGGCTGTGCTTGGGGACGCCCGACAGACCCACCGAGTAGGCCCACACCGGTATGCGGTTGAGCTGGGTCTCGAAACGCTCCAGGAAGGCCGCCGCCGGCTCCATCCATTGGGTCATGTAGACGGCGGACCCGATGATGACGGCGTCGATGCCGTTCAGGTCCACGACGTCCTGGGGCGCCTGGCGGACGACCTCGAACCCGGCGCCGCGCAGGCGCTCGGCGATGGCATCTGCGATCTCGGTGGTGGTTCCGTGCTTCGATGATGCGGTGACGAGGATCTTCATGCCCCCCAGTGTGGCAGACGGCCGGGCCCGGATGGGCATCGAAAGTCCCTCTTGAGTCTCGGGGCACATCCGATGTCACCGGGTCCGGCCGCCGACCGGAGACCTCGGTCCCTCAGGAACGCAACTCCGCCCCCAGCAACTTGTGGGCACGCTTGACCACGGTGTTGCGCACCTGGGCCGACTCCTCGGCGGTGAGCGTGTGGTCCGCGGCCCGCAGGCGCAGGGCGAAGGCCAGGGAACGGTGCCCCTCGGGCACCTGGTCGCCCTCGTAGACGTCGAAGAGTGTGACCTCCTCCGCCAACGGGCCGGCCGCCTGGCGCACCACCTGTCCGACGCGGGCGGCGGGCACGTCCGCCGGCACGACGAGGGCGATGTCCTCCTTGGCCAGGGGGAAGGTCGACACGGCCCTCACCTGGATCGGTTCGGGGTCCATCGCCCCGACGAGCGCATCAAGGTCCATCTCGAGTGCCACCGAGCGGCTCGGCAGCCCGAAGGCCCGGACGACCCCGGGGTGGAGTTCACCGGCCAACGCGATGTCGACGAGCCTGCGTCCACGGCGCACGAAGACGCGCGCGACCCGGCCCGGGTGCCAGGGGGCGACCTCGGCGGGGTCCTCGGCGGGCGTCGGCATGGGGACCCCGCGCTGCGGTTCGTGGTGGGGGTCCCAGGCACGTGTCACCTCGACACGGACCCCGAGCACTGACGCCGCGCGGCGCACGACCTCCACGGCGTCGGCCCAGTCCACGTGCCTGTCCGGGGAGAGCACCCCTGGCTCGGTGGCGGAGCCGCACAGCACCGCGCCGACGTGCCAGGGCTGGGCGGGGACGCCGGCGCGCAGGCGGTCGAGGACCTCCTCCGAGGGCCGGGACTCCGCCGAGGGCAGGGGCGCCGGGACGGTGCCCGCGGGCCGCGCCACGGTGGCGACCTCGAAGACCGCCAGCGAGGCCGCCCCACGGGAGACGTTGCGACCGGCCACGTCGAGCAGGGTGTCCAGCACCGAGGTGCGCAGTTGTGCGGCATCGTCCGCGAGGGGGTTGCGCAGGCGCACGGTCTCCCGACGCGGGTCGCCCGGGGCGATGCGCTGGCGCTCGAGGGAGTCGGCGATGAACGGGTAGGACTCGACCTCCACCAGACCCGCCTGGGCCAGGGTGTCCGCCACCGCGCGGCGCGCACGCTGGGCGGGTGTCAGTCCGCGACCCGCGGGTGCAGGGGGCATCTCGACGGGGATGTTGTCGTAGCCGTCCAGACGCGCCACCTCCTCCACGAGATCGGCGGGCTCGCGCAGGTCCGGCCTCCACGAGGGGACCGTCACGTCCCACGTGGCCCCGGAGTCCGAGGGGTCCACGGTGCAGCCGATGCGCTCGAGGAGCTCCCGCACGCGGCCCTCCCTGTAGTCGACCCCGGTCAGACGGGCCGGTTCGGTGACCCGCATCCTCACGTGGGTGGCAGGGGCCGTGCGGTCGAGGTCGGAGACCGCCGGGTCGGCCGTCCCACCGCCGTACTCGACGAGCAGGTCAACCGCGCGCTGGGCCGCCACGGCGGGCAACTGCGGATCCGTGCCGCGCTCGAAACGCTTGGACGCCTCGGAGGGGAGACGGTGACGCCGCGCGGTGCGGGCGATCGACACGGCGTCGAAGTGGGCGGCCTCGAGGAGGATGTCGGAGGTGGACTCCTCCACCTCGGAGTAGCGCCCGCCCATGACCCCGGCCAGGCCGATGATGCGCGAGCCGGTGTCCCCCTGGGGCGAGTCGGTGATGAGCAGGTCCTCGGGGTCGAGGGCGCGTTCGATCTCGTCCAGGGTCACGAGGGTCTCGCCCCCGTGGGCCCTGCGCACGACGACCGGGGCCTCCAGCGCCGCCAGGTCGTAGGCGTGCATGGGCTGCCCGAGGTCCAGCATCACGTAGTTCGTGACGTCCACGGCCAGGGAGATCGAGCGCATCCCGGCCATCTCGAGGCGGTCCGCCAGCCACTTCGGGGTGGGTGCGGTGGGGTCGACGCCTCGCACGATGCGCGTGACGAAACGGTCGCAGCCCTCGTGCCCGCGGATCGGGGCGGCGTCGTCCACCTCGACGGGGAAGCCGTCGGGGGTCGGTGTCGGCAGCGCCTCGGGCAGGTCGGAGGCGAGGCCGTGGTCCGTGAAGCGGGCCCCCGTCGAGTGGGAGTACTCCCGCGCGATGCCGCGCATGGAGAAGCAGTACCCGCGGTCCGGGGTCACGTTGATCTCCAGGACCTCCTCCCCCAGTCCGAGGAAGGGGATGAGGTCGCTGCCGGGGGCCGGGATCTCACGGTCGGGGAACATGCGCGTGAGCACGATGATGCCAGTGTGGTCCTCGCCGAGGCCGAGCTCACGGGCGGAGCAGATCATGCCGTCGGAGAGGTGGCCGTAGGTCTTGCGCGGGGTGATCGGGAAGGGGCCGGGCAGGACCGCGCCGGGCAGCGAGACGACCACGAGGTCGCCCTCGTCGAAGTTGTGCGCACCGCACACGATGCCCCGACTGGGCAGGTCGGAGGGCTCCTTGCCGGTGCCCGGTGCGTCGTTGTGCTCCCCGACGTCCACGCGGCAGTAGTTGATGACCTTGCCGTTGTGCTGGGGTTCCTCGACACGGGTGAGGACGCGACCGACCACCAGCGGGCCGGTGACCCTGGCCGGGTGGATCGCCTCCTCCTCCAGTCCGACGCGCACGAGGGCGGCCGCGAGCGTGGCCGCGTCGGTGCCGGGCTCGACCTCGACGTGGTCGGCGAGCCAGGAGATCGGAACCATGGGCATGTCAGTGTCCCCTTCCGGTGAGACCGAACTGCTGGGAGAAGCGGACGTCGCCCTCGACGATGTCGTGCATGTCGGCGATGCCGTGGCGGAGCATGAGCGTGCGCTCGATGCCCATGCCGAAGGCGAAGCCGGAGAACTCCTCGGGGTCGATGCCGTTGGCGCGCAGCACGTTGGGGTTGACCATCCCGCAGCCGCCCCATTCGATCCAGCCGGCACCGCCCTTCTTCTGGGGGAACCACAGGTCCATCTCGGCACTGGGCTCCGTGAAGGGGAAGAACGAGGGCCGCAGGCGTGTGCGTGCCTCGGGTCCGAACATGGCGCGGGCGAAGTGGTCGAGGGTGCCCTTGAGGTGGGCCATCGTCAGGTGGCGGTCCACCGCGAGTCCCTCGACCTGGTGGAAGACCGGGGTGTGGGTGGCGTCCAGGGCATCGGAGCGCACGACCTTGCCGGGGCAGGCCACGTAGAGGGGGACGCCACGGGAGAGCATCGCGCGGGACTGCACCGGGGAGGTGTGGGTGCGCATGACCAGGTGTCCCTCGGCCTCGGACTGACCCCCGACGGAGCGGCCGTCGACGTAGATCGTGTCCTGCATCTGGCGGGCCGGGTGGTCGATGTCGAAGTTCAGGGAGTCGAAGTTGAACCACTCGTGCTCGATCTCGGGCCCCTCGGCGATCTCCCAGCCCATGGCGACGAAGAAGTCACCGACCTCCTCCATGAGGGTCTCGAGCGGGTGTCGGGAGCCCAGGGGCACGCGTCGGGTGGGCAGTGTCACGTCGAGGGTCTCCTCGACGAGGACCTGTGCCTCGTGCGCGGCCGCGAGGACCTCCTCGCGGGAACCGAGCGCCGCCTGCACGCGCTGGCGGGCCCCACCGAGGTTGCGCCCGGCAGCACCCCGGTCCGAGGGGGCGAGGGACCCGATGGTCCGGTTCGCGGCGACCAGGGGGGCGGAGTCACCCAGCACGCCCTGCCTCACCTCCCGGAGCTCGTCCAGGGTGGAGGCAGCCTCGATGTCGGCCAGGGCCTGCCCGACCAGTGCCTCCACGGCGTCGGTGTCGAGCGGATTGAGGTCAGGGGCGTCAGCAGCCATGTCCTGCTTCCTCGGTCGGGGGTGGGTCGTGGGTGCGCACCGGGCGCACCGGGCTCCCATGATAGTGCGCGGGCCGCCCCGACCCACCCGGCGTCCCCCCAGCGGACCACCGGGGTGCGGCGCACACGGCACCCCGGGGCGCACGGGGACGCGGGCGCAGTGCCCGGGTGGGGGTCCTGGTGGGCCCCGGCGGACCACGGCGACTACCCTCGGGGTCACGCGACCACAGGAGGAGCTGCGATGAGCGCGACCACGCCCGGGACCCCCACACCCGAACCACGTCCGTCCACCGACCCCGCGGAGGGCGGTACCCCCGCCGACGGGACCTCGGCCACCGGGCGGACCGGTGGAGCCGCCTCCCCCGCCCTCACGGACACGCCCCCGCCCCGCCGGCGGCCCCGCGCAGGCGCGTCCGTGTCCAGGACCTGGCCCGGGCGAAGGCCGAGGGCCGTCGCCTCACCATGCTCACCGCCTACGACGCCCTCGTCGCCCCGATCCTGGAGTCCGCCGGCGTCGACATGCTCCTGGTCGGTGACTCACTGGGCAATGTCGTGCTGGGCCATTCCTCCACCCTTCCCGTCACCCTGGAGGACATGGTGCGTTCCACGGGCGCCGTGGCGCGGTCCACGTCACGGGCGATGGTCGTCGCGGACCTCCCCTTCGGCACCTACGAGGGCTCACCGCAGCAGGCCCTCGACTCCGCGGTGACGCTCATGAGGGCCGGCGCCCACGCCGTCAAGCTGGAGGGCGGACGGCCCCGTGCGGCAGCCGTGCGACTCCTCACCGACGCCGGCATCCCCGTGGTCGGACACCTCGGGTACACGCCCCAGTCGGAGCACATGATCGGCGGGCCCCGACTGCGCGGTCGCGGCGACCAGCACCAGGTGATGCTCGACGACGCCGAGGCGCTCCAGGGCGCCGGGGCGGTCGCCGTGGTCCTGGAGATGGTGCCCGCCGACCTCGCCGAGGAGGTGACGAGGTCCCTCGACGTCCCGACCATCGGGATCGGCGCCGGTCCGGGGACGGACGGACAGGTCCTCGTCTGGTCGGACATGGCGGGGATGGGGTCGTGGGCGCCGTCCTTCGTGCGTCGCTTCGCCGAGCTGGGTCAGGACCTGCACGAGGCCGCAAAGGAGTACGTCGACGCGGTCGTGGCGGGCACGTTCCCCGCGGAGGGGAACTACCACGAGCACTGAGGGGCCCGTCGCCACTCTCACAGGGTCCCCCGCGGGAGGGCGTCGGCCACCGCACTAGAGTGGGCGCCATGATCCACGCCTCCACCCTCGCCCGTCGCGCCCCCCTGGGCACGCTCACCCCCGGGCACGTCTCACCCCGCAGGGCCGTCCCCGAGCACATCGAGCGACCCGAGTACATGTTCCACAGCGGACCCGAGGTGGTCACGGCCTCCGACGTCAAGGACCCGGAGACCGTCGAGCGCATCCGCCGGGCCGGTCGCATCGCCGCCGACGCGATGGAGCTGGTGGGAGAGGCCGTCCGACCGGGTGTCACGACCGAGGAGCTGGACCGGATCGGGCACGAGTACATGATCGCCCACGACGCCTACCCCTCGACGCTGGGCTACATGGGCTACGAGAAGTCCCTGTGCACCTCCGTCAACGAGGTGATCTGCCACGGCATCCCCGACGACACGGTCCTCCAGGACGGCGACATCGTCAACATCGACATCACCGCCTACAAGGACGGGGTCCACGGGGACACGAACGCGACCTTCGAGGTCGGCACCGTCGACCCCGAGTCACACCTCCTGGTGGAGCGCACGCGGGAGGCGATGATGCGCGGGATCCGCGCCGTGCGCCCCGGGCGGGAGATCAACGTCATCGGCCGGGTCATCGAGGCCTACGCGAAGCGCTTCCACTACGGCGTCATCCGCGACTACACCGGCCACGGGGTCGGCGAGGCCTTCCACTCCGGTCTGATCGTGCCCCACTACGACTCCGCACCCCTCCACGACACCGTCATGGAGGTCGGGATGGTCTTCACCATCGAGCCGATGCTCACCCTGGGCACCATCGAGTGGGAGCAGTGGGACGACGGGTGGACCGTCGTCACCGCCGACCGTTCCCGCACCGCCCAGTTCGAGCACACCCTCGTCGTCACCGAGGACGGGGCGGACATCCTCACCCTCCCCTGAGGCCCTCACCCTTCGCGGACCCCGGGGCCGGATCGCCCGGTGGGGTCCTCCCGACCCCGCGTGCCCCCGGGCCGGTGCTCCCGGGTCGGGTTCCCGCCGACCCGGGTCCCCCCGCTGGTCGGGGCGTTCCACGCGGCATTCGGCGTGATCCGTCTGCGCTACCCTGAGACCCATCATTGTGCTGCGATTCAGGGAGGAACCATGGCGTCAGTCGCCTGCGGCATCGACATCGGGGGTTCAGGGGTCAAGGGTGCCGTGGTGGACCTCGTCACCGGCGAGTTCATCGGGGACCGCGTCCGCATCGACACCCCGAAGCCCGCGACACCCGATGCGGTGGCGGAGACCTGCAAGGCGGTCCTGGAGCAACTGGGCGTCGGACCCGGGACGCCGGTCGGGATCGCGTTCCCGGCCCCGATCATCCACGGTGTGGTCCCCTTCATGGCGAACCTCGACCAGTCCTGGGTGGGCATCGACGTCAACGAACTGATGCAGCGCCACCTCGGCCGCCCGGTGACCCCCCTCAACGACGCGGACGCGGCCGGACTGGCCGAGGTCGCGTTCGGTGCCGCCAAGGGTGTGGAGGGGACCGTGATCGTCACGACCCTGGGCACCGGAATCGGATCCGCCGTGGTCGTGGACGGGACACTCGTCCCCAACACCGAGCTCGGTCACCTCGAGATCGACGGCCACGACGCGGAGTCCCAGGCATCCGCCGGCCAGAAGACCCTCCAGGGGCTCTCGTGGGAGGAGTGGGCCGGACGTCTGCAGCGCTACTACTCCCATGTCGAGATGCTCTTCTCCCCCGACCTGTTCGTCGTGGGCGGAGGGGTGTCGAAGAACCATGCGAAGTTCATGCCCCTCCTCCACCTGCGCACGCGCATGGTGCCCGCCCAGCTGTTCAACACGGCGGGCATCGTCGGTGCTGCCTACCAGGCGTCGCGCAAGGCCGAGTGAGCGACCAGTTCGCCCCCGGTTCCCCCGAGGACGACTCCGCCTGGACCGGTGGGACCCCCACCGGCGGCGTCACCCCCGCTCGGGGTGACGCCGCAGGAGCGCTTGCGGCGACGGGTCCGCCCTCGTCCTCGGCGTCCCCCACGGATGGTGACCCCTCCTCCCCCTATGCCCCGGGCGCGGCCGGGTCGACCGGCAGCGGCGGGACGGGGGCGAAGGCACCGCGCAGGCGGAAGGCACGTGCCGCCCGGAGACGCGCGGAGGGGAGGGAGACCGGGCGGACCGGGAAGGGACGCTCCGGCGGCACGCTGACGCGGAAGGGGCGCACGCCCGGCACGTCCACCGGCTCCGGGACGGCCGTCCGCAGGTGGACCTGGGTGTGGATCGTGCTGGGAATCGTCCTCCTCCTCTCACTCGTCAGGGCGTGCGCCGGGTCCTCCGACCACGCCGACCCGGGCGGTGCCCGCGGGAGCGGGTCGACCACCGCACCGACCGCGAACAGCGTGGACCCCACCCCCGCCCCCTCGGTCTCCGCACTGCGTGGCGTCCCCCTGGAGGACGTGCCCGCGCCCGAGTTGGTCTCCGCGACAGATCTCCCCGACGGCGTGGGCTTCTCCCCGTCCTCCCCGGCCCCCGGACGCGAGGTCAGCGTGCGCTTCCACGACCGTTATGTTGGCCGGGGCCTGGTCCTCACCCTCTCCTCCCTCTCCACCGACGACTCCTCCGTCCCCTCCTACTACCGGAATGACTTCTACCCCGACGAGGTCCTGCGCTCGGTGAAGGTGCACATCGCCCCCGAGGGTTACGGGGAGGGCGACTATGCCGAGGAGCCCCGCCTGCGACTCCAGGGGGAGTCCGGACACTGGTACGGCGGGGAGTGCTTCGAGTACGGATTCGACGACTGGCTGCCCACCACCCGCACCTACGTCTTCCCGGTCCCCGAGTGGGACCTGCCCTCCCGTCCCGTCGTGGAGATCGACGGAGACCCGTACCTGCGCTTCTCCTTCCCCGTCTACGTGGACGTCAGCTGAGGACCCACCACCGGGTCCCGACGTGTGCGGGCGGTCCTCACGTGTGCGGGCGGTCTCCACAGTGCGGACGGTCGTGCCGTGCACCCGTTCCGCCAGCGCCGGCCCACAACCCGTTTCAATTCCGTCGTCAAACTAAGTGTTCCGGCATCTCAGCAGCGGAGACAGACATTTGACTCAGCTGGAAGTTTTACGATAGAAAAAAGGACCGACGGCCGCATCCCACTGGGCCATCAGACGACGACGTCTTGAGAGGAAACTCCCGACCATGATCCACACTCCCCGGGCACGCGGAGCCGTGCTCGGCGCAGTCACGGCCCTCGTGGCCGCCACCCTCGCCACACCCGGCGCGCCCGCGCAGGCCGCCCCCTCCGGGGACGATGCAGCCACCGTGCAGACGGTCGCCTCGGGTCCTGCCGACACACCCACCCTCCACACCTGGGACCACGCCAACTCAGTGGCCACCTCCGCCCCGATCGCCGACGACCAGGTGCGCCGCTCGTCGTTCTACGACGCACGGGTCTCCACCGCCTCCGACCCCTCGGACGCCCACAGCTCCTTCGTGTACATGAGCGTGCCCCGCAGCGGCGAGGGCAAGATCGGCTATGACGAGCAGGACGGTGCCGAGTTCTCCTCCGCCGCTGGCCTGTCGATGAGCTGGTCGAGCTTCGAGTACGCCGAGGACGTCTGGGTCGACATCCACCTGAGGACCGGGCAGACGATCTCCTCCGCGGACCAGGTGACCATCCGGCCGACCGACCTGGGGTTCGAGAAGCAGTTGGTCGACTCCTCGACCATCCGCGTGAAGGTGCCCTACGACGCGGACGGCTACCGCTTCTCCGTCGAGTTCGACCCGCAGCTGTACACGGCCTACAACGACATGTCCGGCGCCAGCGGTGAGCTCACCACCGTCGCCGAGGGGAACCGGGCCGTGCACACCGAACCCCAGAACTCGATGCTCGTCTTCGCCAACCCCATGGGGAGCGGGACCGAGGCATCCGAGGACGTGCCCACCGTGGCGGACGGCTCCATCCACCACGTCGAACCGGGATCGGTGAGGGACCTCGACGACATCCCCGAGGAGATCGTCTACTTCCGCCCCGGCACCTACTACATGGGCTCCGACTACCACGCCCTCCTCCCCGAGAACGTCAGGTGGGTCTACCTGGCGCCGGGGGCCTACGTGAAGGGCGCGTTCCGCTTCCCCCAAACGACCCAGAGCGACTTCAAGGTCACCGGTCTCGGTGTCCTCTCGGGCGAGCAGTACGTCTACGAGCCGGACACGACGAACGGGTACCGGCACACCACCGAGGACAACTGCCACTCCACCTGCGTGAAGATGCTGCAGTTCGAGTCCTCCAACACGGACCAGACCCTGGACCTCCACGGTGTGACCATCAACCAGCCCCCGTACCACTCCTTCGTGGTGTACGCCCACGAGGGCGGCCAGGAGGTCGACGTCACGCACTTCACCATGGACGTGCGCAACTACAAGCAGGTGGGCAGCTGGTACTGGCAGACGGACGGCATCGAGCTGTACCCCGACTCCACGATGCGCAACACGTTCTTCCACGCCAATGACGACGTGCTCAAGCTCTACCACTCCAACGTCACCATCGACGACACCGTGATCTGGAAGAACGAGAACGGTCCCGTCATCCAGTGGGGATGGACGCCGCGCAACGTCCACGACGTGACGGTCAACGCGACCGACGTCATCCACAACCGCATGTACTGGAAGGACGTCAAGTACAACACCTGCGTCTTCAACTCCTCGAGCCACTGGGAGGACATGGGGGCCACCGACCGCGCCGATGTCTCGACCACCGTGCGCAACCTGCACTTCACCGACACCCGTGTCGAGGGCACCGTCAACTGCGCACTGCGCGTGTTCGCCCTGTCCGACACGCAGGACGTCGACATCGACGGTTTCTCGGTGGACGGGTGGAACGGGCTGGACCCCGCCTCCCAGGTGAGCCTGCTCAAGCGCTACCACGACGCCGACGGCCAGCGGGTGACGATCGGCAACGAGGTCAGCGACGGCCAGGGCATCTCCCTGCACAACTACACGGTCGGGGGCACCCCGATCCTCAAGGCCGGCGACAACTGGGCCCCCGACGAGCTGGGGCGGTTGGACTTCGACGCCGACACCTGGGAGAGCTGGAACGCCACGGGTGACGGTGAACCGAGCGGCACCCCACCGCAGCTGACGGTCACGGGGATCGAGGACGGTGCGACCGCCCCCTCTCGTCACGTCACTCTCAACGGCTCCACGGACGCCGCCTCGGTGGCCGTCACCGTCAACGGGACACGCACCGCCGTGCCCGTCGACTCGGGAACCTTCACGGCGGAGGTCGACCTCCCGGCGATCAGCAACAGGATCACCGTGACCGCCACCGCGGAGTCCGGGGTGATGACCGTGCTGCGCTACACCGTCACCGCACTGGGCACCGAGATCGGTTCCGTGTCCGACCCGACAGGGGATGACAACGGCCCCGGCAGCTACACCTACCCCACCGACTCCGCCTTCACCCCGGGCAGCTTCGACCTCACCGGGATGTCCGTCTACGACGACGGCGACACGGTCCGCTTCGTGACCACCACACACGGCCCGATCACCAATCCCTGGGGAGGCAACGGCATGAGCACCCAGCGCCTCAACATCTACCTGCGCGACGGGGACTCCTCCACACCCACGGCGCTCCTGCCGGGCACGAACACCTCGGCCCTGGGAGCCTGGACGCACGCCATCGTCGCCGACGGACGCTACGCCGACGCACGCTTCGGAGGCGGGGTCCACGGCGCGGACCTGGAACGGATCGGCGACGTGACGCTCGACGTCGACCCCTCGGGCGTCATCGTCGCCTCGGTCCCGGCCACGGTGCTGGCCGGGGTGGACCTCCGCACCGCCGCGTACCAGGTCTCGATGTACTCCGATGCCGAGGACGGGGAGGGAGTGGGCAACGTCCGCCCCGTCTACAGCGCGGAGTGCGCCGCCGGTGTCGGGTGCCCCTCCTTCGTCGGGCCCTACCGCGTGGGGGGCGGCGCGGGTGAGTACACGGATGAGGTGGCCGCCCGTGACACGGACACGCGTGACTCCAACGCCCTGGACATCATCTCGGGGGACGTGTCCCAGGCCGACGCGATGGACTGGTCCCGTGGAACCGTCGTCGTCCCCTACGTCACGCTCGCGGTCGATGACCAGGGCACTCCGGGCACCGACGACGAGGGCGGGAAGGACCCCGAGCCGGGTGACGGGGGTTCGGGCGACGGAGGGACTGCGGACGGCGGAACGGACGACGGCGGCACCGGCGACGGCGCGTCGGTCGACGACTCCGTGACCGACGACACCGTGGGTGACACGACCGCCTCGGACGACGGGGCCCCGGCCTCCGCCACGGGGAACGACCTGGCCGCCAGTGGCGCGGAACTGGGCGGGGCCTTCCTGCTCACCGCCCTCGCCCTGG
>NZ_CCXH01000264.1 GCF_000820725.1 Actinomyces polynesiensis | reverse complement strand
CCTACCCTGCTCAGGTGATGATCTGGCTCCCGCCCTCCGAGGGCAAGACCGCGCCTGCCCACGGCCCCGCCCTCGACCTCGCGGCACTGTCCCTTCCCGCACTGACCGAGGCACGCGAGGAGGTCGCCCGGACCCTCGTCGCGGTCTCCGCCTCCCCGTCCGGCGCGGAGGTCCTGCACCTGGGGCCACGTTCGCGCGGGGACCTCGAGACCAACGCGCACCTCGGCGACGCCCCCTGCGCCCCCGCACGGGAGGTGTTCTCGGGAGTCCTCTTCGAGGCCGCCGGGCTGGGTCGCTGCCGGCGCGGTCCACGGGGGCCGGAGGTGTGGATCTTCTCGGGCCTGTTCGGAGCCCTGCGACCCGAGGACCCGATCCCCGACCACCGGCTCCCGATGGGCGCCCGACTGCCCGGGACGGGTGCCCTGGCGGGTTTCTGGAGGCCACGTCTGCGCGATGCCCTCGAGGACCGCACCCGTGGGGCGACGGTGGTGGACCTGCGTTCTGGCCCCTACCGCTCGGCCTGCACCGGCGGATGGGCCGACGTGCTCCGCATCGACGTCGTGCGCAGCAGGGACGGCCGACGCGGTGTCGTCTCCCACCAGGCCAAGCACTGGCGTGGAATGGTGTGCGCGGGCCTGCTCGACGCCTCACCGGACTCCCTGCCGCCGACGGTGACGGTGGAGGGGTGCGTCAGTGCCATCCGCTCGACGGCTCCCACGATGGTGGCCCACGACGCCACCGGCGCGCGTCAGCAGGTGGTCGACGTCGAGGTCGGACCGACCACGCCCACGCGCGAGGGCGGGTCCGTCACCGTGCTGACCCTCGTGGTCGACTGAA
Source organism: Actinomyces polynesiensis (assembly GCF_000820725.1). GTDB lineage: Bacteria > Actinomycetota > Actinomycetes > Actinomycetales > Actinomycetaceae > Pauljensenia > Pauljensenia polynesiensis. The sequence continues at coordinate 1,288 of NZ_CCXH01000264.1, read as the reverse complement.
GCGGCGCCCGCGACGAGCATCCGACCTGACGTCGGGCGCACCCCACGCCCGGGCCCGGGCCCGTGGAGCAACCGGTCCGGCGACCGGGTCCCGGCCGGGGTGCAGTCGGTCAGGACGCGGTGGTCCGCACGATGATCTGACCGGTCTCCTCGGCCCAGCACAGCTGGTCCTCCGGGGTCCGGCGCACGTCCTCGAGTTCGGCGGGTGAGAGTTCCGTGGCCGCGCCGAGCACCTGGCCGTCACGCACCTCGACGACCGCCAGGGCGCCGTTGCGCGACCGGGAACGCTCGTACTCGTCCATGAGTTCCGCGGGGACTCGGGCGGCGAGTGCCTCGCGCTCGGCGAGCACGCCGCGCAGTTCCTCGTCGACCCCCGCCATGTCACGGGCGAAGCCGGCACGGGTGGCCTCCACGTCGGAGGCGATCGCGGCGGCCTCGTCCTTCATGGCCTGCTCGGCGGTCTCCGCCGTCTCCAGCCTCTCCATCGCCTCGAGCTGGGTGTCCTCGAGGTCGGACAGCCGCTGGTCCATCCGCCTGATCTCGTGCTCCATCGGGTTCATGTCCCTCAGGGGCACCTCGTTGCGATCGAGCCTCCCCTGCTGGAGCTCGCGGCGGGCGCGGACCTTCTCGATGTCGTCCTCGATGCGGGTGACCTCACGACGGATGTCCGAGATGACGGCGCCCTGCGTGATCGCCGCACGCCGGAGGTCCTCGGCGCGGCCCGAGAGTTCCTGCAGCGTGGCGTGGGCGGGGTGGGAGTTGCGCTGGTGACGCAGCTTCGAGGCGCGCTGGTCGAGCTTCTGCAGGTCGAGCAGCAGCAGTTGGTCCTCGTGCGGTGCGTTCACCGGTGTCCTCCAGTGGTCGGTCGGTGGGTGTTCCACGGTTCTGTGACCATCGTAGAGACTTCCACGTCGAGCTCGACACCATCCGCACGCGCCGCGCCACGCAGCCGTCGCGCGAGCACCGGCAGCCAGGGCCACTCCGTGGCCCAGTGACTGGCGCAGAGGAGCGCCGGGGCCCACCCTCCAGGTGCTCGGAGGCCGGATGGTGCCGCAGGTCCGCGGTGAGGAACACGTCCGCCCCCGCGCGACGCGCCGCGTGGAGGAAGTGGTCGCCCGCGCCGCCGGACACGGCCACGACACGCACGGTCGCGCCCTCGTCCCCGCCAACGAACAGCCCGTGCGGCCCGGCGGGCAGGACGGAGGCCACGTGGTCGGCGAAGGCGCCCAGCGACTGGGGCGTGACACCACCGATGCGTCCGAAACCGACTGCGTGTCCCCCGGCGTCCT
>NZ_CCXH01000263.1 GCF_000820725.1 Actinomyces polynesiensis | reverse complement strand
CCGGCCCCGCGGGCAGGACGGAGGCCACGTGGTCGGCGAAGGCGCCCAGCGACTGGGGCGTGACACCACCGATGCGTCCGAAACCGACTGCGTGTCCCCCGGCGTCCTCGCCGGTCGGTTCGAGGGGTCGGGAGTCCCGCAGTCCCACGAGGTCCGCGAGGGCTGCGGACACCCCACCCCAGGCGATGTCGGCGTTGGTGTGGGCGTTGAGGAGCGCCGTGCCCGACCTGATGAGACGGGCGACCAGCGCACCCTTGGGGTCGTCCTCCGGCAGGAAGGAGGTCCCGCGCAGGTACAGCGGGTGGTGCGTGATGACCATGTCCGCCCCGTGGTCGAGCGCCTCGCCGACCGTTGCGGCGACCGGATCGACCGCCAGGAGGAGCCGGTGCACGCGACGCGTCGGGTCGCCCAGGACCAGACCGACACGGTCCCAGGACTCCGCAGTGTGCGGTGGGTACCACTCGTCCATCCGCGCGACGACATCGGCGACGCTCCAGGTGCTGTCCATCCACACACAGTAGCGCCGTGGCTACCGTGTCCCCATGACACCTGCGCACCCGGACCACTCCCGCACACTGTGGATCGGCACCTTCCCCGTCGCCGGAATCGGCACCCCCGCGGGGCTGGGTGAGGGGATCTGGAGGACGGAGCTGGACACCGACTCGGGCCTCCTCTCCCCCGCCGTCCAGGTCTGCGAGGTCCCCGCACCCTCCTTCCTCGTGCGCCACCCCCACCTCCCGTTGCTCTACGCCACTGCGGAGGCAGAACCGGAGGGGGCCCTCACGGTCCTGGGTGTGGGTGACGGTGCCACCCTGACCCCCCTGGACGAACCGGGGTCCGCGGGTGCGGCCCCGACACACCTGGCCCTGCTGCCGGGCCTCCCGGGCGGACTCCTCGTGACCTCCAACTACGGCGACGGCACGGTCGGGGTCGCACACCTGGACCCGCACGGGCGCCCCGTCGGCGCGACCTCCGCCCTGCGGCACACGGGCCACGGCCCCCGCACGGACCGGCAGGAGGGATCCCATGCACACTCCGCGACGGTCGCCCCGGGCGCGGGGACCGTCCTCGTGTGCGACCTGGGCACCGATGAGCTGAGGCGGCTGCGCGTCGTCGAGGGGGGCGGGTCACCCCAGCTGGTCGAGGACGGAGTGGCATTCCGTTTCACCCCCGGATCCGGACCACGCCACGCAGCATTCCTGCCGGACGGGCGTCACCTCCTCGTCGTCACCGAGCTCAGCGCCGAGGTGGTGCTCCAGGAGTGGGGCGGGAAGGAGGCCCACGAGGTGACGCGGGTGCCCGTGGCCGACCGCTCGGACGACGCACCCCTGCCCTCGCACCTGGTGCTCTCACCGCAGCCGGACGGGACGCTCCTGCTCGACGTGGCCGTGCGTGGACCCGGGAGTCTCGCCACGTTCCGCGTCTCCTCCGACGGCAGTGGCCTGGAGCTGCTGGGTCGGGCCTGGACGGGGACGTCCTGGCCCCGCCACTTCGCCGTGGTGGACGCGGGCGACGGCCGGAGTCTCCTCGTCGTCGCCGGGGAGACGGACTCGCTGGTCCGTGTCCTGGAACGGACCCCGCAGAACCCCCGTCCCCGGCTCCTGGAGGGGTCGGCGCAGGTGCCCTCCCCTGCCTTCGTGCTCGAGGACAGTGGTGTGTGACTGGGCTGGGTCCACAAAAACACTGATATTGGGCACATATCAGTGTTATCGTCAGGCATGACCATCGCCACCGGCATCATCGCGGACATCATCGGCTCCCGCGACCTGCCCGACCGTGCCGCTGCCCAGCAGGCCATCCTCGACTCCCTGGCGCGGGCCTGCGAGGGCGCCGAGGTGCTGCGTCCGGTCTGGCCGACGGTCGGCGACGAGTTCCAATTGGTCGTCGCCGATCCGCCCACCGCCGTACGGGTGACGGGTCTCGCGCACCTCCTGCTCCCGGCGACGCTCTCGCTCCGGTTCGGGATCGGCACCGGCACCGTGGTGGAGGTGGGTGGCAGCACCACCGGGTCGGCCCCGCCCATCCAGGACGGCTCCGCCTGGTGGGCGGCGCGGGAGGCGATCCAGACCGTCCACCGGCTCCGCAGGGGGGCCAGGACGCCGCCCTCACCTGGTTCCGCAGCGGTGCCCCCTCCAGCCCGGGGCAGGCGGCGTGGCCCGAGGAGGAGACGGTGAACGCCCTCCTGCTGCTGCGCGACCACGTGATCGCCCGCATGAAGTCCCGGGAGCGCCGCATCGCCACCGGACTCCTGGCCGGGTCGACCCAGGTCGAGATCGCACGCTCCGAAGGGATCACCCAGTCGGCCGTCTCCCAGAATGCGCACCGATCGGGCGCCGCGACATTGGTCGAGGTCCACCGACTCCTCGCCTCCGGGGAGGTGCGCCGATGAGCGCCTCACTCGTCGTCCTCGCCTCGGGCATCGGTTCCCTCCTCGTCACGATCCCCCGGCAGCGCCGCGCCCCCCTGTCCTGGGCGTGGACCGCACTGTGCCTGGTCCTGGGAGTGGCCGGCCTCGGCGTGCAGTGGTGGGCCTGCCTCGCCCTGGTGGGCGTCGCGCAGGGGTGGTGCCTGTCCATCGGGGCAGCAGCTCCGGGCGCACCACGTCGTGGCATGCCCGCGGCCGTCGGTCGGGCCCCGCACCGGACCATCGTCGCGACCGCCTGTCTGGTCGTCACCATCGCCGTGGCGCTCGGCCTGGAAACCGTCCTGACGACGGGCCCCACCGCTCTCACCCGAGGGTGGACGGAGGTGCGCTCACCCGCCCTGGCCGGGGTCCCCCTGGCACTCCTGGTCGCCACGGTCGGGGTGATCGCCCTCATGGGCCCCGCCTCCAACCTCCTCACGGCATCGACCCTCGCAGCGGTGCGAGGCACGGAGGGGGCAACCCCTCCCGACCAACCGGTACTGCGGGGAGGTCGTGTCATCGGCCCCCTCGAACGCCTCCTCATCGTGGTGCTCGGGCTCGCCGGTGCGCTCCCGGTGATCGCCGCACTCCTGGCCGCCAAGGGCATCGTGCGTTTCCCGGAGATCTCACGGGACTCGGGACTCGGGGCGAAGGCCGAGGAGTTCCTCATCGGATCGATGACGAGCTGGTCGCTGGCCTGCGCGGCCGCCCTGTTCCTCGCCCTGCTCAGGGGTGCGTGACTGCCTCCCCGTGGGAGTCCTCCACGGGCGTCCCACCGGTCGGACACGCGGAGGCGGACACGTCGGGCCGGGCCGCGGGCTGTCCACGTCGGCCGGTGACGCGTGAAGGGCGCCCTGGAGCCGTACACGGGGCGGTCACGGAACGCGGCCCTCGCGCAGAGGGTTCCCCGGGTGCGGGGCCACGCCCGCCCAGCGCTCCTGACCTCACCACGTCCCGCATTCCTCCGCACGCCCCGCACCGTCCGCACGTCCCACATTCCTCCGCACGTCCCCGCCACCCCCCCAGATCCCGCACCCGTCGGCGGATCCTCCACCACCGCGACCCCCGTCAGGTGCAGGCACCCCTCCCCCGCTGGGATCCGCCCCACGAATTAGGTAACATTCACCTGACCTATTTCGGGAGGAACCATGGCCAGGCATCGCGTCGTCATCATCGGCTCCGGCTTCGGGGGACTGTTCGCCACGCGGGCGCTGCGGCGCAGCGACGTCGACATCACCGTCATCGCGCGGACGGGCCACCACCTGTTCCAACCACTCCTCTACCAGGTCGCCACGGGAATCCTCTCCGAGGGGGAGATCGCACCCGCGACCCGCGAGGTCCTGCGCAGGCAGCGCAACGCGCGGGTCCTCCTGGGCCTCGTGGAGGACATCGACACACAGGCGCGGGTCGTGCACTGGAGGAACCACAACCGGGCCGAGGAGACCCCCTACGACACCCTGGTCGTCGCCGCGGGAGCCGGACAGTCCTACTTCGGCAATGACCATTTCGCGACCTTCGCCCCCGGGATGAAGACCATCGACGACGCCCTCGAACTGCGTGCGAGGATCTTCGGAGCCTTCGAACTCGCCGAGATCGAGACCGACCCCACCCGGATCGCGGAACTCCTCACCTTCGTGGTCGTGGGGGCGGGTCCGACCGGTGTGGAGATGGCGGGACAGATCCGGGAGCTCTCCTCCAACACGCTGCGCGGTGAGTTCCGCTCCATCGATCCCTCAAGCGCCCGCGTGGTCCTGCTCGACGGAGCGCCCCTGCCCCTGCCGGTGTTCGGCGAGAAGCTGGGCACCCGCGCCCAGAAGGCCCTGGAGGAGCTCGGTGTCGAGGTCCGTACCCGCACCCTGGTCACCGGCATGGACGCCGAGTCGGTCACGGTGCGCGACGCCGAGGGGAAGAGCGAACGCATCCCCTCGGTGTGCAAGGTGTGGGCGGCCGGTGTCCAGGGCTCCCCCCTGGGCCGCGTGCTCGCCGAGCGCACCGGAGCCGAGCTGGACCGGGCGGGCCGGGTGAGGGTCGGCCCGGACCTGTCGGTGCCCGGCCATCCCGAGGTCTTCGTCATCGGAGACCTCATGTCCGTCGACGGTGTCCCCGGGGTCGCCCAGGGTGCCATTCAGTCAGCACGTTTCGTCGCGGACCTCATCGACTCGCGCCTGCGTGGACGACGACCCTGCAGGACCACCTTCAGCTACCGGGACAAGGGGTCGATGGCCACGATCGCACGTTTCAAGGCGGTGGTCAGCGTCGGTCGGGTCAAGATGAGTGGGTTCACGGCCTGGCTGGCGTGGTGCTTCCTGCACCTGCTCTACATCGTCGGTTTCAAACAGCAGGTCATGACCCTGCTGCACTGGTTCATCAGCTTCCTCTCCCGGGCACGCTCGGAACGCACCACCACGAACCAGCAGATGGTGGCACGTCTGGCACTGGAGCGCCTCGGGGAGCACTCCTCGGGCAGGCTGGTGACCGGAGAGGAGTGAGGCCGCCTCCGCCCGGCCACCCGGGGCGGTAGGCTCGGGGTGTGCCCCTCGATGCCTTCCAGAGTGCCCAGTCGCCCCAGACCCCGGCCCAGGACCCGGAGCCCCAGGCGATCCTCACCTCGCTGACCTCCTCGGCGGCCTTCCTCGTCGTCACCGTCCCCGGGGACTCCTCCGCAGCGGGACGCGTCCTCGCGGTGGCAGCCGACATCGGTTCGCTCGTCCGGGCCGTCGGCTTCCGCGAACCCACCGCCTCCCTGTCCTGCGTGGTGGGGTTCGGGGCGGACTTCTGGGACAGGATCCGACCCGCCGGGACCCCCCGACCCGCCCAGCTCCACGCCTTCCACCCCGTGACGGGGGCCCGTCACAACGCACCCTCCACCCCCGGGGACATCCTCTTCCACATCCGCGCGAACCGGCCCGACCTCGTCTTCGAGCTGACCCGGCTTCTGATGGACGCCATCGGTGCGGACGTGCACGTCGAGGACCACGTCACCGGCTTCCGTTACTTCGACTCCCGGGACCTCCTCGGGTTCGTCGACGGCACCGAGAACCCGACCGGGCGTGGGGCAGTGGGTGCCGCCCTGATCGACACCTCCGGTGAACCGGAGTTCGCCGGTGGCAGCTACGTCATCGTGCAGAAGTACGTGCACGACATGGCCGCCTGGCACGCACTGAGCACCGAGGAGCAGGAGCACGTCATCGGTCGCACGAAGCTCGACGACGTCGAGCTCGACGAGGAGGTCATGCCGACCAACTCCCACGTCTCCCTCAACACCATCGTCGACGAGGACGGCACCGAGCACGACATCCTGCGTGACAACATGGCCTTCGGCGACCCGGGTCGTGGGGAGTTCGGCACGTACTACATCGCCTACGCCGCGGATCCCTCCGTCACCGAGCAGATGCTCGACAACATGTTCATCGGCAACCCACCGGGCAACTACGACCACATCCTCGACGTGTCCACGGCCCTGACCGGCTCCCTGTTCTTCGTGCCCTCACTGGACCTGTTGGAGTCGCTCCCGGACGACGTGCCCGCACAGGGACGACCCGCAGCAGGACGACCGGACACCGAACCCGACACCAGCACCACGGAATCGCTGTCGATCGGCAGCCTGAGAGGAACCACATCATGAGCTCACCGAACGAAGGGCCCACGGTCGCCGCGACGGCGACCACGGTCGGGACCTCCAACCTGCACCGTTGGCTCGCGCCCGTCAGTGACGCCGCCTGGGGCGAGATCGCCGAGGAGGCGCGGCGCACCTTCCGTCGCAACTCCGCCGCACGTCGCGTCGTCGACGTCACGGGCCCTCTCGGCCTGGAGGCGGCCGCCGCCAACACCGGCCACCTGAGCACCATCGACCCGCCCCGGCCGGGCATCCGCTCGCGTCTGCGGGAGGTCGCCCCACTGGTCGAGCTGCGCGTCCCCTTCTCGGTCTCGCGTGCCGCCGTCGACGACGTCCTCCGGGGCGCGCAGGACTCCGACTGGCAGCCCGTCAAGGACGCCGCCACCGCACTGGCCAGGGCCGAGGACGCCGCCGTCTTCCAGGGGTACGCCGCCGCGCAGGTCCGGGGCATCGCCCCGGCCTCGAGCAATGAACCGATCACCCTGCCCGCCGATGCGCGGGAGCTCCCCGAGGTGGTCGCCCACGCCCTCACCGAGCTGCGGTTGGCCGGGGTGGAGGGCCCCTACGCCCTGGTCCTCGACGCCGACGTCCACACCGAGGCCTCGGAGACCCGCGACCACGGCTACCCCATCCGCACGCAGCTGGAGCAGCTCGTCGAACAGGTCGTCTGGGCGCCGGCCCTGTCGGGTGGCTGCCTGTTGAGCACGCGCGGCGGCGACTACGAGATGGTCCTGGGACAGGATGTCTCGATCGGCTACACCTCCCACACGGGTGAGGACGTCGAGCTCTACCTCCAGGAGTCCCTGACCTTCCTCACCCACACCGACGAGGCCTCGGTCGTCCTCGTCCGTCCCTGAGACCGCTCCCCCGCCGTCGGGGAACGCCCGTCAACCCCTCCAGGGCGTGACCCCTGCCGGGACGGACGGTTCCGTACCGGCAGGGGTGCCGCCCCCTCAGGGACGCAGCGCGCCCTCGAGGGTCAGGAGGTGGCGCTTGACCTCGAGCCCCCACGCGTAACCGGTCAGTGAACCGTCGGCCCCCACCACGCGGTGGCAGGGCACGAAGGGGGCCACGGCGTTGCGCCCGCAGGCCAGGCCGACGGCGCGAACCGCACGAGGGCGGCCGATGCACTCCCCGAGCCGGCTGTAGGAGAGTGTCGTCCCCACCGGGATGTCCCGCAGTCCCCTCCACACCTCCTGTTGGAACGCGGTGCCGGACCGGCGGACCGGGACACCGGCCAGGGGTGCGGCGTCGCCCTCGTAGAGGGAGAGGACCGCGCGTACCGCAGCCGAGGGTCCCCGGGAGGGCGCCAGCGGTGTCCCGGGGGCGATGTGTGCGCGGTGCAGGAGGTCCCCGACATCCGCGCTCCATCCGGAGGCCCAGACGGTTCCGTCCGTCTCCTCCACCACGGTGAAGGGCCCGTCGGGTGTCCCGAGAGTCGTCACGAGCAGCAGCCCGGCGAGGTGTCCCGCCTCCGCCGCAGGGTGTCCGACGTCCGTCATGGTGTGTCCCTTCCGATCGAGGCACGCCACAGGTGCATGCCGAGGTAGCTCCTCCAGGGCGCGAATGCACGCCCCTCCCCTTCCAGTTCCGCAGCTGTGGTGCCCAACCCGAGCCTGCTCGCACCCCTCCACTGCGCGGCGTCGCCACGGACCAGGACGTCCGGGTTCCCCGTCACGCGCATCGTCACGTGGTCCGCGGTCCACGGGCCGATCCCCGGCACCGCACACAGGGCCGCCACCGCGTCCTCACGTCTCCAGGAGGGGTCGATGGCGAGGCGCCCCTCCGCGACCGCCGCACAGGCCGCCGCGATCGTGGCCCCCCGGCGTCGCGGCCCGGGTACAGCCGCGACGGCGCGCTCGGCCAGGACGGACGCGGTGGGGAACAGGAGATGGGGCGTGGCGTCCTTCCGCCCCGCGGGTGCGAACCCCGGGGGAGGGGATCCGCCAGCAGACGCGCCACCCGGGCGAAGTCCCTGCGGGCGGGTTCCACCCCCACCTGCTGTCCGATCACGGCGCGCACCAAAGCCTCTGCGAGGTCGAACTCACCGGGGATGCGGATCCCCGGCACTTCGTCGACGTGTGGGGCGAGCCGGTCATCACGGGACAGGGCGGTGTCGACGGAGACGGGGTCCGCATCGAGGTCGAGTGCTCGCCGAACCCGTCCGAGCACTTCGGGGAGCTCGGAGGGATCCTGCAGGTGGAGTCGTGCCAGGACCTCCCTGCCCTCCCCCCACAGTTCGACGAGGGCGGCGCCGCGCGACGTCCTCAGCGTCCGTGAGAGGTGTCCGCCTCCTGCGTCCTCGATGCCCCGGACGGCGCGCGCGGCATACCAGTCGAACAGACCACGCAGGTCCAGCGGCTCACGGTGTGCCAGGCGCAGCGTGATCGCCCCGGGTACCTGGGCGACCGCCTCCGCGCGTCGGGCGCGCCCGCGCAGCTGGGTGGGGGTGAGGCCGAAGACCTCGCGGACGGTGTCATTGAACTGGCGGATGCTGGAGAACCCCGCGGAGAAGGCCACCTCGGAGACCGGCAGTGTCGTGGTGCACAGGAGCTGCCGGGCGGTGTGGGCGCGCTGTGAGCGCGCCAGGGCGAGCGGACCTGCACCGAGCTCGTCGGTGAGCACGCGCGTCAGGTGACGGGTGGAGTGCCCGAGCCGGGACGCGAGACCGCCGACGCCTTCGCGGTCGACGACTCCCTGGCTGATCAGTCGCATCGCGCGGGCCGCCAGGTCCTCGCGCAGGTCCCACTCGGGGCTGCCGGGCAGGGCCTCGGGCAGGCATCTCCGGCAGGCCCGGTACCCTGCGGCCTGGGCTGCCGCGCTGGTGGCGAAGAACTCGACGTTGCCGGGCTTCGGCGTGCGGGCCGGGCAGCTCGGGCGGCAGTAGATCCCCGTCGAGCGCACCGCGGTGACGAAGCGTCCGTCGAACCGTCGGTCACGGGACGCGACTGCGGCGTAGCGGGAGTCGAAGTCCATGGGCCACAGCCTGCCATGGTGCCGCCCGTTCGGCTGGCGGGAATCGGACGCGACGGTGGGGGCGCGGGGGCCGCACACTTCTCCTGATATCCGAGCGATATCAGCGTTTCATCGGCCCCGGGTCCTGGACGTGTGGCTCCGGGACCCGCCCTCAGCCCAGCGCCAGTCCCTGCTCGTGCAGCACCTCGAGGACGGGGGCCTGTTCTGCGCGTCCGGTCCCGGGCTTGGTGCGGATCTGGTGGGTGAAGGAGTCCACCCTGCGGTTCGCGTCGCGGAGGTCGTAGTAGGTCTGCACGGTCGCGTCGTACCCGGCCAGGGCGGCACCCCAGTCCTCGACCTCGGGATAGGTGTCGACCGCCGTGGTCAGGTCGGCGGGGAGACGGGGCTTGAACTGGGGCTCCTGGTCGGGGTGCCCGACCAGGAGACCGAGGAGGGGGAAGGTGTGCCGTGGGAGCCGCAGCGCGCGGATGACACGCCGCGGGTCGCCGCCGATGCTCCCCAGGTAGACGGTGCCCAGGCCGAGGCTCTCGGCGGCCACGACGGTGTTCTGGGCCGCGATGACCGCGTCCTCGACGCCCTCGAGGAACAGGGTCGTGCGTCCGAGTGGTTCGAGGTCCTCACCCGCCTCCTCCCGGATGCAGGCGTTGCGGTGCAGGTCCACGACGAACACCAGCAGCTCGCCCCGGGTCCCGTCCACGTAGGGCTGTCCGGAGGACCGGTACACCTCGTGCCGCAGGACGGGATCCCTGACCCACAGGACGGTCGTCTGCTGGTAGAAGCTGCTCGTGGGGGCGTGCCGGGCGACGTCCAACAGGCTGCGGACGACCTCCTCCCCCACGGGGTCGGGGGTGAACGCACGGATCGTGCGGTGGGCGAGTTGGGTGCGGATCGTCTCGTTCTCCGCGAACGTGGTCGGTGCCACGCGCCCCGGTCCCCGGTCGCTCTGCTGCTGGGCGTCCATGTGTGTCCTTCCGTTCCTGCCATTGTCCGTCCACGCTGTTCGTCCCACGAGGACCGGCCCTGTGTGAGAAGCCGCACGTGGAGCGCAGGAGTCGAGGGAGGGGTCCGGGCACGGCGCCCGGACCCCCTCTCCTGGCCGGTTGTCAGCGGCACGTGCTGACCGGGGCCCCCGGTGCCTGCCGGTCGGAACCCAGCGGCGCCCGCCGGCAGGGG
>NZ_CCXH01000262.1 GCF_000820725.1 Actinomyces polynesiensis | reverse complement strand
GGAACCCAGCGGCGCCCGCCGGCAGGGGCCCAGCGGCGCCTGTCGGCAGGGGCCCGGCCCCGTCCGCTGACCGGCCCTCAGTCGCGCATGCGGCGTCTGGCGACGGCGGCCGCCGCGATGCCGCACACGGCCAGCAGCGTCGCAAGGACACCGACACATGCGGCGTCGGAGCCCGTGTGGGCCAGACCCGCAGGACCCGCCGCACTCACGGACGCGGTCGCGGTGTCCGCGGCGGCAGGCGAGGTGGCGTTGTCCACCGGATCGGTGGTGGGGTCGTCCGTGGGGACTGTTCCCTGGTCGGAGGGGTCGGGGACGGGATCCGTGCTGGGATCGGTGGTGGGTTCACCCGTGGGATCGGTCGTGGGCTCCTCGGTGACGACCGAGGCGGTGGCCTGCCCGGTCTCCGCCGAGACGACCGTGCCGTCCGCGTCCAGGGTGACCTTCGCGCTCAGGGCGGCAGGAAGGTCGATGCACTGCCAGCCCAGGGAGGAGGAGTCCAGCGGGTAACCGGAGTCGATCTCGGTCGCGGCGAGCACCGCGCGGCGCTGGTCGGCCGACAGGGTCGGGAATGCGGTGACCAGCAGGTTCTCGGCGCCCTCGGGCAACACTGCGGTCTGGCCGGCCGTTCCGACCTGGGCGAAGCCGTAGGTCATGCGTGCCCGGTAGGCGGTGAGGGCGCTGGCCCGGTCGGTGACAGGGGCCTGGGAGACGGCGTCCGTGAAGGCGTTCGTGTAGCCGCCCTCGTCCGCGGCCCCGACCTCGTCGATGCACTCCTCGAGGGTGTCGCCGTGGCCGTCCGCGGCGCAGCGCGAGGCGAGGTAGTCGGCGAGCTCGCTCTGGGCGGGCAGGACCGTGCCGGAGACGTAGGAGGGGTCGGAGAGCTTCGCGGCCACCTGCGAGTGGCCGACGATGCGTCCGCCCATCACGTCGAGCGGGTAGTGGACCCCGAGGACGATGCGGTTGTTGCCGGCCTCCGAGGAGCGGGTGACGATCTCGGTGCCCAGCTGCGGCAGGAGGGTCGCGGGCTCGAGGCCGACCGTGTAGGCGTAGGTGGTGTGGCCCGAGGGGAACGCCTGCGAGTAGCCGGCCGGCAATGACGCGTAACCCGCCGTGTGGGTGCGGTCCGTCGCCGGATCCGTCCAGTCGGGGATCTCGGCGATCCCGAGGTCGGCGCTCAGGCTGCGCAGGTCGGAGTCACCGCCGGAGGTGCGGTCCTCCATGAAGGGTCGGGGGAAGTTGAAGTAGGGCTTGGCGGTGCCGGTGTTGGCGCCGGCGCCGGCCTCGGTGATGGCGGCCGTCGCCAGGGGCAGGTCGCCCGCAGCGACGCCCTCACTGAAGTAGGTGCCCAGGACGGGTCCGAGTGCGTCAGGGAGCGTCTGCCTCCAGTCGTAGTCGGCGTCCACGAGGGCACGGTGTGCCTGGGTCTCGTCAGCTGCGCCGGCGTGGTTGATGGCCACGAGCGTGGTGTCGTTCTGCTCCAGGATCTGCTCACCGGCCGGGAGAACGGTCCCGCGGAAGGCGGTCGCGGCCTTGGTCCCGTCATTGGTGGTGTCGTAGGCGAGGGGTGTCCAGTAGTTGTTGAACTCCCCCATGAGGTCCACGGGATCGGGGGCGGAGCTGCCCCCGTCGGCCGCGAGCGCGGGGAGGGCGCCGAGGGCGAGTACCGAGGTGACCGCTCCGATGGTGAGGGATCTGCGCACACGGGTGCGCACCTGCGTTGACATGTGTTGTGTCCTTCCTCGGGGCTCCGCGCGTGCCGTGCGCTCGCCGGTGGGGCCGTCGGTCGTGTGGCCGGCTCCTGCCCTCGCCAGTGGTCCCCGTCGGATCGGGGATGTCGACCGTCCGCGGAACCCGCGTGTGAAGGTACGGGGCGCGGGTGACCGGGAGGGCGGCATCGGACGAACGCGAGGTGAACGAGGACGTCGTACCCCTGTGGCACCCGCCACCGGACTCCTCGCGCACGGCACCACGTCACATCAGGGTGCTGGCAGGACTCGGGGAGGAGCCCCCTCCTCGGTCGCGTCAGACCCGTCGCGCACCGCCGCAGGTCAGGGGGGTTCATCTGCGGCGCCGGCGACCGGCGGGTCCCCCGTCCGGCGATCCCCTGTCCGGTCTCGAACGCCCCCTGGCCGGTCCCCAGCCCGTCGGTCCCCCCACCCGGCAGGGTCCCCCGCCCGGCCACGGTGGTTCTGCCAGCGCCCGAGCGGGGACCCACCGGATGGCATCCATGTTCTCTCCGGATCGATCCAGGACGGCGCACGCACCCAGGGGACACCGCTGCGCACCTGGATCTGCCACCCGCTGGTGCCGAGCGTGCGGTGGTGGAACCAACACAGGAGGACGCCGTTGTCCGTGTGTGTCGCTCCGCCCTCGTGGTGCTCGACGACGTGGTGGACCTCGCACCAGGTGGAGGGCACATGGCACCCGGGGATCACACACTCCCCGTCACGCAGGATGATCGCGCGTCGCTGGTGGGCGGTGAACAGCCGGTGCGGGGCGCCCAGCCCGAGGACGCGGCCCGTGGCATCCACCACGACTCGCTGCACCGCTCCCGTGCACGCGATCTGTCGGGCGACCGTGGCACCGACGGCCACACGGCCGGGATCGTGCACGCCCTCGACGAAGGCGACACCGTCCGGGTCCCCCACCTGGTCGGGGGTGGTGCTGACCAGGAGCGTCGGCGGCGCACCCCCGAGCCGGGGCGTCACCGCGCACCCGGCTGCCGTGGTGAGGATCCCGGCGAGTGCGTCGTGCCTCCTCTGTGCCCACCTGCGCGCTCCGGGACCGCATTCCCCCTCCGGTTCACCCGCAGGGGGAACGGCCGCAGCAGGATCCCCCGCACTGGCATCCCCGGCAGGACGGTCCACCGACGCCGGGGATCCTGGCACCCCGGACGCCCCGTGCACCGACGGCTCCCTCCGGGGGTTGAGGTACGCGTCGAGCAGCCGCTCGAGCTGGGCTGCGACCTCGGGCAGGAGCTCGCCCTTCAGGGGCACGGTCCCGCCCCGGACACGACCCAGGGTGAGTCCGCGCCGACGCATCGCCTCCCTCTCATCGGGCACGCGGCCGTCCGGATCCAGGTAGAGGGCCCACACCCCCGACATCGCAGCCACATCGTCGGCCGGCACGCCCCGCACACCCCCGTGCGCCCCGGGACAGCCGGACTCCTCGGGAACCGTCGGGCCCCCGAGCCCGGACTCCTCGGGATCCCCGCCGTCGGTCCCGTGTCCGGTGGTCGCGGTGGCCACGAGCTCCCTCTCGGCCTGCCACACCTCCCCGACACCCGCGCCGTGCGCGAGCGCACCCCCCAGCGCGGTCGTGATCGCCCGTGCGCTGTCCAGACCCAGGGCACCTTCCTCGACTGCCCGGCGGACCAGCGGGAACGAGCCCGGGAGCCGCTCACCGGACAGCGAGACCTCGGAGCGCAGTGGCTCGGCATCCTTCACACGGGCCCGCGCGGTCCGGCCCGACACGAGCGTCACCCGCTCGACCAACTCGGACGGGGTCCGGCAACCACGACGGGCGGCCAGCCCGTCCCCACCCAGGCTCCGACGCGAGCGGTGGGCGACCTCCCCTGCTCCCAGTGCGCGGGCCGCATCCACCAACCGTCCCAGTTCCTCCGCGTCCCTGATGAAGGCCAGGAGGTCGTCGTCCGGGAGGTGTGCGACAGCTTCCGACAGCCCGGTCCCGCCCTCGTCCGCGGAGCCGGCGTCGCACCCCCCGCGCGCGACCGCCAACAGCCGTCCCAGGGTCGCGAGCAGGTCCTCGCCCCGTGGCGTCCGATCACCGGTCGTCGTGTCCATGGTTCATTGTCTGAAGGACCATGTGCATCTGCGGCAGACACCCTTCCGCGGGCAGTGACCTGTGGATGGCCGGGACAGCGCCGGGACGCGCCGCGGCACTACCGTGGCGAGATGACCCCCGACTCCTCTGCGGCCCCGGCGAACGGCGGACGCCGCGAACACCGCCCGCACCTCGACCGGGAGCACGCCGGAGTGCACGAGGCCCACTACACCCACGGCCACGATGCCGCCGTGCTCGCCGCGCACGCGGCGCGCACCGCCCAGAACTCCGCTGCCTACCTCCTCCCGCACCTCCGACCGGGGATGGACCTGCTCGACGTCGGATCCGGACCCGGGACGATCACCCTGGACCTGGCGGCGGCGGTGGCACCCGGGCGGACGGTCGGGATCGACGAGGCCGGGGCCGCCCTCGCCAGCGCACAGGGAAACGCCCACGCACGCGCCGACACGACGACCCGGTTCCAGCTGGCCGACGTCATGGACCTGCCGTTCCCGGACGACTCCTTCGACGTCGTCCACGCCC
>NZ_CCXH01000261.1 GCF_000820725.1 Actinomyces polynesiensis | reverse complement strand
ACGACTCCTTCGACGTCGTCCACGCCCACCAGGTCCTCCAGCACCTCGCGGATCCGGTGGGCGCCCTGCGGGAGATGTCGCGGGTGTGCCGACCCGGGGGGTGGGTCGCGGCGCGGGACGCGGACTACGGGGCGATGGCCTGGTACCCCGAGGTGTCCGGAATCGACCTGTGGCGTCGCATCTACTCGGCGATCGCGCGGGACAACGGGGCAGAGCCCGACGCCGGGCGTCGCATGCGTGCCTGGGCGAGGAGCGCCGACCTCCAGGGGACTGCGGTGACGACCTCGTGCTGGTGCTACGCGGAGCCGACCTCGTGCGGATGGTGGGGGCACAGCCAGGCCCAGCGCGTGTCGGGGAGCGCCTTCACCACCCAGGCGATCCGCATCGGCGCCACGGAGTCGGACGTCGCCGCAATCGCAGGTGCCTGGCGGACGTGGGCGGTGGACCCGGACGCCTGGTTCCTCATCCCCCACGTCGAGGTGCTGGCCCATCCCGCGTCCGGGACCCGACCCGGTACCGGCACCGGCATGGGCATGCGCACCGGCGCCCAAGCCGGCGCCCACGCCGGCACCCGCGCCGATGACACGGTCGGCTTGTAGGCTCCGGTCATGAGTTCCCCAACGGACAGCCCCGCCCTGCGCCACGTCGGACGCTCCGGACTCGTCGTCTCCGTCATCGGTCTGGGGTGCAACAACCTCGGACGTCCGGGCACGGCGACCAGCACCGCTGAGGGCTCGGCCGCGGTCGTCGACGCCGCACTGGAGGCGGGGATCACCTTCTTCGACACCGCGGACTCCTACGGGGCGCGGCCCGGCCTGTCCGAGGAGTTCCTCGGACGTGCACTGGCCGGCAGGCGCGACGAGGCCGTCATCGCCACGAAGTTCGGGATGGACGTCCACGGCGCGAACGGCCCCGACTTCGGAGCGCGTGGATCCCGCTCCTACATCGTGCGCGCCGTCGAGGCCTCCCTGGGGCGCCTGGGGACCGACCACATCGACCTCTACCAGTTCCACACCCCGGACCCCTCCACCCCCATCGACGAGACACTCGCCGCCCTCGACGACGTGGTCACCTCCGGCAAGGTCCGCTACATCGGCCACTCCAACCGCTCGGGCTGGCAGATCGCACAGGCCGAGTACGTGGCTCGCGAACTGGGTACCCGGCGCTTCGTCTCCGCACAGAACCACTACAACCTGATCGACCGCCGCGCCGAGCTCGAGGTGGTCCCTGCAGCGACCGAGTTCGGTCTCGGCGTGCTGCCCTACTTCCCCCTGGCCAACGGACTCCTCACCGGGAAGTACTCCCGCGGGGTGGAACCTCCCAGCGGTTCGCGCCTGGACGTCTCCAAGCGGCAGCTCCTGGAGACCGCTCCGTGGGAGGCCCTCGAGCGGTTCGGGGCACTGGCCGGGGAAGCCGGGCTCAGCCCACTGCAGCTGGCGTTCAGCTGGCTCGCCTCGTGCCCGGTGGTGCCCAGCGTCATCGCGGGCGCCACCCGTCCCGACCAGGTCCGGCAGAATGCGCGGGCCGTGACAACCCTGCCCGACGACCTGCTGGCCCGCCTCGACGAGGTCTTCCCACCCGCTGAGCGGGTGGCCCTGTTCTGAGCCATGGAGAGGGACCCGGACCACACACGGGGCTGATTCCTCCGGTGGCGCAGATGGTCCCCGGGCGGAGGGTGACCGTCGCGACCCGAGGACACTCCCGCCCGATGTCCTCCTCGATGCGGCCGATTCGACTGCGCTCCCTCGCCTGACGACCTGAGAGGTCAACCGGAATCCCGGACGGGCATACATTGACCTCCATGACGGAGTACCACTCGGTCGTCTCCCCGGACGGCACCACAATCAGTCACTCGAGTCAGGGGGCCGGTCCCGGACTCGTGGTGGTGCCCGGGAACAACAGGATGGCCCACAACTACGACCGATTGGCCGGGGCACTCGCCCACCACTTCCGCGTCTCGGTGATCGACCGACGCGGACGCGGCGGGAGCGGCACGCTCTGACCGGGGTCCTCGACACACCCGGCCGGACCATTCCACGATCTGCAGTCGCCACACTCGCCGGCCTGGACCACAACGCGCCGGACGAGAGCGCACCCGCCGTCGTGGCCGAACGGCTCCCGGAGTTCCTCAGTGGATGAGGCCCTCGCATCCGCGTGCGACCCCTTTTACGAAACTACTTGATTTCGTATCGTATGGCCGCTACCGTCTCACCCATGACGACGACCTCCACTCCTTCCACGTCCACCCCCGGTACCACCCCCATTCCCGACGCCTCGCGTGAGGAGGTCGCGCGAGCCGTCTCACGGGCACGGGCGGTGTTCGACTCGGGCGTGACACGCCCCCTGGCCGCCCGCGAGCGCCATGTGCGCTCCATCGGGCGCATGCTCACGCAGAACCGCGCCCTGTTCGAGGAGGCGTTGCGCGCGGACGTGCACAAGAGCAGGCGCGAGTCCGGCATGACCGAGATCGACGTCACCCTCGGCGAAGCGGCTCACACCCTGCGCCACCTCAGGCACTGGACCTCGCCGCGCAGGGTGCTCACCCCACCCACCTTCTGGCCGAGTTCCGCCCGCGTGGTCCCGGAGCCACTGGGGGTCGTCCTCGTGATGTCGCCCTGGAACTACCCGGTGAACCTCACCCTCGACCCCCTGGTCGGCATCCTCGCCGCCGGGAACACGGCCGTCATCAAGCCCAGCCCGGAGTCGGCGAACACCTCCCAGCTCCTCGCGCGTCTGGTCCCGGTCTACTTCCCCGACGGAGCCGTCCAGGTCCTGCTCGGGCCCGTCGAGGTCGCCCAACAGGTCCTGGAGGAGAGGTTCGACCACATCCTCTTCACGGGCTCGGGGACGGTGGGCAGGATCGTCATGGCGGCTGCCGCCGAACACCTGACCCCCGTGACCCTGGAGTTGGGTGGCAAGTCCCCGGTGTGGTTCGACCAGGACCGCGACCTCGACGTGGCGGCGCGCCGTCTCGTGTGGGCCAAGTACACGAATGCCGGCCAGACCTGCGTCTCGCCCGACTACGTGCTCACGACCCGGGAGCGCGTTCCCGCACTGGTGGCAGCGCTGGAGCGGGCCGTGCGCGACCTGTGGGGTCCCGACCCACTGCTGAGCGACGAGTACTGCCACATCATCTCCGAACGGCACTTCGACCGCCTCCTCAGCTACCTGGACGAGGGAACGGTCGAGTTCGGCGGACGACACGACCGTGGGAGCCTCTGCATCGAACCCACCGTCATGACCTTCCCGGCGTCGGAGCAGGCCTCCGTCGGCCCCGACGCGCCGCACAGGGTCCTGCGCGAGGAGATCTTCGGACCGATCCTCCCGATCCTCACGGTCGGGTCCAGGGAGGAGGCCGCGCGGGTCGTCAACGGGTGGGACAAGCCGCTCGCCCTGTACGTGTTCAGTGACTCCACGGGCACCCGTCGCTACTTCGAGCGTCACACCTCCTCCGGCGCCCTCGTCAACGGTGCCGGACTGATCCACGTCGGGATCGGCTCGCTCCCGTTCGGCGGCATCGGACCGAGTGGTACGGGCTCCTACCACGGACGCGACTCCATCCGCACCTTCTCACACCCCAAGCCGGTGCTGACCAAGCCGCTGGTCCCGGACACACTCCGCCTCCTGAACCCCGGGACGGACAGACGCGTTCTCGACCTCATCGGATGCCTGCAGAGGCAGGGCTGAGACCGTGGAGGGAACCACCACCCGGGGACGCCCCGTCGACCCACAGCTCCAGCACCGCTTCGTCGAAGCCGCCCTGGATCTGCTGACCACCAACGGGTATGCCGCCGTGACGACGGCCGCCGTCGCGAAGCGGGCCGGCGCCTCCACCGCGAGCCTGTACCGCCGGTGGCCCACCAAGAAGGCACTCGTCACCGACATCGCACGCGCACTCTCCGTCGATGCCCTCAGCGGTGTGGACACCGGCTCCCTGGAAGGTGACCTGACCGAGTTCATCCGGCGCAAGCGACTGCTCCTCGACCGTGTCGGCACCGCCCTTTTCGCCCTGATCGCCGAGGCATGCCACGACGAGGAGCTCCGTTCCGTCCTGCGGCACGAGGTCGTCGGGAGCACGTCCCGGTACATCGGGTCGATCCTCGAGCGTGCCGCCGCCCGGGGGGAGATCCCCCCGCCGGCACCCGGGACCGTCCGAGTCCTCGGCCACGCACTGATCGGCGGGGAACTCCTCCGCCAGGCCCTTGCCGCGCCCTCGTCGCACGGACAGGAGGAGTCCACCATCGGGCCCGAGGTCGCCCTGGTCATGCACGCCCTCACCTCTCCGCAGACGACCGACTGACGGCGCCCGGCTGCAGGACGGCGCGTGAACGGACCGACACCACCCGGGCGGAGACCGGGCCGGCGGACGATCCGGGGCCCGCACCGGGCGCACCCTCCGGACCGGGACGGTACCGTGGAGACCCCCACCACCTCCGGAACAGGAAGGTCGCGACCCGCCGGTCGGGTCCAGGTTCCCCATGGCCGACAAGGTCGACTTCAAGAGGTCCCTCCGCGGCTACCGCGCCCCGCGGGGCCGCTTCGAGATCGTCGACGTCCCCGACATGCGATACCTGATGGTCGACGGACACGGCGACCCCAACACGTCACCGGCCCATGCCGAGGCCCTCGAGACCCTCTACCCCATGGCGTACACCCTCAAGTTCGCCTCCAAGCGGGATCTCGGTCGTGACTACGTCGTCCCACCCCTGGAGGGTCTGTGGTGGGCGGAGGACATGGACGCCTTCACCAGCTCACGGGACAAGTCCCGGTGGGACTGGACGATGATGCTGATGGTCCCCGTCTGGATCGACCGGGAGATGGTCGACTCCGCCATCACCCGGACCGGGGACAAGGGTGCGCCGCCGCGCCTGGACGACCTCCGTCTCGAGGAGCTCTCGGAGGGTCGGTGCGTCCAGACCCTCCACATCGGCTCCTTCGACGACGAGGCACCCGTCCTCGACCGGATGCACCACCGGTTCATCCCCGACCACGGACTGCGCATGGACGGCAGGCACCACGAGGTCTACCTCAGCGACTTCCGCAGGGTCGCCCAGGAGAGGATGCGGACGATCCTGCGCCAGCCCGTCCGCTCGCAGGGGGTGCGCCATGGAGATCTCGGAACCCTGGACTGAGCAGCGTCGCGAGCAGTGCCACGCAGGGATCCGCCTCCGGGTCACCATGCAGGACCTCGACGAGGCCATTCCCCCGGTGGTCGACGAGGTGGCGACGTGGATGTCGGAGCGCGGTGTCGAACCCGCGGGTGTCCCCCTGGTCCGCTACCACGTCATCGACATGGCCGAGGAGCTCGACATCACCGTCGGCTTCCCCGTGCCCGTCGGGACGAGGGGTGATGACCGTATCCTCATCGACTCCCTGCCGGGGGGCAGGTACGCGGCACTGGTGTTCACCGGTGTCGAGAACGGCATCCGGGGCAATGCGGCACTGATCGGGTGGATCGCCGACCAGGGGCTCCGGATGGATGTCCACGCGGGCAGACGGGGCGACGTCTTCGGTGGACGTGTCGAGCACCTGCTCGACGGACCGGAGGACGATCCGGACCCCTCGACCTGGAGGACCCAGGTGGCGATCAGACTGGCGGACCGGTGAGACCACCACACCGTCCGACGGGCACGCGGACGACAGGGCCGAAGCGGGGGCACCAGCGCCGGGTCCGCTCGCCGGGCAGTGCTCGCGGAAGGCGGCCGGGACGCGGGTGGGTCATGGATCGCCCGCTTGCGCGTTGCCGCTTGACACAGTATTTCAATATTGGAAGTATTGGCCGTATGACCCTCTTCATCACCTGCCCGGTCGAGAGTGTCGACCGGGCTGTGGCCTTCTACACAGCCCTCGGTTGGACGCTCAGTGCCGAGATGTCCGGTGACGACGTCGCGTGCTTCGCGATCGCACCCGGACAGTACGTCATGCTCAGCAGCCGCGAGGCGTACTCGAGCGTCGGCGGCGTCGAGGAGCTGATTGGTGGATCCGGCACCCCCTCGAAGGTCACGGTCTCATTCGACCTCGGCAACCGCGAGGCAGTCGATGAGCTGGTTGAGCGTGCCGGAGCCGCGGGCGGGCGGATCGGCGACACCGACGAGTACCCCTTCATGTACCAGCGCCAGTTCGACGACCCGGACGGTTACCACTACTCGCCGTTCTGGATGAAGCCGAACGCCGATCCGGCCGGGTGAGTGACCACGCCGGGACCCTCGACATCGTCGGAGCGTGGTGGGCACCGCCCGCTGTGGGGCGGCTGCCCGGGGGATCCCCGCGATGCGTCGATCTGCAACGGGACACGGACCTGGGATGAACCTGCCTGCGACCCGTCTGCGTGGGCTCGGAGCGGGCGCACTGTCGAGCGCGACCTCCGGTCGCCGGGGCGCCGAGCAGGTCCGGGCGGTGCACGAGAACGCAGCGCACCCTGACGAGCCGTTCTGCCGGGCCACCAGCCCCACCACCACGACAACGTGCGCGGCACAACCATCGGACGCGAGGCAGGCGACGGGACCCCTGCCGCCCTGGTCGAAGGCCTGGACACGGGACATCGGGTGGGCCCGGCCGGTCTCGAACCGACGACTTCTGCGGTGTAAGCGCAGCGCTCTGACCAACTGAGCTACAGGCCCTGCGTGCCCGGGGGCACAACCCCCACAGCATAGTGGGACCGGGCCCGCCACCGCACCGGTGTGCCCACGACGTCCCCGCATGACCCGCGTCCCACGGGCAGGCACACAGCGCACCCGCCCACACGTGCCGGCCGACCGACGAGGGCGGCGCCGCCCTCGTCGATGCGCACGCAGGTCCGCGGGCGCACGGGGGTGTCGGGAAGGACGGAGCGGACCGGGCGCAGGTCTCAGCGCGTACGGGGCCTCGCCATGAGGCGGATGCCCGCCCAGTCCTGGCCCACGGAGGCCGCCGGGGTCGAGTGCAGGCCCGCGACCTTCGCCGCGTCCTCGACATCCGCCACGGGGATCGCACCGGGACGCGAGGGCTTGGGGATGAAGACCCAGATCAGGCCACCGTCGTCGAGATTCGACAGGGCGTCCACCAGGAGGTCCGCGAGGTCCTCCTCCTCGGCGTCCTCGGCCCTCCACCACACGACCGCGCCGTCCACGACGTCGCCGTAACCCTCGTCGACCACGGGATGGCCGCACTCGGACTCGATGAGCGCGCGCAGGGACACGTCGACGTCGTCGTCGGGGCAGAATTCCTGGACCACCTGGCCCTGAGTGAAACCGAGGCTCAGCGCCACGACCAACGACCACCTTCCACGATGCGCGTCAACCGCGCGCTGACTGAACTCACGTGCCCATCGTAGAGCACGGTGCGCCACCGATCACACGCACCGACACGCGGGGACGCGGACGGGAGCGGGACGGGGTCCCCGCGCACCCCGGACGTGGCAGGGGTCGCACAATTGAGGCCTTTCTCATGGGTCGGAGGTCCCGGATGCACTCGCACCGCACCCGCGGACGGGCGACAATGGAGGGTGTCAGGCACGACGCCGTGCAGTGCAGACCACCACGAGGAAGAGGGAATCCGTGAGTCAGTCGAGTGAGAACCACCCGGTCGTCAACGGCCTGCTCAGCCAGGTCCCGGACAACGACCCGGAGGAGACGGCGGAATGGGTCGAATCCCTGTCGGGGCTCATCGATGAGAAGGGCGGACCACGGGCCCGCTACATCCTGCTCCACATGCTGGCCGAGGCGCGCAGGCGCCACGTCCAGATCCCGCAGGAGTACACGACCCCCTACGTCAACACCATCCCGGTCGAGCAGGAACCCTACTTCCCCGGCGACGAGGCCATCGAGCGGGAGTACCGGCGCTGGATCCGCTGGAACGCCGCCGTCCAGGTGACCCGCGCCCAGCGCCCCGGTGTGAAGGTGGGCGGGCACATCTCCTCCTACGCCTCGGTGGCCACCCTCTACGAGGTCGGCCTCAACCACTTCTTCCGCGGCAAGAACCACCCCGGCGGCGGCGACCACGTCTTCTTCCAGGGCCACGCCTCCCCCGGCCCCTACGCGCGGGCCTTCCTGGAGGGGCGGCTCACCGAGGAGGAGATGGACGGCTTCCGCCAGCAGGTCTCCGTCGAGAACGGCCTGCCCTCCTACCCCCACCCCCGCCAGATGCGTGACTTCTGGGAGTACCCCACCGTGTCCCTCGGTCTGGGCCCCGCGGAGGCGATCTACCAGGCATGGTTCGACCGGTACCTGATGCTGCGCGGCCTGAAGGACACCTCCCAGCAGCACACCTGGGCGTTCCTGGGCGACGGCGAGATGGACGAGCCCGAGGCGCGCGGCATGCTGCAGCTGGCGGCCCAGCAGGGCCTCGACAACCTGACATTCGTGGTCAACTGCAACCTGCAGCGCCTGGACGGGCCGGTGCGCGGCAACGGGAAGATCATCCAGGAGCTCGAGGCCTACTTCAAGGGTGCCGGCTGGAACGTCATCAAGGTGATCTGGGGTCGCGGCTGGGACCAGCTGCTGGCCTCGGACAAGGACAACTCGCTCGTCAACCTGATGAACGAGACCCTCGACGGCGACTACCAGACCTTCCGCGCCAATGACGGCGGCTACATCCGCGAGCACTTCTTCGCCCGGGACCCCCGCACGAAGGCCCTGGTCGAGAACTGGACGGACGACCAGATCTGGGCCCTCCAGCGTGGCGGTCACGACTACCGCAAGGTCTACGCGGCCTACAAGGCGGCGATGGAACACACCGGGCAGCCGACCGTGGTTCTCGCACACACCATCAAGGGCTACGCACTGGGCACGCACTTCGCCGGCCGCAACTCGACCCACCAGATGAAGAAGCTGACCCTGGAGGACGCCAAGCAGCTGCGCGACAGGCTGCGGATCCCGATCTCCGACGAGGAGCTCGAGCGCGACCCCTACATGCCGCCCTACTACATGCCCCCGGCCGACCACCCGGCACTGGTGTACATGAAGGAGCGCCGCGAGAAGCTGGGCGGGTGGGTGCCGGAGCGCCGCGACGACCGCGACCCGCGCCTGCCCGCGCCGGCCCTCAAGCCCTTCGAGCACCTCTCCGCCGGGTCGGGACCGCTGGAGGTCGCCACCACGATGGCCCTGGTGCGCCTGATGAAGGACCTCATCAAGGACAAGAACATCGGCAGGTACATCGTGCCGATCATCCCTGACGAGGCACGCACCTTCGGCCTGGACGCGATCTTCCCCACCGCGAAGATCTTCAACACCCACGGCCAGAACTACACGGCCGTCGATGCCGACATGATGCTCTCCTACAAGGAGTCCGAGCAGGGCCAGATCCTGCACACCGGTATCACCGAGGCCGGGTCCGCTGCCGCCATGCAGGTCGTGGGCACGGCGTACGCCACCCACAACCTGCCGATGATCCCCTTCTACATCTTCTACTCGATGTTCGGGTTCCAGCGCACCGGCGACCAGTTCTGGGCGGCGGCGGACCAGCTGACCCGCGGCTTCGTTATCGGTGCCACGGCCGGACGCACCACCCTGACCGGTGAGGGCCTCCAGCACCTGGACGGCCAGTCCCCGATCCTGGCCGCCGCGAACCACGGCTTCGTCATCTACGACCCCGCCTACGCCTACGAGGTCCGCCACATCGTCTGGGACGGCATCCAGCGCATGTACGGGGAGGACGACCCGCGCGACCCGAACGTCCTGTACTACCTGACGGTCTACAACGAGCCGATCCACCAGCCCGCCGAGCCGGAGGGGCTGGACGTGGAGGGCCTGCTCAAGGGGATCTACAAGGTGGACGACCACGCCGGCGAGGGCGGCCCCAAGGCGCAGTTGCTCGCCTCGGGCGTGGGGGTGCCGTGGGCGCGTGAGGCACGGCGCCTGCTCGCCGAGGACTGGGGTGTCGACGCGGCCGTGTGGTCAGTGACCTCGTGGAACGAGTTGCGTCGCGACGGTCAGGCGGCTGACGAGCACAACTTCCTCCACCCGGAGGAGGAGCCGCACATCGCCTACCTGACGCGCAAG
>NZ_CCXH01000260.1 GCF_000820725.1 Actinomyces polynesiensis | reverse complement strand
ACGAGCACAACTTCCTCCACCCGGAGGAGGAGCCGCACATCGCCTACCTGACGCGCAAGCTGGCGGGCTCGGAGGGGCCCTTCGTGTCGACCTCCGACTACGACGCCCTCGTCCAGGACCAGATCCGCCAGTGGGTCCCCGGCTACTACTACACGCTGGGTGCGGACGGCTTCGGCGTCTCCGACACGAGGCGGGCCGCCCGACGCTACTTCCACATCGACGCGGAGTCGATGGTGGTGCGCACCCTGCAGGCCCTCGCCGACCAGGGAGCCGTGGAGCGCTCGCTCGTCAAGCAGGCGATCGACCGCTACGAGCTGTTCAACTACACGATCTCCGAGGAGGACCACGCCGGGGAGGACTGAGCAGCACTCCCTCCCCCCGCGGTCCGGTCCCGTCGACCCCGTGTGCCCCTCCGGCACGCGGGGTCGCGGTGTCGACGAGGGCGGACCCCCGACCCACGAGGGCGGACCCCCGACCCATCGGGACGCACCGGAGGCTTGCGGGAACGGACCTCGGTGCCCGAACTGAGCGGACCTCGAGGTGGGAACAGAGCGGACTTCGCCGAAGGGGGTCAGGTGCGCTTGGGGTGCAGGGCTGCGCCCCAGCGCTCCCTGCCCACGGCGGCGACCGCCCCCAGGGGGATGTCGGCGGGACACACCCGCGCGCACTCCCCGTACCCCGAGCAGGGACCGAATTCCTCGTCCAGGACGCGTGAGATGGCCCGGGCACGGTCGGCGCGTTCTAGGGCGGGGATCGGCAGTGCCGCCAGGTGCGCGATGCGGGCTCCCGCGTAGAGCGCCGCCGACCCGTTGGGGCACGCGGCCACGCAGGCCCCGCACCCGATGCAGGCCGCCAGGTCGAGTGCCTCCTCCGCGGTGCGGTGGGCGACGGGCACCGCGTCCGCGTCCGGCGCGAGTCCGGTGTCCACGGAGGCGAAGCCCCCTCGCAGGGTCACGTCGTCGAGGACACCGCGGTCCACCACCAGGTCCCGCAGGACGGGGAAGACGCCGCTGCGCAGCGGCTCCAGGCGGACCCGCGTGCCCTCGCCGCGCTCCCCCACCCGCTGGTGGCAGGCGGGGAGGTTGTCGGCCCATCCGTGGGGACGCCCGTCCACGGTCAGCCCGCAGGCCCCGCAGATCCCCTCCCGGCAGTCGGACTCGAAGGCGACCGGCGCCTCGCCGCGGGCGGTGAGCTGCTCGTTGAGGTGGTCGAGCAGCTCGAGCACAGACATGCGCGGATCACAGTCGGGGACGTCGTAGGTGACGAAGGCCCCGGCCGTGTCCGGACCGGCCTGGCGCCACACCTCCAGCTCGAGTCTCATGCGTAGCTCCTCGTGGCGATCCCCACGCTGCGGAAGGTGAGGAACTCCGCGTGGTGGGTGCAGTGCGGGAGGGTGCCCTCCCCCGGTCCGGCACCGTCCTCCCAGCCCGAGGTCGTCCAGGCCGAGGTGAGCATCCAGTGCGCGTCGTCGCGGCGTGCCTCCCCGTCGTCCTGGTGCTCGGCGCGGAAGTGCGCCCCGCAGGACTCCTCGCGGTGCCAGGCGTCCACGCACATGAGCTCCGCCAGCTCGAGGTAGTCGGCGACCCGCCCGGCCTCCACCAGGTCCTGGTTGTACTCCCCTCGACGCCGCTCACGCGCACGTCGCGGTGGAACTCGCGGCGCAGGTCCGCGATCTCCGAGATCCCGCGCTCCAGGCCCGCCCGGTCCCGCACCACCCCGCAGTCGCGGTACATGATCTCCCCCAGGCGCCGGTGGAACTCCTTGGCGGGCGTCCCGCCGTGCACCGCGAGCAGGGCGGCCTCCCGCGCCGCCACGCGCTCCAGCGCGGAGGTCACCACGGGGTCGCCCTCGTCGACGAGGTCCTGCCCGAGCAACCCCGCCAGGTAGTCGGGCACGGTGCGCGGGATGGTGAAGGACCCGTCCACGCAGGCGGCGAGCAGTGAGTTCGCGCCGAGCCGGTTGGCACCGTGGTAGGCGGCGTTGGCCTCCCCCGCCACGAAGAGGCCGGGGAGGGTGGACATCAGGCGGTAGTCGACCCACAGGCCGCCCATGGTGAAGTGCGCGCCCGGGGCGATGCGCATGGGTCGCGTGTAGGGGTCCTCACCGGTGGCGTCGCGGTACATGGTGAAGAGGTTGCCGTAGCGCTCCGCGATCGTGTCGCGCCCGAGCCGCGCCAGGGCGTCACGGAAGTCGAGGTAGACGGAGTTGTGCAGGGGTCCGATGCCGTGGCCGGAGTCGATCTCCGCACGCGCCGCCCGTGAGGCGACGTCGCGCGGGGTGAGGTTCCCGAAGGCGGGGTACTTCCGCTCCAGGTAGTAGTCGCGCTCGTCCTCGGGGATCTGCGAGGGCGGCCGGTCGTCGCCGGGTTCACGGGGCACCCAGATGCGCCCGTCGTTGCGCAGGGACTCCGACATCAGGGTCGTCTTGGACTGCCAGGGCGTGGACACCGGCAGGGCGGTCGGGTGGAACTGGATGAACGAGGGCGAGGCGAAGGCGGCCCCCGCCCGGTGGGCACGCCAGATCGCCGTGGCGTTGGAGTTCTTGGCCAGTGTGGAGTGGAAGTAGACGTTGCCGTAGCCGCCCGTCGCCATCACGACGGCATGGGCCCGGTGGACCCGGATCTCCCCGGTGGTGAGGTCACGGGTGACGACCCCGCAGGCGCGTCCGTCCCTGACCAGGACGTCGAGGACCTCGTGGCGCACCCACAGGGCGACGTGCCCGGCGGCGACCTGGCGCATGAGGGCGGAGGAGGCCGCCACCTGGAGCTGCTGGCCGGTCTGGCCGCGCGAGTAGTAGGTGCGCGAGACCTGCACGCCCCCGAAGGAGCGGGTGGACAGGGAGCCGCCGTACTCACGGGCGAAGGGGACCCCCAGTGCGTTGAGGTGGTCGATGACGCGGGTGGACTCCTCGCCGAGACGCCAGGCCTCGGACTCCCGCGCCCGGAAGTCCCCGCCCTTGACGGTGTCGCGCACGAAGCGGGCCAGCTGGTCGCCGTCGACGCGCCGGGCGCGGGCGGCGTTGATCCCGCCCTGGGCGGCCACGGAGTGGGGCGCCGGGGGGTGTCGTGGGCGGTGATCGCCACCACCCGGAACCCGAGCTCGGCCAGGGACGCGGCCGCTCCTGCCCCCGCCAGACCGGTGCCGACCACGACCACGGTGAGCGTGCGCCGGTTGGAGGGGCTGACGAGTCGCGCGTCGGCGACGAACCGGTCCCACATCTCCTGGGGTGCGACGTCGGGCTGGTGTGCGTCCAGGGGGTTCCCCTCGGACAGGAGCACGCCCGGGGGTGAGCTCAGGGCCTGTCCGCCCCCGCGGTTCCCGCTCCTCCCGCGTCCACCGGGGGTGGGGACGGTGTCCTCGCCCTGGCGGATGCCCAGGCGGTCCCAGATGTCCCGCAGGTCCATCACAGCACTCCCGTCCACGCGGCGATGACGACCGCGCCGTCCCCGACCAGCACCACGATCGCCACCGCGTGGGCCACGACCTTCGCCACGGCTCGTCCCCGCGGACCGCTCCCGCCGAGGTCCTGCCACGCCAACTGGATGCCGTGGGCGAGGTGGAGCGTGAGCGCCAGGAGCACGAGCAGGTAGAAGGCCGCCATGAGGGGTCGCCCGAGGGAGGCGGCGACGTTCGCGGCGGCATGGAAGGAGGGATCGGGGTGCCGGAAGCCCGGGGCCTCGACCCAGCGGCCCACGGTGAGGTCGAGGATGTGCACCACGACGAAGAGGAGGAGCAGCACGCCCGTGGGGAGCATCCACCGGGCCGACACGCCCCGCGCGGCGAGCCTGCTCGCCCCACGGGTGCGCGTCGCCCGTCCCCGCCGCCACAGGACCAGTGCGAAGGCCACGTGCAGGACGAGGCAGACGGCGAGGGTGATGCGGAAGATCCACAGGAGCCCCTCGCGGGGCAGGACGGGCTCGAAGGCCTCACGCAGCCAGGCGGCGTAGGCGTCCATCCCCTCGGGGCCGACGAGGACCTTGAGGTTGCCGAGCATGTGGACCACGACGAAGGCCGCCATGACCAGACCGGTCACCGCCATGACCGTCTTCGCCACCCAGGTGGGGACCAGCGCCCGGTGGCGCCGGACCTCGAGACGTCCGTGGATCTCCATGGCTCGGCCTCCCTCCACCCCCACCGTAGCGGCAGGTCGGGGACCCGTGCGGACGTGCCCGCGCGGTCGGGCCGTCGGTCGGGGACAGGACTGCACCGGGGACACCAACTGCGGGATCAACGTCCCACCTGTGCTGCGGTGGGCTCGCGCGTCGGCACGGGTCGTGGTTGGGACCGGGAGTGGATGCAGCCTGGCGCGGTTGCGGCCGGGCGCGGAGTGGGGAGGGGCCTGACTGCACTCAGGACGCGGCAGCGCCGCGCGCGAGGACGAGCAGGTCCCCGAGTGTCTCCAGGGCGTCGATGCCCGCATCCCTGAACTGGACACCCAGTCCACGTTCGACGGAGGTGGTGACGGCGTAACGCCCGATGGTGTCCAGGTCGAGGTCACCGGTGAGTGTGAGGTCCTCGCGGGCGTCGGAGGGATCCAGTGAGGTCTCCGCGAGCACAGCCTCCAGGACGACCTCGTCGGAGGTGGGCGTCGCGGCCGTGTCCGGTCCCGGCGCGCCCTCCTCCGCGCCCGCCTCCGGGAGTGCGGCAGCCCCGCCCTCGTCGACGGGAGCGGCGTCCCCCTCCCCGTCGCCGGGCGGGGTGGGTTCCGAGAGGTCGAAGCCGAGGAGTTCCGCGATGGTGCCCATGGGGCAAGGGTAGTCGGGGGGTGCCCGTCGTGGCCTCCCCGACGAGGACGGCTCCCTCAGCCGACCCGGTGCAGCCAGCGCACGGGGGCACCCGCACCGGCGTAGCGGAAGGGCTCCAGCTCCTCGTCCCAGGCCTGCCCGAGCGCGAGGTCGAGCATCTCACGCAGGGAGGCCTCGTCCGTGGCGTTCTCCAGGGCGGCGCGCACCCGGTCCTCGG
This sequence comes from Actinomyces polynesiensis, assembly GCF_000820725.1. Lineage (GTDB taxonomy): Bacteria > Actinomycetota > Actinomycetes > Actinomycetales > Actinomycetaceae > Pauljensenia > Pauljensenia polynesiensis. The sequence continues at coordinate 3,152 of NZ_CCXH01000260.1, read as the reverse complement.
GGACGACGGTGTTCCCGGCGGTGTCCATCTGCGAGTGGAAGATCCCGAGCGCTGGGGTGTGGGACCAGCGTCCACCGTCGGACTGCGCGGTGGCCTCCTCGGTCACCTCGTAGCGCAGGTGCTCCCACCCGCGCAGGGCCGAGGCCAGGCGTGCGCCCGACCCCGCGGTGCCCACCCAGGAGAACTCCGAGCGCACCATTCCGGGCGCGGCGGGTTGGTCGGTCCACTGCAGGTGGACCTCCTGCCCCAGCGCCGTGCCCACGGCCCACTCGATGTGCGGGCAGAGGGCAGGGGGCGTCGAGTGCACGAAAAACACACCACGGGTGTATGTCCCTCTCATCGTGACCTCCGGTTCGGTTGAGGAGCGTCTTCCCCTACGTCCTCCGCGAACCCGTCACCATGTGTCGTGGCGTCGTCACCAGTATGCCGCGCCGACCCGCCGGACACCAGTCCGGCCCACGGCGCGGCCCTGCTCAGAAGCCGGCCTTGCGGATGTCGCGCAGCGCCTTCTTCCGGGTGGCCCGGTCGAGCCGGTCGATGTAGATCATGCCCTTGAGGTGGTCGGTCTCGTGCTGGAGGCAGCGGCTCATGAGCCCGTCTCCCTCCACGACGACGTCGCGGCCGTCCAGGTCGGTGCCCTCCACGCGCGCGTACCAGGCACGTTCGGTGGGGTACCAGAGGTCGGGCACCGACAGGCACCCCTCCTCGCCGTCCTGGAACTCGTCGGCCGAGAGCGCCACCACGCGGGGGTTGAGCACGTAGCCCAGGTCCCCCTCGATGTTCCAGGAGAACGCCTGGAGGCTCACCCCGATCTGGTTGGCGGCCAGTCCCGCGCGCCCGTCCATGTCGACGGTCTCGAGGAGGTCCTCGACCAGGGAGCGCACGTGGTCGTCGACCTCGGTGATCGGGTCGCAGGGCGTGCGCAGGACCGGGTCCCCGATGATGCGGATGTCGCGGATCGCCATGTCCCTCAGGCCTCCTGTCCGAGCAGGGAGCGGTGCAGGGCGGTGACGGTGCCCACGGCCTCGGCCACCGGGACCTCGCGGCGCTCCCCGGTGGCGCGGGTGCGCACCTCGACGACGCCGTTGGCCAGTCCCCGTCCGACCACCAGGGTGATCGGGATGCCGATGAGCTCAGCGTCCGCGAACTTCACGCCGGCGGACACCTTGCGGCGGTCGTCGTGGATGACGTCCAGCCCCTCGGCGTCGAGCTGCTCGGAGAGTTCCCGGGCCGTGTCGAGCACGTCCGCGTCCTTGCCGGTGGCGACCACGTGCACGTCGAAGGGCGCCACCTGGGCGGGCCAGGGGAGCCCCTGCTCGTCACAGGTGGACTCCGCCAGGGCGGCCAGCACGCGGGAGACGCCGATGCCGTAGGAGCCCATGGTGACGACGCGGGACTTGCCGTTCTCGTCGAGCACGGTCAGGCCGAGGGCCTGTGCGTACTTGCGCCCCAGCTGGAAGATGTGGCCGATCTCGATGCCGCGCTCCAGGTGGAGGGGACCGGAGCCGTCGGGGGCGGGGTCGCCCTCGCGGACCTCGGCGGCCTCGATGGTGCCGTCGGCCCCGAAGTCGCGACCCTTGACGAGGCCGAAGACGTGGCGGTCGACCTCGTCGGCGCCGGTGATCCAGGCGGTCCCGTCGACGACGCGGGGATCGAGGAGGTAGCGCACCGAGCCGGTGGCGACGCCGTCCTCGTCCACAACGCGCTGGGGCGAGTTGGGCCCGATGACGCGGGGGCCGATGTAGCCGGGCACCAGTTCGGGGTGCGCGGCCAGGTCCTCAGGTGTGGCCATCTCGACCTCGGCGGGTGAGACGGAGGCCTCGAGGCGCTTCATGTCGACCTCGCGGTCGCCGGGCAGGCCGACGACCAACAGCTCGCGCTCCCCGTGGGGATGGGTGAGCGCCACGACGACGTTCTTCAGGGTGTCCGAGGCCTGCCACGGGCGGTCGGCGCGGGGGTGGAGCGCGTTGGCACGCTCGACCAGGGCGGCGATGGTCGTGGAGTCCGGGGTGTCCAGGACGACGGCCTCGGGCAGTCCCTCGGTGGGGAGTGCCTCGGGGGCCGGGGTGGTGACGGCCTCGGCATTGGCGGCGTACCCGCCCGGGGACCGCACGAAGGTGTCCTCACCGATGGGGCTCGGGTGGAGGAACTCCTCCGAGCGGGAACCACCCATGGGGCCGGACATGGCGGAGACGATGACGTACTCCAGCCCGAGGCGGGTGAAGATCGCCTGGTAGGTGGCGCGCTCGGCCAGGTACGAGGCGTCCAGCCCCTCCTCGTCCAGGTCGAAGCTGTAGGCGTCCTTCATGACGAACTCGCGCCCGCGGATGAGACCGGCGCGGGGACGGGCCTCGTCGCGGTACTTCGTCTGGATCTGGTACAGGGTGAGCGGCAGGTCCTTGTAGGAGGAGTACAGGTCCTTGACCAGGAGGGTGAACATCTCCTCGTGCGTCGGGGCGAGCAGGTAGTCACCCTCCCTGCGGTCCTTCAGCTTGAACAGCGTCGGTCCGTACTCGTCCCAGCGCTCGGTCGCCTTGTAGGGCTCGGCGGGCAGCAGGGCCGGGAAGAGGACCTCCTGGCCCCCCATGCGGTCCATCTCCTCGCGCACCACGGCCTCCACCTTGCGCATGACGCGCAGGCCCAGCGGGAGCCAGGTGTAGATGCCGGGGGCGGTGCGCCGGATGTAGCCGGCGCGGACGAGGAGCTTGTGGGACTGGACCTCCGCGTCGGCGGGGTCGTCGCGCAGGGTGCGCACGAAGTACGTGGACATGGTTCTCAGCACGTCGTCAACGATAGTCGACCGCTCAGGACGGTGCGAACACCCTCCCCCGCCGAGGTCCGCTCTGTTCCCCCACTGAGGTCCGCCCTGTTCGAGGCGTGAGGTCCGCTCTGTTCCACCGTCGAGGTCCGCCCTCGCGCGCACAGCTGCGCACGTGAGCGGACTTCGGGGTCAGAAGTGAGCGGACTTCGCGGGGATGGGGAGGGTCAGCGGGACTCGGCCAGCGCCTTGACGGTGTGCAGCATGCGGTGCGTCATCACCGCGGAGGCGGCCAGGGTGGCCCGGCAGGAGGCGTCCGCGGCGCGGTTGTGGGGCAGGTAGCGCTCCCGGGCGTGCAGGACGGTGGAGGCGCCCTCGTCGACGAGGACGAAGG
>NZ_CCXH01000259.1 GCF_000820725.1 Actinomyces polynesiensis | reverse complement strand
GGACGGTGGAGGCGCCCTCGTCGACGAGGACGAAGGCCCATGTCAGGTCGAACTGCATGGTGGGGGAACCCTCGGCCTCCTCCGGCACCCGTCCACCCTCGGTCGTGAGCACGAGGGCGTGGCCCGGTGAGCTGATCGCGACGCGCAGCGCCATGCCGGGGGCGAGTGTGACCTCGTCCCCCACCGCGCGCTCCGACCACTCGGGACGCAGTTCGTGGACGTCGGTGACCTCGCACCCGATGGCGTTCTCGATGGCGGTCCAGGAGTAGAACCCGGCGCGGTCCTGCCCGATCTGGGTCAGCCACGGCCACACCTCGTCGGCGGGGGCGTGGATGGTGATCGCGCGGTCGGCGACGATCGTGGCGGTCGGCAGCAGCAGGTCACCGGGCAGCGACACCGCTGCCTCGGAGCGCGTCAGCCCCTGGCGGGTCGGCCAGCCGGTGGCCACGGCCAGTGCGCCCGCGGCGCCGAGGGCGGTCAGCAGTGCGGTCCTGGTGCGCATGCGTGTCTCCTGTGGGATCAGTGGTTCGGTCGGCCGCGGGATCGCCCTCGTGGACGTGCGGCGCGAGGGGGCCGGTCGGGGTGGCTCAGCGGACGGCGGGGATGACCTCGACGGCGCCGTCGCCCTCCTCCAAGCCCCATCTCCTCGGCGAGCATGTTGGCCCGCTTGATGAGGGTCTCGACGATCTGGTCCTCCGGCACGGTCTCGACGACCTCGCCGTGGATGAAGATCTGCCCCTTGCCGTTGCCCGACGCCACGCCGAGGTCGGCCTCGCGGGCCTCCCCGGGGCCGTTGACGACGCAGCCCATGACGGCCACACGCAGCGGGACGGTGAGGTCCTTCAGGCCCTCGGTGACGTTCTCGGCCAGGGTGTAGACGTCCACCTGGGCGCGACCGCAGGAGGGGCAGGACACGATCTCGAGGGTCCGGTCGCGCAGGCCCATGGACTGCAGGATCTGGATGCCGACCTTGACCTCCTCCACGGGCGGGGCGGACAGGGACACACGGATCGTGTCGCCGATCCCCTCGCGCAGGAGCGCCCCGAAGGCGGTGGCGGACTTGATGGTGCCCTGGAAGGTGGGGCCGGCCTCGGTGACGCCGAGGTGGAGCGGCCAGTCGCCGCGCTCGGAGAGGATCTCGTAGGCCTTGATCATCGTGACGGGGTCGTGGTGCTTGACCGAGATCTTGAAGTCGTGGAAGTCGTACTGCTCGAAGAGGGAGGCCTCCCAGATGGCGGACTCCGCGAGCGCCTCGGCCGTGGCGCCGCCGAACTTCTCGTACATGCGTCGGTCCAGGGAGCCGGCGTTGACACCGATGCGCAGTGAGGTCCCGTGCTCGCGCGCGGACTTCGTGATCGCCTCGATCTGGTCGTCGAACTTGCGGATGTTGCCCGGGTTGACGCGCACCGCCCCGCACCCGGCCTCGATGGCCGCGAAGACGTACTTCGGCTGGAAGTGGATGTCCGCGATGACGGGGATCGTCGACTTCCGGGCGATGACCGGCAGTGCCTCGGCATCCTTGTCGGTGGGGCAGGCGACACGGACGATGTCGCAGCCGGCCGCGGTGAGCTCCGCGATCTGCTGGAGCGTGGCCCCGATGTCGTGGGTCTTCGTGGTGGTCATCGACTGCACGGAGATGGGGGCGCCACCGCCGACGGGGACGTCACCGACCATGATCCGGCGCGTGGTCCTGCGGGGGAACGGCGGTTCCTTGACGGTGGGCATTCCGAGAGCGATCGTGTCAGTCACCCCGACATTATCGCGCACCTTCCCCGGGGGGCGCGGGGTGGGACCCAGTGGCGTCGGCGTCATTCGGGGAG
>NZ_CCXH01000258.1 GCF_000820725.1 Actinomyces polynesiensis | reverse complement strand
GGGGCGGGCACTCCGGCCGGGCGCGGCGCGGACGACGACGCCCCGGCCGCCTGCGGCTCCGGCGTCATCGGCCCCGGCGTCATCGGCCCCGGCGTCATCGGCACTGCGGAGGTCGCCGCCCGGGTGCTCCCTGCGGGGTCGGCGCGGTCGATGGTCCCGGTGGGGACGTCGGCGCGTTCGATCGAACCGGACGCACCACCCACGACGTCCAACGGACCCCGGAGGGGTCCCGCCTGTCCGACTGGCCCACCCGGAAGACCGGCACCTTCGACGACCGGTGCGGGACCGTTCCGTCGCGGCGCGGCGCGCAGGTCCAGGGAGGCCGTGACCAGCATGGCGATCCCCCCGATCACGGTCGCCGCGCTCCCGAGGACGAGGAGGACCGTGGCCACCCGGGGCGCCACACCGAAGGAGTTCTCCAGGACGGAGGGGACGGTCCCGGGCTGGTCCGTCGCGTCGGCGGCCCCCAGGGGGCCGATGACTGCGCCGAGCATGTAGACGGCCATCGGCCACGCGGTGAGACGTCCGACCTGCTGGCGCCCCACCCTGCGTGCGCGCAGCACCGTGAGCACGAGGACCGCGAGCTGCAGGGCGAACATCGGCACGGCCGCGTAGAACAGGTACAGGACCGACACCCACCCGCTCGAGCCGAGCCACTCCCGTCCGAGGGAGCCGAACATCGGGAGGACGACGAGGGCCGGGACCTGCAGGACGTGCAGGAGCGTGCGGGGGCCGGAGGGTTCCTCGGGCCGGGGAGTGGCGGCAGGAGTCGTCATCCCCCGACACTAGCGGTGATCCGGACCACTCTCCTGCGCAGGCTCCCCGGGTGGGTGGCCCTTGTCGGTGCTGCCCTCGCCGGACCCCTGACCCGGGCTCCGCCCCGGCCCCGGCCCCTGACGACCTCAGGCCTGCGTGTCGAGGAGGACCCGGCTCCCGTCCAGGATGCGCGCGTGTGCCGACGGTCCCCGCAGGTCGACCTCGAGGACGAGGTGCTGTCCCTCCTCCGGGCCGCGCACGTCCCACTCGGCGTGCTCATTGGTGAGCTGACGGGACGCGGTGCGGGCCACCACCAGCCAGGGATGGCGCCGCCGCAGACCGATGAGGTCCTGGTGGAGGCGCATCATGCGCGCCGCCCCGCCGGTGGGCGGGCTGGGGTGCGCGGGGAACTCGGGGCGTACGGCGTCGTCGCCGCCGGGTCGGTCCTCCTTGAGCCCGGTCATGGCGAGCTCGTCCCCGTGGTAGACGACCGGCATGCCACCCACGCCCATGAGGATCGTGGCCGCCACGGCGGCACCCTCGACCCCGACCTTCGTCGCGATGCGGGTGACGTCGTGGTTGCCGACGAAGGTCGTCGGGACGAAGGTGTCCAGGAATCCGTCGTGACGCTGCAGGGACCAGTCGAGCTCGAAGAGGTTGCCCGAGTCCAGCGAACTCCAGATCGCCTTCCACAACTCGTACTGGGTGACGGAGTCCAGGGTGGACTCCCCCACGATGGCGGGGTAGTCCCCGTGGATGACCTCGCCGACCGTGAGGAGGTCGGGATGCGCCTCGCGGACCGGGGGCAGGACCTTCGCCCAGAACGAGGGCGGGACCGCGTAGGCCGCATCCATGCGCCAGGCGTCGACCCCCCGGTCGCACCAGTGCTCCAGCACCGAGGTGACCAGGGCGACGACCTCAGGGTCGGAGTGGTTGAGCTCCACGAGGCCGGGGTGACCCTCGAACACCTGCGGGTACCAGTTCCCGTCCCGGGCCTGCCGGAAGTCGAACAGCGCGGCGGCCGGCGAGTCGTGGCCCTCGGCGAGTGCTCTCCGGACGAGGGGGTGTTCGCGGGAGACGTGGTTGAAGACCCCGTCGCACATGACCCGCAGTCCCCGCCGGTGGCACTCGGCGATGAGGTGGTCGAAGTCCGCGTCGTCACCCAGGCGAGGGTCGAGGTGGAAGTGGTCGAGGGTGTCGTAGCCGTGGGTGGCGGACCGGAACACCGGGCCGAGCTGGAGGCCGTTGGCGCCGAGCGCCACGGCGTGGTCGAGCCAGGCCTCGACCCTCCCGAGCCGGTGTGCGACCGGGGCGTGGGGATCGAGGGTGCGCGGTGCCCCGGTGAAGGTCAGTGGTATGACCTGCCACCAGATCGCGTGGTCCATCCAGCCCGGGTGGATGTGCGAGTGGTCCGCCATGGTGCTCCTTCGGGGTCGTGCGGTCGGACTTCCACTCTAGGCCGACCTAGACTCGGGGCGGTCCCGCCCTCGTCCGTCCACCCATCGGAGTCCCATGCCCCACGCGGCCCCACCCGCCCTCCTGCAGGTCCTCGACGCCCTGCGCTGTCCCCTGTGCGTCGGCACGCTGACGGTCTCGGGCACCGCCCTGCGCTGCCCGGCGGGCCACACCTTCGACATCGCCCGCCAGGGGTACGTGAGCCTGCTCGGAGGGACGAGGGCGACCAGCGGCGACGACGCCGACATGGTCCGGGCCCGCGAGCGCTTCCTCTCCACCCGCGCGTACGACCCCATCGGTGACGCCGTGGCGGACCTCGTGGCAGGAGAGGTGGGCGCGGGTCTGCTGCTCGACGTCGGGTGCGGGACCGGCCGGTACGCGGCGCGGGCCCTCGACGCCCTGCCGACCACGCACGGCCTGGGCCTGGACACCTCGACCCGGGCGCTGCGGGCGGCCGTGCGGGCACACCCGCGTCTGGCCGCAGCGACCTGGGACGTCTTCCGGGACTTCCCCCTCGTCGACGCCTGCTGCGCGGTGGTGATGGACGTGTTCGCGCCGCGCAATCCCGGAGAGTTCCACCGGGTCCTGCGCGGGGACGGGCGACTGGTGGTCGTGCGCCCGACCGCGGACCACCTGGCGGAACTGCGCTCCGAGGTGGTCGGCATGGTGGACGTCGACCCGGAGAAGGAGCAGCGCCTGTCACGCTCCCTGGCACCCCACTTCGACGGGGTGGCGACGCGGTCGGTGGAGTACCGCACTCCGCTGTCCCACGAGGGGGCCGTCGACCTCGTGGCCATGACCCCCAGTGCCCGCCACCTCGACGCCTCGCGCGTCGGTGAGGACCCCGACCTGCCCGAGGAGGTCACGGTGTCCGTCCTCGTGACGGCCTACCGCGCGCGCTGAGGCGGGAGGAAGGGCGGACCTCGCGGTCAGAACGGAGCGGACCTCAGGGTCGGAACAGGGCGGACCTCGCGGTCAGAACAGGCGGACGGGGTCGACGATGTCCGCGGCCACCAGCAGGACCGTCATCGCCACCAGCAGTCCCCCCACCGCATAGGTGAGCGGCATCATCCGGGCCGTGTCCGCCGGTCCTGGGTCCGGGGCACCACGCAGGCGCGCCCAGCTGCGGCGCACGCCCTCGTAGACGGCGCCGGCCACGTGCCCCCCGTCCAGCGGGGGCAGGGGGAT
>NZ_CCXH01000257.1 GCF_000820725.1 Actinomyces polynesiensis | reverse complement strand
ACCACGCAGGCGCGCCCAGCTGCGGCGCACGCCCTCGTAGACGGCGCCGGCCACGTGCCCCCGTCCAGCGGGGGCAGGGGGATCAGGTTGAACACGAAGAGCGCCATGTTGAGCGAGGCCAGCAGCGCCAGCAGCGCCGCGACCGTCTGGCGCGCCCCGGCTGCGCCGGCCGCGTCCCCTGCCTGGGTGATCTCCCCGGCCACACGGCCGACCCCCACGACGGAGACGACACCGTTGGGGTCGCGGGCCTGGGAGGTGAACAGGGAACGCCCCACGTCCCACACGGCGGACGGGAGGCGCACCACCACCGAGGCGGTCCCCGTGAAGAGCTGCCAGGTCGCGGACGCCACCTCCCCCGGACCGGTGGGCACGTAGTCGAAGCCAGCGACGATCCCGATGGCCCACTCCCCCTGCGCATTGCGCACGGGGGTGACCGTGAGGTCCACGTCCGACCCCGCACGCTCGACGACCACCGGCACCGCCGAGCCGTCGGAGGCGGCGATCGCGTCGCGGACGTCCTGCCACGAGGGCGTCGCCGTCCCGTCCCAGGAGACGATCCGGTCACCGCCTCGATCCCGGCCTCCCGGGCCGGGGCCTCCACGTCACCGGAGGAGGTCGTCACCGTCGAGGTGACCTCCTGCAGGGTCGTGGAGGGTGTCGCCCGCCCGATGCCCATCATGGCCACCGCGAGCAGGACGACGCAGATCAGCAGGTTCATCGCGGGGCCGCTCGCCATGACGACCGCCTTGCGCGGGGCGGAGAGGCGGTGGAAGGCGTGGGCCTCCTGGCCGGCGGGGACCTCCTCCGCGCTGGCGAGGCGGGCCTCCTGCGCGAGGGTGGGGCGGCCGTGGCGGTTCATGGTGCGCGTACCGGGCCGTGCCGGGGCGAACATGCCGACGATGCGCACGTAACCGCCCAGGAGGACTGCGCGCAGGGCGTAGGTGGTCCCCCGCCACGTGCGCTGCCACAGGACGGGACCGAACCCGACGGAGTACATGGGCACGAGCACCCCGAAGCGTTTGGCCGGGACCATGTGCCCGATCTCGTGGAGGGCCACCGAGACGACCAGCCCCACGACGACCACCAGCACACCCAGGACGAAGCTCACCGCAGTGCCCCCACGGCCTCGCCGGCCCGCGCCCGGGCCCACTCCTCCACGCCGAGCACGTCCTCCAGGGTCGGCTCGGTGATGCCCTCGTGGGCGGCGACGACCTCGGTGAGGGTGTCGACGATGCCGAGCCACGGGATCTCCCCGCGCAGGAAGGCGTCGACGAGGACCTCGTTGGCTGCGTTGAGCACTGCGGGGTGGGTGGGAGAGGCCGCCACGGCCGCACGGGCGAGGGAGACGGCGGGGAAGGTCACGTCGTCCACGGGCTCGAAGGTCCAGGACTGCGCGGCGTCCCATGTGAGTGGCTGCTCGACGTGTTCCAGGCGCTCCGGCCAGGCCAGTCCCAGCGCGATGGGCAGGCGCATGTCGGGGGGTGACGCCTGGGCGATCGTCGCCCCGTCCCGCCAGGTCACCATCGAGTGGACGATGGACTGGGGGTGGACGGTGGTGAGGATGTGCGCCGGGTCGACGTCGAAGAGGAGGTGTGCCTCGATGAGCTCGAGCCCCTTGTTGACCAGGGTGGAGGAGTTGACGGTCACCACCGGCCCCATCGACCAGGTGGGGTGCGCCAGGGCCTGTTCGGGTGTGACGTCGGCCAGCTCCGCCCTCGTGCGCCCGCGGAACGGGCCACCGGAGGCGGTGAGGACCAGGTCGGCCACCTCGGAGCGCCCGGAGAGCACCGGCGAGGTCAGGCCACGTTCGTGGACCCCCGCACGCAGGGACTGGGCGATGGCCGAGTGCTCGGAGTCGACGGGGACCACCTGGCCGGGGCGCACCATGGCCCGCCTGACGAGTGCGCCCCCGACCACGAGGGACTCCTTGTTCGCCAGGGCCAGCGTCGCCCCGGAGGCGAGGGCCGCCAGTGTCGGGCCGAGGCCGACGCCGCCGGCGATGCCGTTGAGGACCACGGAGTCCGGGAAGGCACCTGCCACGCGGGTCGCCGCATCGGGGCCCGTGACGACCTCCGGGACGCGCCCGGACCCCGGGTGGCGGGCGGGCAGGAGTGCGAGGAACTCCCCGGGGTCCCCCTGGGCGAGGGCGACGACCTCGGGACGGTGCAACGCCACCTGGTCCGCCAGGAGCCCGGGGTGCGAACCACCCGCCGCCAGCGCGCGCACACGGAGGCGTCCGGGATGGGAGTCGACGACGTCGAGCGCCTGCGTCCCGATCGAGCCGGTGGACCCGAGGACGACGACGTCGCGCGGGGGGACGGACGACGTCCCCTCCCCGGTGGCAGCCGGCACCTGCAGCGGTCCCACCCTCAGCTGACCGCCAGCAGGATCTCCACGGCACGCCCCAGGTAGGCGTCCACGGGGCCCTCCGCGTAGGCCTTGCGACCCTTGGCGGGGGGGAACACCGCGTGGCGGATGTCCTCCACGCCGATGTCACCACGGTCGTCGAAGTAGTCGGCCAGCCGTTCGAGGAGTTCGTCGACGGACTCCGCGTCGTAGCCACGACCACGGTCGGGGTGGGCGAAACGCTCACCCTTGGGGCGCAGGAGTCGCGGGTAGAGCGTGGTCGCCCGGTCGGCGACGCGCTCGAACCAGGCGTTCTCCCCGTTCACCGCCACGTGGTCCGCACGGTCACGCTGGACGAAGGCGGCCTCCAGACGGTTCATCGCCGAGTCGACCGCGTCGATGCGGTACCCGCCGCGCCTGAGGGTGAAGGTCGCCTGCCGGACCTGCTCGGCGCTGAACTGCTCGGCTGGCACCCCGCCCTCGTACGCGCGCCGGGCGTCCTCGAAGAACGCATCCACCGACTCCGGGTCATACCCCTTGCGGAAGATGTTGACGCGGGGGAACGCGTCCGTCATCGTGCCTCCTCGGTGTCGGGCCTCACGGCCTGGACGGCGACGGGCTGCTTCGTCTCCCGCTGCCGGACGGCCGTGGCCAGCTGGCCGCAGGCGCCGTCGATGTCGGACCCGCGCGTGTCACGGATCGTGGTCACGATACCGCTCGCCCGCAGGGTCTCCACGAACTCATTCTGCGCGCGTCGTGTGGACGCCGTCCAGATCGACCCCGGTGTCGGGTTCAGGGGGATCGGGTTGACATGGGCCCACCCGTGTCCGCGCCTGTTGAGCTCGTCGGCCAGGAGCTGGGCGCGCCAGGCCTGGTCGTTCATGTCGCGGATGAGTGCGTACTCGATGGACACCCTGCGTCCCGACGCCACGAAGTAGCGTCGCGCGGCGTCCAGCAGCTCGCCCACCTTCCACCGGGAGTTGATCGGGATCAGCTCGTCACGCAGGTCGTCGTCAGGGGCGTGCAGGGACACCGCGAGGGTGACCGGCATCCCCTCGGCGGCGAGCTTGTCGATGGCGGGCACCAGTCCGACGGTGGACACCGTGATGTTGCGGGCGGACATCCCGAACCCCTCGGGTGCGGGGTCCACGAGCCGGTGGAGGGCCTGGACGACACTGCGGTAGTTGGCCATGGGCTCGCCCATGCCCATGAAGACGACGTTGCTCAGGCGGGTCGGTCCCCCTGCCAGGCGGCCCTCCGCACAGGCACGGTGGGCGAGGCGGACCTGCTCGATGATCTCCGCGGTGGAGAGGTTCCGCGTCAGTCCCATCTGCCCGGTCGCACAGAAGGGGCAGGCCATCCCGCACCCCGCCTGGGAGGAGATGCACAGGGTGGTGCGCCCCGGGTAGCGCATGAGGACGGACTCCACACGTGCCCCGTCGAAGAGCTCCCACAGCTGCTTGACCGTCTCCCCGCCGTCCGCCTCCAGTGCCGTGACCTCACGGGTCAGCGGCGGCAGGAGCGTCGAGCGCACCGCCTCCGCCAGGGAGGCGGGCAGGTCGCTCATCTCGGCGGGGTCGGCGGTGAAGTGTTCGAAGTAGTGCCGCGAGAGCTGGTCGGCGCGGAAGGCGGGCAGCCCACTGTCGCGCAGGACCTGCTTGCGTCCCGCGAGGTCGAGGTCCACGAGGTGCGAGGGTGCCCTGCCCCGGCGCCGGGCCGTGAAGGAGATGACCGGGCGCGCGTCGGGGCTCGACGCCCCCTCGGGGGTTGGTCCGTGGGGCGGATCTCGCGCCGCCCACGGTGAGTGTCGGAAGTCGCCATGTCGTTCACCATCCCAGTGCGGCCCTGAGGACCAGGTAGAGGACGGGGGCGCTCATCAGCAGGGAGTCCATGCGGTCGAGGACGCCCCCGTGCCCCGGCAGGAGGTTGGACATGTCCTTCAGTCCCACCTCACGCTTGATCGCGGACTCGGTGAGGTCGCCGACGGTGCCGACGACGGCGGCGAGGACACCCGCGACCAGACCCCACCACCACTGGCCCCCAGCAGCACGGCACCGGCCACACCGACGCCGCAGCACATGAGCACGGACCCCGCGAAGCCCTCCCAGGACTTGTGGGGCGAGATGCGTGGCGACATCGGGTGCCTGCCGAAGAGGACCCCCGCGGCCCAGCCCCCGATGTCGTTCGACACCGTGATCGCGACGTAGAGCCCGACCACCGCAGCACTCCCCGACTCCGCACGCATGAGGAGCACGAAGGCCGCGAGGAAGGGGACGTAGACCACGCAGAACACCGAGGTCACGACGTCGGGGACCATGGAGGACCCGCGTCCCTCCATGAGTCGCCAGACGATGATGACGAACACCGTGAGGAAGAGGGCCACCAGGGTCGCCTCGGGTCCCATCGCCCAGGAGCTCACGAGGATGCCCACGGTCCCCACGTAGACGGGGGGCATGGTGACCGAGACGCCCGTGCGGGCGAAGGCACCCCCGAGCTCCCACGTCGCCATCAGGCACAGCGCGACGACCATGGCCACGAAGCCGGGCGTCCAGTACACCAGACCCGCTGTGAGGGCGCCGATGAGCACCACTGCCGTGGCGATCGCCGCGGGCAGGTTGCGGCCCGCCCGGCCCGAGGCGGGCAGGGGGGGATGGTCCTGTGTCGGCCTGGGTCGCAGGATCCGCTCCGCCCGGGACCGGGTCGGCTCGGTCGCCATCAGATCGTCAGGAGCTCGCTCTCCTTGGTGCTGAGCAGTTCGTCGATCTGCTCCACCTGGGTCCTGGTGAGGGCCTCGAGGGACTTCTCGGCACGGTCGACCTCGTCCTCGCCCGCCTCGCCGTCCTTCTTGAGGCGGTCGAGCTGCTCCTTGGCCTTGCGGCGGATGCCGCGCACCGAGACCCGGGCGTCCTCCGCCTTGGTCTTGGCCTGCTTGACGTACTCGCGGCGGCGCTCCTCGGTGAGCGCGGGCAGGACGACGCGGATGACGTTGCCGTCGTCCGTCGGGTTCACGCCGAGGTCGGACTCGCGCAGGGCGCGCAGGATCTCCTGCGTGGCGGTGCGGTCGAAGGGTGAGATCAGCACGGTGCGTGCCTCGGGGATCTGGAAGGAGGCGAGCTGCTGCATGGGGGTGGGGGCGCCGTAGTAGTCGACGGGGATGTGCTGGAACATGCCGGCATTGGCACGCCCGGTGCGGATGTTCCCGAACTCGCTGCGGGCGACCTCGACCGCCCGGTCCATCTTGTCCTCTGCGTCGAGCAGGATGTCGTCGATCACGGTTGCTCCTTCGTCTGTGCGGGTTCGGCGCTCACCAGCGTACCGACTGAGTCGCCGAGCAGTGCCTTGGTGACGTTCCCCGGCTCGGTCATGCCGAAGACGCGCATGGTCAGCCCGTTCTCCTGGCCCAGGGCGAAGGCCGCGGCGTCGACCACCCGCAGTCCCTGGCCCAGCGCCTCGGCGTAGGTGAGGAACTCGAAGCGGATCGCCGTCGGGTTGGTGTTCGGGTCGTCGTCGTAGACGCCGTCCACGCCGTTCTTCGCGACGAGCAGTTCGTCGCAGTGTGTCTCCAGCGCGCGCTGGGCGGAGACCGTGTCGGTGGAGAAGTAGGGCATGCCGGCGCCGGCACCGAAGACCACGACGCGCCCCTTCTCCATGTGGCGGATGGCCCTCAGGGGGATGTAGGGCTCCGCGACCTGCTGCATCGCGATGGCACTCTGCACCCGCGAGGGCACCCCGGACTGCTCGATGAAGTCCTGGAGCGCCAGGGCGTTCATCACGGTGCCGAGCATGCCCATGTAGTCGGCGCGCGCACGGTCCATGCCCGAACGTGACAGTTCGGCACCCCGGAAGAAGTTCCCACCGCCCACGACCACGGCGACCTCGACCCCGGCCCTCACGGCGACGGCGATCTGCTCGGCGATGCCGCGCACGACCGTGGGGTCGAGACCGACCTTGCCCCCGCCGAAGGCCTCGCCGGAGAGTTTGAGCAGGACACGTCGGCGTCCCTGGGCATTCATCTGTGGGCTCCTTCGTAGGGTGGCAGTGGGCATGGTGTGGTGATGGCCCCGCCCGGGGGCGGGGCCATCACCGTCGGTTCAGGATCCGACGTGGACGCGCACGAATTCCGTGACCGTCGCGCCGGCCTCCTTGAGGACCTTGCCCACCGTCTTGGACGGGTCGCGGGCGAAGTCCTGGTCGACCAGGGCGTTGTCCTTGAAGAAGGCGTTGAGGCGTCCCTCGACGATCTTCGGGACGATCTTCTCCGGCTTGCCCTCCTGGAGGGTGAGCTTCTCGAGCGTCGCCCGCTCCTTGTCCAGCACGTCGGCGGGGACGTGGTCCCGGTCGAGGTAGAGGGGCTGGAAGGCGGCGATGTGCATCGCGATGTCGTGTGCCACCGGGGCACCTGCGGCATCGGTGACGACGAAGACGCCCACCTGCGGGGGCAGGTCGGGGCTCGTCTGGTGCAGGTAGAGGTCGACGTGCTCGCCCTCGACGCGCACGAGGCGGGTGACCTCGATCTTCTCCCCGATGACGGCGCCCATCGCGTTGACCGCGTCCTGGACCGTGCCCTCACCCAGCGGGGCGGCGAGCAGGGACTCCAGGTCCGTGGCGCCCGAGGCGACGGCCGCGTCGAGCACGGAGTTCGCGAAGTCGATGAACTTCTGGTTCTTCGCGACGAAGTCCGTCTCCGAGTTGACCTCGACCAGCACGCCCACCTTGCCGTCGTCGACGACCTTGGCGGCCACGAGTCCGGCGGAGGCCACGCGGTCCTCGCGCTTGGACAGCGACTTGAGACCCTTGAGGCGGATGATCTCGAGTGCCTTCTCCGGATTGCCCTCGGCCTCGGTCAGTGCCTTCTTGACATCCATCATCCCGGCGCCGGTCTGCTCGCGCAGCGCCTTGACGTCAGCAGCGGTGAAGTTCGCCATTGATGTCTCTCCTTCCGTGAAGAACGGTTCAGTCCTGGGTGGTGGCGGCGGGGGCGGCCTCGGCGGGAGCAGCCTCCACGGCGGGCGTCTCGGTGGCGGGCGCCTCGGTGGCGGGCGCCTCGGTGGCGGCGGCCCCCTCGGCGGGCTTGCCGGACTTCTCCAGGAGCTCGCGCTCCCACTCGGCCAGGGGCTCGGCAGCGGTGGGCTCGGCCTCCTCACCGGTCGACTTGTGGGCGGCGGAGCGTGCCAGCAGCCCGTCGGCCACGGCGTCGGCGACCACGCGGGTCAGCAGGGCGACGGCGCGGATGGCGTCGTCGTTGCCGGGGATCCGGTAGTCGACCTCGCCG
>NZ_CCXH01000256.1 GCF_000820725.1 Actinomyces polynesiensis | reverse complement strand
GGGGTCGTCTCCGTCGGCCACGGCTTCCTGAGGTCCTCCTTCGAACCGGTGACACCCCTCGTGGCCACCGGTGAGCCGGTGGCGCGCGGGCAGGTCGTCGCGACCGTGGGACAGGGCCACTCGCCGGGCGCGTTGCACTGGGGGGTGCGCACCGGCCCGGACGCCTACGTCGACCCGCTGCGCCTGCTGGTGGGCCGGGTCGTCCTCAAGCCGTGGGACCCCTGAGCGTCCGGCCTCGGCAGGCGAGCCCCCCGGATGGACGCGTCCTCCTCCGCAGGGGCGCCGCTCACGCCCTGGGATGGGCCCGGAGGTAGACGGCTGACAGCCGTGCGGAGTCGACGTGGGTGTAGCGCTGGGTGGTGCGCAGGGAGGAATGCCCGAGCAGCTCCTGGACCGAGCGCAGGTCCGCCCCACCCGCGAGCATGTGGGTGGCCGCGGTGTGGCGCATCCCGTGGGGGGCGATGTCGTGCACCCCCGCCCGGGCGGTGAGCCGGTGGAGGACCCCGCGCACCACGCGCTGGTCCACCCGCCCCCCGCGGGCCCCGAGGTAGAGGGCCCGTCCGCTGGAGGGGGTGAGGAGGGCGGGGCGGCCCCGTCCGAGCCACTCCCGCAGGGCCCACGCCGCGGGGTCGCCGAATGGCACCACACGCTCCTTGTCCCCCTTCCCGATGACCCTCAGCGACTGGGTGTCCTCCATCACGGAGCCGAGGTCGAGGGCGCAGAGCTCCGCCACCCTGATGCCACTGGCGTAGAGCAGCTCGAGCACCGACCAGTCCCGCAGTTCCACGGGCCCGCCCTCGTCGGCCTCCTCACGGGCACGGTCGAGGAGGCACGAGACTGCCTCCGCGTCGAGGACGTCGGGGAGTCGTTGGTCGGGACGCGGGGAGGCGAGCATGAGCGCCGGGTCGGAGCCGAGGACCCCGTGCGCGCGGGCCCAGGCCGTGAAGGACCGCACCGAGGCCGTGTGACGGGCGAGGGTGGATCGGGAGTCGCCCTCCTCCGCGAGGGAGCCGAGCCACCCCCGCAGCGAACGGGTCGTCAGCACCTGTGCGAGTGCCTCCCCGTCGGCCTGGTCCCGGGGGATCCCCAGGTGGTCGAAGAGTGACTCCAGGTCGGTGGTGTAGGCGCGCACGGTGTTGGCGGACAGACCGCGCCCGTCACGCAGCTGGGTGGTCCAGCGCCGGATGAGTGCGGTCTCGGTCATGCCCCCATGCTAGGGACGTCGCTGCACGGTCCGGGGAGGCACGCAGGCGGCCTCATCCTCCCCGCGTGCTCCTCGCCCATCCCAGGGGGTGGGCGACCACGAGCCCCTCGAGCTGCAGGTGGGCGAGTGCGGCGAGGACCTCGCGCTGGGGCATCCCCGCGGCGCGTGCGAGCCGTTCCAGGGTGGTCCCGGCCCTCCTGGGCAGGGCCTCCCAGACCCGCCGCTGGCCCGCGGGCAGGGCGTCCGTGCCCCTGTCCTCCTCCACCGGCGCACCCGGGGCCGTCCCCGCGCCGAACGCCCCCAGGGAGCTGACCATCTCCAGCACGTCCCTGCTCCCCTGGACCAGGGTCGCCCCCTCACGGATGAGGTGGTGGCACCCCGCCGACGAGGATGAGGTCACCGGGCCCGGTACGGCGCCCACGTGGCGCACCATCCGCTCGGCGTGACGCGCCGTGGACAGTGCCCCCGAGCGGACCGAGGCCTCGACGACGACCGTCGCCGCCGCCAGGGCGGCGATCAGGCGGTTGCGACCGAGGAAGCGCCAGCGTGCGGGACGCCAGGAGGGAGGCACCTCCGAGACGAGCGCCCCCTCACGGGCGACCTCGTGGAGGAGGTCGACGTGGGCGCGGGGGTAGAGGTGCGCCAGTCCTCCCGCCATCACGGCCGTCGTCCGGCCCCCGGTGGCGGCCAACGCCCCCCGGTGCGCACAGGCGTCGATGCCGAAGGCTCCTCCCGAGACGATGTCGATCCCCGCCTCCGCCACCTCCAGGGCGAGGTCGGCGGCGACCCTGTTGCCGTAGGACGTCGAGGCGCGCGCACCCACGACCGCCACCGAGCAGCCAGCGGCGAGTCCTCCGAGCACCCACAGGGCGTGGGGGGCATTCGCCCCGAGGTCGTCGAGTCCCGCCGGCCACCCGGTCCCACCCGGGATGACGAGGCATCCACCCAGCCCCTCCAGTTCCTCGAGGTCGCGCGCGGGATCGGCGACCACGGCCCGTGGGTGCCACCGTTCCCACGCCCCCTGCCAGGGACGGGGTCTGCCCCCGGGCCCTCGTGCCACGTCGTCGGGCAGCGGCCCCGGAGCCGGGGCCATCGCCCACGCCAGGGCCTCCTCCTCCCCCAGCGCGTGCCGCAGCGCATGGGCGAAGGGGTCACCGGGCTCGACCACCGCGCACCACCACGCCGCGGCGAGGCGGGGGTCCCGGGCCTCACAGGGTTCCATCGTCGTTCTCCTCCCTCAGGACCAGTGCCCGCGCCAGGTCGGTGTCGTCAGGTCGTTCGTGCCCCGCGAGGTCGGCCACCGTCCAGGCGAGGCGCAGCACCCGGTCCGCCCCCCGCATGGACAGCACGCCCCGGTCCACGGACCGGTCCAGGTCCGACAGGAGCGAGGCCTCGATGCCCGAGTGCTCCCGGAGTCAGGAGCCCGGGACCCGCGAGTTGCGCGTCCACCCGGCACCCGCCGCGCTCCACCGGCGCCGTGCCCGCTCCCGCGCCCGACGGACGCGACCGGCGACGACAGCGGAGGACTCCGTCTCGTCCAGCCGCAGGTCGGCACGACTGGGCGAGTGCATGGACACCCGGATGTCGACGCGGTCCAGCAGGGGCCCCGACAGGCGTGAGAGGTAGCGACGCCTCTGCAGGGGTGTGCAGGTGCACTCGCGGCCGCGGGCGCCCGACAGCCCGCAGGGACAGGGGTTGGTGGCGAGGACGAGCTGGAAGGAGGCGGGGTACCGCGCGGTGGCGCGGGCCCGGTGGATCCTCACCACCCCCTCCTCCACCGGCTGGCGCAGGGCGTCGAGCACCGCCGGGGAGAACTCGGCCGCCTCGTCCAGGAGCAGCACTCCCCCGTGTGCGAGCGAGGCGGCCCCCGGACGGGGCACTCCCGCCCCGCCGCCCACGAGGGCGGGCATCGTCGCCGAGTGGTGGGGCGACTGGAAGGGCGGTCGACGGATGAGGCTCCCGTCCGCGGGCAGGAGGCCGGCGAGGGAGTGCAGGGCCGTGACGGTCAGGGCCGTCTCGTCGTCGAGGGAGGGGAGCAGTGAGGTGAGCCGTGTGGCGAGCATCGTCTTGCCGGAACCCGGCTCCCCGACCAGGTAGAGGTGGTGCCCCCCGGCCGCAGCGACCTCGGCGGCGCCGCGCGCGAGTGGCTGGCCGCGCACGTCGGCCAGGTCGGGCACCT
>NZ_CCXH01000255.1 GCF_000820725.1 Actinomyces polynesiensis | reverse complement strand
CTGGCCGCGCACGTCGGCCAGGTCGGGCACCTCCCCCGGACCCGGGCGTGCCCCGGGTGCCGGCCCGACCGCGAGCGCGTGCCCGGGCCCCGTCGCACCGACCCCCAGCGAGAACGCGCGCCTGGCCTCACCACCTCCGCGCTCCACCACATCTGCGAGGTGGTCGAGGGCGAGGACCTCCAGACCGGGCACGAGCGCCGCCTCCGCCGCGCAGGAGCCGGCCACGACCGCACGACGGATGCCGAGGCGCTGCGCCGAGACGAGGCACGGGAGCACCCCCGGTACCCCGCGCAGGGCCCCGTCGAGGCCGACCTCGGCGACGAACACGGTCGACTCGGTCAGCACGGGCGACACCTTGCCGGTCGCCACCAGGATCGACACGGTGACCGCCAGGTCGAACCCGCTGCCGGACTTGGGGAGGTCGGCCGGGGAGAGGCTGACGGTGATCCGGTGGTCGAGGGACTCCAACCCGCACGACTGCAGGGCGGCGCGCACGCGCTCCCTCGACTCGCGCACGGAGGCGTCCGGGAGCCCGACGAGGGCGAAGCCGACCAGTCCCCGGCCGACGTGGGTCTCCACCTGGACGAGATGGCCCTCCAGGCCCACCAGGCCCACCGCCATCGCGTTGGCCACGGCGCCGGCGTTCACGGGACGATCCCCCGCACCCACTCGACCCGGGCACCCCCGAGGTCCACGGGGCGTGGCACGTCGGACCGGCGCGCCACGGGAGGCACCGTCACCGCGATGACGTCCATGCGCACCCGTCCGTGGACGTCGTGCCGGGACAACCACGCTGCTGCCAGTGACCTCAGGCGCATGAGCTTCCGGGCGTCCACGGACTCGAGTGCGGTCCCGTGCCCGTCGCCGGTGCGGGTCCGCACCTCCACGAACACGACCGTCCCCGTCCCCGGGTCGCGGGCGACCACGTCGAGCTCGCCGCGACGCCCGTCGCGCCAGTTCCGGTCGAGGACCTCGAGTCCGTCCCCCACCACCAGCCGGACCGCCAGGTCTTCCCCGGCACGTCCCAGGGCCGCGCGGTGCGCCGTGTCCATGTCACCACCTCCACGCACAGGCTGGCAGCAGCGCGGGGGCACGGGAGGGTCAGGCGGCGTCCCCTGTGGACAGCGGAACGCCCCGCCCCGTGGGTGTTGACGGTCGCCTCGGCCGGACCTGTGGCGCGGGTGGGGGCCCGCTCAGGGGATGTCGAGCTCCGGCTTGGAGAGCTCCTCCACATTGACGTCCTTGTAGGTGATGACGCGCACCGACTTCACGAAACGCGAGGAGCGGTAGATGTCCCAGACCCAGGCATCGGTCAACGTCAGCTCGAAGAAGACGTCCTGACCGACGGGTCGGGCCTGCACGTCGACCTTGTTGCACAGGTAGAACCGACGTTCCGTCTCCACGACGTAGTTGAACAGCCCCACCACGTCGCGGTACTCGCGGAAGAGCTCCAGCTCCAGGGCGTTCTCGTATCCTTCGATGTCCTCACTGCTCACAGTCCCATCATGCCCTCTCCACCGGCGGCCGGCCTCATCGTGGACGGGTCCGCACCCCCGGCCGTGACCGGCACGACACCCGGGAGGTGCCATGACCTGCGGTGGAGCTCGCAGGGACCCAACCTTCCCAGTGCCCCGATGTGGGCGGGCGAGGCGTACCCCTTGTTGTTGGCCCAGTCGTAGCCGGGGTCGGGCAGGGAGCACATCCGGGCGTCACGGCGGACCTTCGCGAGCACCGAGGCAGCCGAGACCACCGCACACTCCAAGTCCGCACGCACACGCGTCACCACCGGCACACCGGGCCCCGTGCGTCCCTCCGGCGGCACCTCCGCGTCCTCCACCACCACCACGAGCCCCTCGGGTGACAGGAGCGCGGGCGCGGGAGGGGTCAGCCAGTCGTGGGAACCGTCGAGCAGCACGACACCCGGTTCCACCCCACCGGAACGGATCTCGGACAGGGCCCTCAGCCCCGCCAGTCTGAGCGCGGTGATGATGCCGAAACGGTCGACCTCCTCCGGGCCCGCCCAACCGACCGCGCTGGCGAGCACCCAGGCCTCCAGCGGGGCGCACAGGGACTCGCGCCGGTGCGGGCTCAGCCTCTTTGAGTCGGTGAGGCCCATCGGTGGCTCCCCGCAGGTCGCGTCCACGACGGCCACGCCGACCGCCACCGGTCCGGCCAACGCACCACGGCCGACCTCGTCCATCCCGGCCACACGCCCGTGGACGCGTGCCAGGTCCAGTTCGACGTCACGTGTGGAGGTCACCGGTGCGCGCACCGCCGGTGACCGCGTCACGGTTCGGGCACCTTGTCGAAGACCTCGCGCCCGCCCAGGGAACTCCAGTGGGACACGGGCCATATCACCCACATGGCCCGCCCGACCACGTCGTCGAGGGAGACGAAGGGCGTCTGCCCGTCCGTCATGTGGTACCTCGAGTCGGAGGAGTTCCCGCGGTTGTCACCCATGACCCACAGGTGGCCCTCCGGGACCACCACGTCGAAGGGGATCGTCGAGGGCGCCTGTCCCGGCGCCAGGTAGGGCTCGTCGATCGCGACACCGTTGACCTCGATCCGGCCGGCGGCGGTGCAGCAGGTGACGTGGTCCCCGCCCACACCGATGACCCGTTTGACGAGCGTCTGCTCACCGTCGGCGGGCAGGAAGCCGATGAACTCCCCCACGTCCCGCAGCACCCCGCCGGCACCTCCCGACTGCACCGTGGGGAGCCATCCCAGTGAGTCGTTGAACACGACGACGTCCCCGCGGTGGATGTCCCCCGTCCAGGCCGACACCCGCGAGACGGCGATGCGGTCGTCCTCCACGAGGGTGTCGTGCATCGACGGCGAGGGGATCCAGAACACCTGGACGACGAAGGCCCGGAGCAGTGAGGAGAGGATGACGGCGAGGAGGAGGACGAGGCCCACCTCGCGCAGCCATGCCAGCACACCGGAGCCGCCCGCGGCCCGGCCGCCGCCACGTCGCCGGGGCGGGGGGGACTGCTGGTCGCGGGCGATGTGGGTGCCCCGGGTGGCGCCGGCGGGCACGCCGTCGTCGGTGTCACCACCGATGGGCAGCCCCTCACGATCCGTCATGTCCGACGTCCTTCCTCGTCCCGCTGCACAGGATACGGGTCGGGCCCGGCACCTGGGGTGCCGGGCCCGACCCGTCCGTCACTCAGCGGCCGTGAAGTCGCGGTGTTCCTTGATCTTGGCGGCCTTGCCGCGCAGGTCACGCAGGTAGTAGAGCTTCGCCCGACGCACGGAACCACGGGTGACGACCTCGATGTGGTCGATCGTGGGGGCGTGCACCGGGAAGGTGCGCTCGACACCCACTCCGAAGGACACCTTGCGCACCGTGAAGGTCGAGGACACCCCGTGCCCACGGCGGGCGATCACGACGCCCTGGAAGACCTGGATGCGGGACCGGGTTCCCTCGACGACCCTGACGTGCACCTTGACGGTGTCACCGGCGCGGAAGGCGGGGATGCCCTCGCGCAGCGAGGCCTCGTCGACGACGTCCAGCTTCTGCATGTTCTCTCCTCGACGCACCTGCCGCAGGTCAGTCACGTCCGTCCTGCAGGCCAACGCCTGCTGTGCGTGTGTGGGCCCGACGTCCTGGTGTCCCCCTGCGGCAGGTTCCACCCGGTCGGCCCGACGTCACAGTCTGCCACACCGGTGGCCCCGGCCCCAAGGGGAAGGGGGCTGCGTCACTCCCGACCGGGAGTGAGGTTGCGCACGAGGACGTCGTCGATGTTGGAGACCTCGCCCACCATGAAGGTCCGACGTCCCGCCAGGGAGAAGCCGTGGCGCCGGTAGAAGTTCCGGGCCCGCTTGTTGGCGATGTTCGTGCCGAGGGCGACCTGGGAGTTGCGCCCCTGGGCCGCGACGTCCGCCACCGCCCGCTCCAGGAGGGCACCGGAGACGCCCGAACCGTGCCACTCCGGGGACACGTAGCACTTCGACAGGTAGGCGGCCCCGAGCTCGACCCGGCCGCGGCGCACCATCTCCGTGGGCATCCCGTCCGGACCCCCCAGCACCGTCAGCGTGTAGCCGATCAACGGGTCACCGTCACCCCTCACCTGGGCGACGATGATGCGGTGGTCCCCGGCGTCGTCGAGCATGCGCGCGAACTCGGACTCACTGAGGTGGGCGTCCACGAACGCCCGGATGTCCTCCTCCGTGAGGAAGTCGGGGCAGGCCAGGGGGAAGGTCGCGCGGGCGAGAGCGGCGACCGCGCCTGCCTCGTCACGACGGGCGTGCCGCAGCACGACGTCAGCCCGCCCGGGCACGAGGACCTTGCCCGCTCCGGCGAGGACCTCCCGGTCGTGGATGTCCAGTCGCTCCGGGTCCAACCGTTCGACGAGGTCGGGGCGACGGTGCGCGGTGCGCACGAGCGCCCGGTCGCGTCGCCACCTGGAGATGGCCGCATGGTCCCCACCGAGCAGGACCTCGGGGACCTCACGCCCCCTCCACGAACGGGGACGCGTGTAGGCGGGGTACTCGAGCAGCCCCTCCTCCGAGTACGACTCCTCCACGAGCGAGGCCGGGTTCCCGACCACCCCGTCGAGGAGGCGACCGACCGCCTCCACGAGGACGAGGGCGGCGACCTCACCGCCGTTGAGCACGTAGTCGCCGATGGAGAACTCGAGGACCTCCTGCTCCCGGTCACGGTAGTGGTCGGCCACGCGCTGGTCGATGCCCTCGTAGCGCCCGCAGGCCACCACGATCTGGTCCGCGCCGGCGAGGTCCTCCGCGATGCGTTGGGTGAGCGGCGGACCCGAGGGTGTCGGGATGGCCAGGACGCGACGAGGACGCCGGCCCGCGGACCCGACCCCGTCTCCCCCGTCCGCCCGGCCGGCGGTCTCGTGGAGTTCCGTGTCGAGGACCTCGTCGAGGGCACGTCCCCACACGTCCGCCCGCATCACCATGCCGGCCCCGCCCCCGTAGGGCGCGTCGTCGACCGTGCGGTGGCGGTCGTCCGTCCACGCGCGCAGGTCGTGGACGCCGACGTCGAGGAGCCCCTCCTCCTGCGCACGCCCCAGGAGTGAGAGGTCCAGTGCCGCGAAGTAGGCGGGGAAGATCGTCACGAGGTCGATGCGCATCAGCGCCCCGTCCCCCCGTCACGGCGCGGGGCGGGCTGCCCGTCCCGGTCGCCCGCATCGACCGCCTCCTCCTCGTCGAACAGACCGGGAGGGGCGTCGACGGTG
Organism: Actinomyces polynesiensis; assembly: GCF_000820725.1. Lineage (GTDB taxonomy): Bacteria > Actinomycetota > Actinomycetes > Actinomycetales > Actinomycetaceae > Pauljensenia > Pauljensenia polynesiensis. Next base: position 15,368 of record NZ_CCXH01000255.1, on the reverse strand, counting down.
ACGGTGCCCGCGGCCACGTCCACCTCCGGGACGATCTGCACGACGAAGGGGACCATGACGCGACGGCCCGCGTGCTCGACGAGGAGCAGGTCCTGGGCAGGACCGGGCTGGAGTCCCACGACCGCACCGAGGAGCTCCCCGGTGGGGGTCCGTGCCTCGAGCCCGACCAGTTCGTGGGGGTACCAGGCGTCCTCCTCGGGCTCCGCCTCGACCAGGAGGTGGGTGCCCCGCAGTGCCTCGGCACCGGAGCGGTCGACGAGTTCGGCGAAGGTCGCCATGACCCGTCCCTTGTGGGTGCGCAGTGCCTCGACGGTCAGCTGCGGCACCTCCGGTGAGTCCGTGTCGAGGACCGAACCGGGGTCCAGACGCCCGGGATCGTCGGTCCGGATGTCGAGGTACACCTCGCCCCTGAGTCCGAGGGCGGGACCCACGACCGCTGCAGTCAGCTGCATTGCTCCCCCTCGTCACCGGACAGGACCGGGTCCCCATCCTAACCGTCGGACCTGCCCGGACATGCGGGCGGGGCCCGGGTTCACACCCGGGCCCCGCCATTCAGGTCCTTCAGGACCGTGTCACTCCCTGTCGGTGTCGACCACGTCGACACGCACGGGATCCCGCGAGGAGAGTGCCCCCATCACGGTACGGAGCGCCCGCGCGGTGCGGCCGTTGCGCCCGATGACCCGACCGAGGTCCTCGGGATTGACCCGGACCTCGAGCAGCTGTCCACGGCGCATCGACCTCGACGAGACCCGCACGTCATCGGGGTGGTCGACGATGCCGCTGACCAGGTGCTCCAACGCGTCGGAGAGCACGATCAGGCTTCCTCACCGGAGTCGGAGGACTCGGCGGTCTCCGACTCGGCGGACGCCTCCTCGGCCTTCGCGGCCTCCTTCGCCTTCTCGGCGGAGGCGGCGGCCTTGCGCTTCTCCGCAGCCGCTTCGGCGGCCTTGACGGCCTCGGCGGCCTCGGCGGCCCTGTCGGCCTCGGAGACCTTGACGCGGGACACCGCGTCGGCCTTGCCGTGCGACTTGGCGATGTCACCGGTCAGGACCAGCAGGTTGCGGACCTGGTCGGAGGGCTGGGCGCCGACCGAGAGCCAGTACTGCGCGCGATCGGAATCGATCTTGATCAGCGAGGGCTCACGGGTCGGGTCGTAGAGGCCGACCTCTTCGATGACCCGGCCGTCGCGCTTCTTGCGGGAATCGACGACGACGACACGGTAGAACGGCGCATGGATCTTGCCCATGCGCTTCAGACGGATGCGAACTGCCACTGGTGTGGTCACTCCTGTTTCGAATCGGGGTGGACCTCCCACCACGCCGGTGGGACACGGCGCGATGATTGCTCCTGGACACGGTGACGGGAGGTGAGAGGGTCCGCCCGGACCGGGTACAGCGGTCCATTGTGCCATGCCCGGGCCCCAGTCCCAAGCCGACCGCCGCACCTCGCGCCCCACCGGGAGTGCGATCGCTCACGTGGACACCCCTGCCGTCACCCCGGATGCGCGTGTGGACAATGGGAGCATGTCGAATCCCATCCCGTCCGACGGGGACGCCGCCATCGCGCACGACCTCGCCACGCTGGCCGGTGCCGCAGCCACGGCGGTCGCGCCCTACCTGCGTTCCGTGGCCCGCACGGTCACCTCCTTCGAGACCAAGGTGGACGTGCACGACCCCGTGACACTCCACGACCGGAGGGTCGAGGGCGCCCTCCACGCCCTCCTCGCGCGCATGGTCCCGGGGTCACGGGTCCTCGGGGAGGAGACCGGGGAGCACGTCCTGCCCCTCGAGCCGCCGAAGCTGACCGGAGAGTTCACGGAGCACTTCCTGGTCCCGACCTCCCCGGAGGTCCAGGGCGCCCTGAGGCGCTGCGCCCCCCTGCGCAACCGGGTCCGCTGGATCATCGACCCGATCGACGGGACGGCGAACTTCGCCGCGGGCATGTCCTACTTCAACACCTCCGTGGCCGCAGAGGTGGACGGGACGGCGGTGGCGGGCGCCGTCTCGGTGCCGATGAGCCACGAGCTCTTCGTCGCGGACCGCGACCGGTGCTGGGTGGAGGGGCCCACCGGGACGCGCGAGCTGCACGCGGACGGGCCCTCGCGCGAGGACCACGCCCTGCTCATCACCTACCATCCCGGCCTGGCCGTGCTGAGGCGGGACCCGCGGCTCGGCCTCGACCACGAGACACGTCTGGCGGAGGCCTACCAGGCCCTGCGTCGCCCGGGTGCGGCCGCGCTGGACCTGGCGATGGTCGCGGCGGGATGGTGCGGGGCGATGATCGGCACCTCCTTCAAACCCTGGGACGTCGCAGCAGGGATCCACCTGGTGCGCGTGGCCGGGGGCCGTGTCCTCAACCTGCCGTTGGGGAGCGGTCAGCCGGACGGGCTGCGCCCCGGTGTCGTCGCCTCGGCACGCCAGCTCGACGCATGCACCGCCACGGCGCTCCTGCGGGAGCTCGAGGAGATCTCAGCGAACTCCTGAACCCTCCACGGGCGACCGGGTTCGGCGCGCCGAACCCGCCCGGTCGGGACCTCCATCCCACCGGGGACCCTGCTTGACCGGATCGTGACCTCCCACGGTGGCACCCGGGACCTTCTGCACATGTGTCCACCCCTCATGTGCATATTCTCAGGAGTGTCAGGAAGCACACTCGACGTCGAGGAGCCGAGACCATGCACACCTCCACCGCCACACCGACTGCCACACCCGCCACTCCCACCCCCGGCACACCTCCCACCCCCGACACCCCTCCCACCGCAGGACCCGTGCCCGCCCTGCTCGCCGCAGCGGCGGCGCCTGCCTGGCAGACCTAGACCAGGAACGGTCGACGTGATCGTCCGGGCGGCAGCCGCCGCAGCGGCGCACGCAGCGCGGGACCTCGCGCTGGAGGCCGTGTCCGAGACCGGCCGCGGGGTCGTCGAGGACAAGGAGGCGAAGAACCTCTTCCGGCGACGACCGTCGCCCAGGACCTCCTGGCCCAACGCACCGTCGGGGTGGTCGGGCACGACGAGGGCCTGGGGCTCACCCACATCGCCGAACCCGTCGGCACCGTCGTGGCACTCACCCCCGTGACCAACCCCACCTCCACCACGGTCTTCAAGTCCCTCCTGTGCCTCAAGACCCGCAACCCGGTGGTCTTCGCCTTCCACCCCTCCGCCCAGCGCTGCTCCTCCCGGGCGGCCCGAATCGTCCGCGACGCGGCCCTCGCCGCGGGCGCGCCGTCCGGGTGCATCCAATGGGTCGGCGACCCCGACATGGCGACCACCCGTGAACTCCTCTCCTCCCCGGACACCTCGATGGTCCTGGCCACCGGGGGCAACGCCATGGTCCGGGCCGCGTACTCCAGCGGCCACCCCGCGATCGGTGTGGGCGCAGGCAACGTGCCGGCCTACATCCACGCCTCGGCCGACGTCGAGCGCGCCGTCGCCGACGTCGTGGCCTCCAAGACCTTCGACAACGGCATGATCTGCGCCTCCGAGCAGGCGCTCATCATCGACGACACCGTGTGGGAGCGCACCGTCTCCGCGCTCCTGGGCCTCGGGGTCCACATCACCGACCGGGTGGAGACCCGCGCCCTCGAGCAGCTGCTCTTCGGCACGCACACCGGAGCGCCGGGGGTGGAGGACGCCCGTCTCTCCCCTGCGGTGGTCGGGCACAGCGCCCCTGAACTGGCCCGCCGGGCGGGCTTCGGCGTCGCGCCCTCGACCACGGTCCTGGCCGCGACCATCGGGGGCGTCGGGCGTGACCACCCGCTCTCGCGTGAGAAGCTCTGCCCCGTCCTTGCGGTCATCCGCGTCCCCTCGACCGAGGAGGGCATCGAGACCGCGGGGCGCATGGTCGAGCTCGACGGGCTCGGTCACACGGCGGTCGTCCACGCGGAGGACGCGGAGGTGGTCGAACGCTTCAGCCGACGCGTGAAGGCGGTGCGGATCATCGTCAACTCACCCGCGGCGCTCGGCGCGATCGGCGGCCTCTGCAACGCGCTGACCCCCTCGCTCACCCTGGGGTGCGGGGCCTTCGGGCACACCTCGGTGTCCGACAACGTCACGGCCCGGCACCTGCTCAACATCAAGCACGTCGCCCTGCGACGTGAACCCGCCACCGCTGCGCGCTGAGCCGGCAGTGACCGGCACCGAGGGGACCGAGGGCCGCCACCGCTCAGTGCCGTGGTGACCGCTCCGCGACGACCTCGCCGCGGAGCACGACGGCGGACGGGTGTGCCAGCGCGGAGGGGTCACGGCGCGGATCCGCGTCGAAGACGACCAGGTCGGCCGGTGCGCCCGGTGACAGGGACGGCAACCCGAGCGTGTCCCGGGCCCTCCAGGTGGCGAGGTCCAGGACCCGTGCGGGTGACGCCCCCGCACGCACCCACAGGTCGAGCTCGCGGGCGATGCTCCCGTGCCGCTGGTACCCACCGGAGTCGGTGCCGGGGAGCAGGCGGACCCCGGAGTCGAAGAGCCTCTCGGTGTGGCCGCGGCGGTCCTCGTACATGGCCCTCATGGTCGTGGCGTAGCGGGGGTAGCGGGACCCCGCCTGGTCGGCGAAGTCCCCGAAGAGCTCGATCTGGAGCAGGGTCGGCGTCACAGTCACCCCGCGCGCGGCCGCCTCGGCCATCTGGTCGTCGTCCATCCCGGTACCGTGCTCGATGTCGTCGACGCCGGCTTCGAGCAGGTCGTCGACCGCCGCGTGGGAGAAGCAGTGCACCGCGACCCGGGCGCCGGCGTCGTGGGCCGCCGCCACCGCGTCGACGAGGACCTCACGCGGCCACAGCGGGTCGAGGTCGGAGTCCGCACCCGCGGAACGGTCGATCCAGTCGCCGACGATCTTCACCCATCCGTCCCCCACCGCGGCCTGGCGGACGATCTCGGCGGGAAGCCGCCGGGGGTCCTCCAACTCCACGGCGAGGCCGCGCATGTACCGCCGGGGACGCGCGATGTGGCGTCCGGCCCGCACGAGGCGGGGCAGGTCGTGGCGCTCCTTGACCCAGGAGTTGTCGACCGGCACCCCGCAGTCGCGCACGGCGAGCACCCCGGAGTCGCGGTCGGCCAGGGCCTGTTCCTCCTGCTCGGCGCGGGTGGCCGGTCCCTCCTCCGGGGAGATCCCGATGTGGCAGTGGACGTCCACGAGGCCGGGCACTGCCCACCCCGTGAGGTCGGGGGCAGGACCGGACCCGTCGAGGCGGTGGACCCGTCCCTCCCGGACCTCCCAGGAGCCCCTCACCCACTCGGCGTCCGGGAGGTGTTCCGCCGCCGCTCCCGTCCCGGTCGCGGCCGGGAGTCCCTCCACGTGCCCCGTCTCGTGGCCACGGGTTCCCCCGCGCCACAGCATCCGTCCGGAGAAGATCACCTCAACGCCCCTGGAGCATCCGCCTGACGTCCTCGGGCAGGTCGTCCATGGAAGGTCGTGCCGGCACCGGGTCGGCGGCCGGTTCCCCCAGACCGAAGGCGGAACCCGCGACCGGCGTCCTGTCGGCCCCACCCCGCTGTTCCCTGGGCAGCAGGGCCTCGAGCTCCTGCTGACGCCTCTTGGCGGGATTGCCGGAGCGCGCCTTCTTCTTGACACGCGCCTTCTGGGCCGCGGCCCGCTTCGCGTCCGCGCGCTGCTTGGCGCGCCCACCCTTGCCCGGCAGGGACCCCATGCCCGGCATCCCGCCACCCTGGGCCATCTGGCCCATCATCGCCTTGGCTGCGTCGAAACGCTTGACCAGGGCGTTGACCTCGGTGACGGTCGTGCCCGACCCGCGGGCGATGCGCGCCCGGCGGGAACCGTTGAGGACCTTGACGTCCGCACGCTCCGCGGGGGTCATCGAGCGCACGATGGCCTCGACCCTGTTGACCTCGCGCTCGTCGAAGTTCTCCAGCTGGTCACGCATCTGTGCCATTCCGGGGACCATGCCGAGGATCTTCTTCATGGACCCGAGCTTGCGCACCTGCTGGAGCTGGGAGAGGAAGTCGTCGAGGGTGAGCTCCCCGGACATCGCCCGGGCGGCGACCTTCTCGGCCTCCTCCTGGTCCATGCGCTTCTCGGCCTGCTCGATGAGGGTGAGCACGTCACCCATGTCGAGGATGCGCCCCGCCATGCGGTCGGCGTGGAAGCGCTCGAAGTCGTCGAGGTCCTCGCCGGTGGAGGCGAAGAGGATCGGGGCACCCGTCACCCCGCGCACCGACAGGGCGGCACCGCCGCGGGCGTCACCGTCGAGCTTGGAGAGCACCACCCCGGTGAACCCGACACCGTCGCGGAAGGCGGTGGAGGTCTGCACCGCGTCCTGACCGACCATGGCGTCCAGCACGAACATCGTCTCGTCGGGGTGGACGGCGTCGCGGATCGCGATGGCCTGGTCCATCATCTCGCGGTCGACACCGAGACGACCGGCGGTGTCGACGATGACGACGTCGATGCCGGAGTGGATGGCGTGGTCGAGACCAGAGCGGGCCACCTCGACCGGGTCGCCCACCCCGTTGCCCGGCTCCGGCGCCCACACGGGGACGCCTGCGCGCTCACCGACCACCTGCAGCTGCTGGACGGCGTTGGGCCGCTGCAGGTCGGAGGCGACGAGGAGGACGGACCTGCCCTCCTCGTGCAGCCACTTGCCGAGCTTGCCTGCCAGGGTCGTCTTGCCGGCGCCCTGGAGGCCCGCGAGCATGAAGACCGTGGGGCCCCGGCGGGCGAAGTGGAGTTCGCGGGTCTCCCCGCCGAGGATCTCGACGAGTTCGTCGTGGACGATGCGCACGACCTGCTGACCGGGGTTGAGTCCCTGGGTACGGGCGGCGCCGTGGGCCTTCTCCCGGACCTTCGAGGTGAACTCGCGCACCACGGGGAGCGCGACGTCGGCGTCGAGGAGGGCTCGACGGATCTCGGAGATCGTCCGGTCGACATCGGCCTCGGTGAGGACGCCGCGGCCGCGGAGCTGCTTGAAGGACTGACCCAAGCGGTCGGAGAGGTTCCCGAACACGTGATTCCCACTTCCGGGGCGAGGAGGGCTGAATTGGCTGTCCCCCAGACTAGCGCACGCCGTCGCGACGCCCCCGCCCGGGTGGGCCGGGCACCGACGGAGGTGGCGGACCCCGGCCGACCGGTGCCCACCCCCCCTGTTCAGTCCGTGAGGACCTCCCAGCACACCCGCGCCAGGCCGTTGACGAGGCTGGCCCTCCAGGGGTTCCAGGCCTTGTCCCCGGCGGCCACGGAGTCCGCCCGGGTGAGTGCGATCAACGTCGCGAGGCGACGGGGGTCGTGGTCCACGGCATCCAGGACGAGGTCGACCGTGGCCGGGTCGTCCGGGTCACGTGAGGTCGCCGCGAGTGCGAGCACGAGGTGGTGGTCCACGAGTGAGGTGACGGTGTCGACCAGCTCGGGGAAGCCCATGCGCTCGAGGATGGCGGGGATGAGGACGGCGCCCTCGTGGGGGTGGTCGATGCCGCCCCCGGGTGGCCTCTTGCCGATGTCGTGGAGGAGGGCGGTCAGCAGCGCGGTGGTGCGGTCGATGACCGAGCGGTCGAAGGGCGGGAGCCAGTCGGCGTTGCCGGCGAGCATCTCCCCCATCTCGGCCACGGTGCCCACGCAGTGGCGGTCGACGGTCCAGCGGTGGAACTCGGCACGTTGGGGGCGTGAACGCAGGGCCTCCCACTCCGGGATCCAGGCACTGGGCACCCCCGCACCGTCCAGGGCGAACCAGGCCGGGATGACCCCCCTGCCCGACCCGATGAAGTCGACGAAGAGATGTGCCCTCCGCGAGGACCACATGGCCTCCCCCGACATCAGCCCGTCCCCGACCGCTGCGCGGATGTCGTCGAGGGTCGCGGCGGAGGGGGACATGCCCGTCCGTGCCGCTGCGCCCGCGAGTTCGAGGACCGCGGAGGGATCGCGGGCGGAGTCGGCCTCGGTGAAGACGAGGGAGGAGTCCGACACCGCGATGCCGAAGCCGAGTTCGTCGAGGTGCGCCACCTTCCTCGAACCACGCGGTGAACGGGGACTGAAGATCCTGCGCCGCAGCCCTCCGGGACCCCAGGCCTCACGCGCACCGAGTGCACGCTGCACCACCCCGTCGGTGGCCTCCGAGATGGCGGAACCGGCCCGGCTCACCAGTCGCATGAGGTCAGTCTCGGCATCGGGGCCCTCGAGTCCGAGGGCGTCCGCGACCTCAGCCTGGTGGGCACGCAGCAACCGGGCCGTGTGTCGTCTGGTGACGCGCTGGAGGGCGTCCTGGACGTCGCAGAGGAGCGCCGCGGCGTCCTCGACGCGGTCGTGCGGGTAGTCGGTCAGCCAGGTGGCCGCGAGTGCCCTCATGAGGTTGAGGTCACGCAGGCCCCCCTTGCTGGACTTGATGTCGGGCTCGTTGACGAGGTCGATGTCGCCGTCGTGGCCCCACCGCTCCCGTGCCCCCGAGAGCAACTCGTCGACGCGGGTGGGGGCGGCCTTGCGGAGGTCCGCGGCGACCGCACTGCGGACGGCCTCCGTGAGCTCGCGGCTGCCCGCGACGTGGTGGAGGTCGAGGAGCCCGGTGAGGGCGGGGAGGTCCGTGCGCGCGACCTCGCGGCACTGCTCGGGGGTGCGCACCGAGTGGTCGACGGCGACCCCTGAGTCCCACAGGGGGTAGAGCAGGTGCTGGACCAGTTCGTCGATGCGCCCCTGGAGGCGCCGGGGCAGGTCGTGGAGCACCACCACGTCGATGTCTGAGGTCGGCCCGCCCTCGCCGCGGGCGAAGGAGCCCACGATGGCCAGGGCGACCGGCCCGATGTCCAGGTCACGGGTCGCCCCGTCCCACACGGAGAGGAGGTGGTCGGTGACCGACTGCTGGACGGCACGTCGATAGGCCCTGCCCGGACCGGGGTGCCACTGTCCGTCCTCGATGGGACGGGGTGGTTCCAGGTCGAGCAGGGCCTGACCGAGCGTGGGTGCCACTGGTGTGATCACAACCTCACAGAGCTGAGGGGCCGGACTCGCCGGTGCGGACGCGGATGACGTCGTCGACGGGGCTGACCCAGATCTTGCCGTCACCGATGTTACCCGTGCGGGCGGCACCGGAGATCGCCTCGACCGCCGCGGCGACCTCGTCGTCACGGACGAGGGTCTCCAGACGGATCTTGGGCACGACGGTCACGGCGTACTCCGCGCCACGGTAGACCTCGGTGTGGCCCTTCTGGCGTCCGGTCCCCGATGCCTCGGAGATGGTCGCCCCGGTGAGGCCGATGGCCTCGAGGGCCTCGCGGACGGGATCGAGGCGGTAGGGCTGGATGATCGCGGTGATGAGCTTCATGTCGGTTCCCTTCAGGAGAGACGCGCCGCGGCGGTCGGGTTCTCGTACGCGGTCTCGGAGTGCTCCGCGAGGTCGATCCCACGGATCTCGGCCTCGGGGCTGATCCTCCAACCCATCGTGGCCTTGAGTGCATACCCAATGATGCCAGTGATCACGCCCGAGAAGACGACCGCGAAGAGGGCGATGAGGATCTGGGTGATGAGCAGTCCGATGCCGCCCCCGTAGAAGAGGCCGCCGTCGGTGGCGAGGAAGCCGATGAGCACGGTACCGGTGAGGCCGCCGACGAGGTGGACGCCCACGACGTCCAGGGAGTCGTCGTAGCCGAGCTTGAACTTCAGGCCCACCGCCATGGCGCACAGGGCACCCACGATGAGACCGAGGATGGTGGAACCGATCGGGTTGAGGGCACCTGCGGCGGGTGTGATGCCGACCAGGCCCGCGACGATGCCGGAGGCCGCACCCAGCGAGGTGGCGTGGCCGTCGCGGATGCGCTCGGTGAGCATCCATCCCAGGACCGCTGCACCGGCGGCGACGGTGGTGTTGACCCAGGCCATGCCGGCCACGGCATCCGCGGTGAAGGCGGATCCCGCGTTGAACCCGTACCAGCCGAAGAGGAGGAAGGCGGCACCCATCATCACGAAGGGCAGGTTGTGCGGACGCATGGCCTCGGTGCCGAACCCGGGACGCTTGCCGATGATCAGGGCCAGCACGAGGCCCGCGACACCGGCGTTGATGTGGACCACGGTGCCACCGGCGAAGTCGATGGGTGCCACACCGGTGAGGGTCGCGATCGGGCCGTCGGCGGAGAGCAGACCACCACCCCACACCATGTGGGCCATGGGGAAGTAGGCGAAGGTGACCCACAGGGCCGCGAACGCGAGCCACGTGCCGAACTTGACGCGCTCGGCCAGGGAGCCGGAGATCAGGGCGACGGTGATGATGGCGAACGTCATCTGGAAGGCGACGCCCACCCAGTTCGGCACGCCGTTGGCGTCCAGGGCTCCTCCGTCGAAGGAACCGAGCAGGCCGAACTGCTCGAAGGGATTGGCGAAGATCCCGGCGATGTCGGAACCGCCGTAGCTCATCGACCAGCCCCACAGGGGGTAGATGACGGCGACGACGGCCAGGACGCCGAAGGACATCATCATCATGTTGAGGACGGACTTCGTGCGGCTCATGCCGCCGTAGAACAGGGCGAGCGCTGGGGTCATCAGGAGGACCAGCGATGCCGAGGTGAGCATCCAGGCGGTTGCGCCTGTGTCGAGTGTGTCCACGGGAGTGCCTTCCGGGTCGGAAAACTGACACCCTGAAGATACCGGGAAGGATTTGCCAGATCTTTACTGATCCACGATGTGGACGAGACTCCCTTTACTTTCCGACAATGGCACTGACGAAGTCCTGGGCATCGAATGGTGCAAGGTCATCGGCACCTTCACCCAGACCCACGAATTTCACCGGGACCCCCAACTCCTTCTGGACGGAGACGACGATGCCGCCCTTGGCGGACCCGTCGAGCTTGGTCAGCACGATCCCCGTCACGTCGACGACATCGGCGAAGACCTGCGCCTGGCGCATCCCGTTCTGCCCCGTCGTCGCGTCGAGCACCAGGAGGACCTCGTTGACGGGGGCGCGACGTTCCATGACCCTCTTGACCTTGCCGAGCTCGTCCATGAGGGTCGACTTCGTCTGGAGGCGCCCTGCCGTGTCGACCATGACGACGTCGACACCCCTCTCGGCCCCCTCACGCACCGCGTCGAAGGCCACCGAGGCAGGGTCGGCACCGTCGCGGTCGGCGCGCACGACCTCGACACCGACCCGCTCCCCCCAGGTCGCGAGCTGGTCCGCTGCCGCGGCGCGGAAGGTGTCGGCGGCCCCGAGGAGGACCGTGTCCCCCTCGGCGACCAGCAGTCGGGCGAGCTTGCCCACGGTGGTGGTCTTCCCGGTGCCGTTGACCCCGACCACGAGCACCGTGGCGGGCAGGGGCGCGCCCTCCTCGGAGAGCGCGTGGTCGAGGTGGAGGGACCGGTCCATCCCCGGGTCCACGAGCGTCAGCAGCTCCTCGGAGAGGATCTGGCGGACCTCGGCGGGGTCCTGGGTGCCCTGGACCCGGACCCGGGTCCGCAGCGCGTCCATGATGTGCTCGGTGGCAGGCAGGCCGAGGTCCGCCATCAGGAGCGTGTCCTCGATCTCCTCCCAGTCCTCCGTCGTGAGGTCCCCCCGGGAGAACACGCTGAGCAGGGCGTTCCCGATCGCACCGGAGCGGGAGAGGCGTGAACGCAGCCGCTCCAGGCGCGAGGGGACGGACTCGGGGACCTCCACCGGGGGGACCGGGACCGACGGTGCGGGCTCCGCGGGTGCAGGCCCGGCCGGGGCGGTCGTCCCGGACGCCGGGGCGCCGGGACCCCGTGCGCCCTCCCCGCCCTCCCCCGCTCCACCCGGAAGAGGTTGCGCCTCCTCGGGCGGACGTGCGGAGGGACCCTCCTCGTGCTCCCGGGTCGGGCGCTCCTCGGGTGGTCGGGGTCGGCGCACCACGAGGACGACGACCGCGACCAGGGCCAGCACGACGAGCACCGCGACCGCGATGCCCGTGGGCGTCTGCAGGAAGTTCAGGAGTGCGTCCATGGGCCCATCATCCCCCACCCGGGGGGAAGGGTTCCACCGGCCCGTCGTCCAGCGGGGGACCCCGCCGGGGCGCACGGTCGTCAGTGGGAGGTGCGGGCGGGGCCCGCCCCGCCCCGGTCCTCCCGGTGGGGGACGCGGGGTGCCTGGATGCCCTCGAGCTTCTCCGCCGCGTTCTCGAGGTGCACATAGCCGGGGAGTGCTGCGGGGTCGATGTAGCCCGACCCCTGCTGTTCGGTCGAGGAGAGCATGTCGTCCAGCGAGACCCGGCGCGGGTCGACGTCGTCCAGCGGGACGCCCTCGTCCTCCATGTCGGTCCACGCCCTGGTCTGGCGGCGCAGGTGCGACTGCCACTGGTCGGCAGGGCGGCGGGAGACGGCGAGCGCCACGATCACGCCGACGGCCACCACGAGCACGACGACGACGGTCAGGACGATCACGGCCACTCCCTCGAACATGCCCCCACCGTGGCATGGGGGGACCGACCTCGTCGAGGCCACACTCCCCTGCGTGTCCGTTCTGCAACCATGAGACGACTCACTGTCCGGCCGGTCCGGGACCCGTTCGGTGGGCTCGGTCACGGCCGGGGTGGGTCATCCCTGTGCGCTGACCTCCAGGAGGGGGTCACCCACGTGGACGGGCCCGCTGCCGACCTGCCGGACCGAGGCGAACTTGCGGTGGTTCGTGACGATGACGGGAGTGATCAGTGAGTACCCGGCCTCGTCGATGATCCCGCGGTCGAAGGTCACCAGCGGGTCCCCCGCCGAGACGTGCTGGCCCGCCGTGACCTTGACGTCGAAGCCCTTGCCGTCGAGGTTGACGGTGTCGATCCCGACGTGGATCAACACCTCGATGCCGTCGTCCAGCTTGAGCCCGAAGGCGTGTCCGGTCTTCTGGGCGACGATGACGGTGGCGTCCCCGGGGGCGTGCACCGTGTCCGAGCTCGGTTCGATCGCTGCGCCGGGTCCGAGCGTCCCCTGGCTGAACACCGGGTCGGGGACTCGCGTGAGTGGCAGTGCCCTGCCCTCCAGCGGGGAGGCGAGGACCGTCACCGCACCGGGGACGAGCGCCGCCCGTGTCGTGGTCCCCGTCGGGGCGGACGTGGCTGCCGGTGCGGCGCCGGTCCCCTCCTGGGTGGGGATGGAACCGGTCGTCGGCACCGCGGCGGACCCGGCGGACCCGGCGGACGCGGCTGACGCGGCGACGGTGCTGCCCACCGCGCCCTCCTCCTGCTGGGCGGCGGCCGCCGCACGGGAGGCCTCGAAGGCGGCCTTCTGCTCCGGGGTGCGGTAGTCGGAGATGATCACCAGCACCATGGAGGTGAAGAAGGCCGCCGCCACCGCGATCGCGTAGAGGGGGATGTTGTTGAAGGCCGGGATGGTCAGCAGGGAGGTGAAGACGAACGCGTGCGTCGTGATGCCGTGGGGCAGACCCAGGACCAGGGAGCCCACACCGATGATGACACCGCCGGTGAAGCAGCCCACCAGCATGCGGGGGTAGATCCGCTTGTAACGCAGGTGGATGCCGTACAGGGACGGTTCCGAGATGCCCCCGAGGAGGCCTGCGGCCAGGGCTCCGGTCGCGGTCTGGCGCATCTGCGTGTCCTTGGCGCGCGCCGCGATGACGAGGACACCCGCAGTGGCCCCGAAGCAGGCGAAGTTCCAGGCACCCATGGGCCCCTGGATGTAGTCGTAGCCGAGGTTCTGGATGTTGAGCAGCATGATGGCGTTGATCGGCCAGTGCAGGCCCAGCGGCACCATGAAGGGGTAGAGCAGGGGGATGACGATCGCGAAGATGAACGGGGAGAAGTTGTTGATGGCACTGAGCAGGTTGGCCAGGCCGGCCCCGGCGTAGACGCCGATGGGGCCGATGAGGAAGGCCGTGAGCGGGATCATCACGAGCATCGAGAGGAACGGCACGAAGATCAGCTGGACGTTCTCCGGGATCAGCCTGCGCAGCAGCTTGTAGAGGGGCCCCAGGACCGCGGCCATGAGGAGTGGCGGGAACACCTGGGAGGAGTAGTCGAAGATCGTCAGGGGCAGCCCGAGGACACGCACCACGTGGATCTCCGAGCCCCACAGGGTGAACGTCTCGGCCTGTTCCCCCATCTGGGTGAACCCCGGAAGCATGACGACCGCCATGACGGCGAAGCCGATCCAGGGGTCCACGTCGAGCTTCTTGGACGCGTTGTAGGCGACCATGAGGGGCAGGAAGACGAAGACGGACTTCCACGCCAGGTTGACGAACTGCCACGACGGGCTCAGTTCCGTGCGCGGGTCCGCCCAGTTGGGGATGACGCCGAGGGTGCCCATGAGCGCCATGAAGGTGATGAACAGCGAGGCGCCGAGCAGTGCGCCGAGGATGGGCCGGAAGGAGTCGGAGAGGAACTCGAAGAGGGAGTCGAGCCAGGCGACCTTGCCCCGGGGACCCTTGGCACGCTCAGCGGCCTTGGTCGCCGCCGCGGAGTCGGGTGCGCCCGCCGACGCCATCTCGGGGAGCGCCTGGATCTCGTTGTAGACGTTCTGCACCCCGCCGCCGATGACGACCTGGAAACGGTCGCCGCCCTGCGGGACGGCACCCAGCACCCCGGGGATCGCCTCGACCTTGGCCTGGTCGACCCCACTCGCGTCACGCAGCTGGAACCTGAGTCTGGTCGCACAGTGCGTGAGGGAGACGATGTTGCCCGGTCCCCCGACCTCCTTGACGATCTCGCTGGCCTCCGACGTCGACATCGTTCCCCCTCCCGGCGGACGGACGTCCGCCCAGGTCTGCGTGCCCGGATGCTTCCGACATTGGACAATGTAGTCGAGCCCCCAGGAGGGGGGTGGGAGGTTGGGCTCCGGTGTCCCCTCAGCGGACCCCGGCCCCCGGTGCGGCCCCCGAGAGGCGTTGGGAGACCACGCGTGTCACCCCGTCGCGCATCGTGACGCCGTAGAGGGCGTCGGCGATCTCCATCGTCCGCTTCTGGTGGGTGATGACGATCAGTTGGCTGCTCTCGCGCAGTTCCCGGAAGATCTGGAGGAGCCTGGAGAGGTTGACGTCGTCCAGCGCGGCCTCGACCTCGTCCATGACGTAGAAGGGCGACGGGCGCGCCTTGAAGATCGCCACGAGGAATGCCAACGCCGCCAGGGAACGCTCCCCACCGGAGAGGAGCGAGAGACGCTTGACGCGCTTGCCCGCGGGACGGGCCTCGATCTCGATGCCGGTGGAGAGCATGTCCTCGGGATCGGTGAGGACGAGGTTCCCCTCCCCTCCGGGGAAGAGCACCTCGAAGGTGTGGGCGAACTCCCGCTGGGTGTCCGCGAACGCGGTGGCGAAGGCCTGCTGGACCAGGGTGTCGACGTCGTCGATGATGCGGAGCAGGTCGGCCTTGGACGACCTGAGGTCCTGGACCTGGGAGACGAGGAACTCGTGCCGACGCGCGAGGGCGGCGTGCTCCTCCAGGGCCAGCGGGTTGACGCGTCCCAGTCGTGCCAGTTCCGTCCGCGCCCGCT
>NZ_CCXH01000254.1 GCF_000820725.1 Actinomyces polynesiensis | reverse complement strand
CTCGCCGTCATCGGGTGGCGCGGGTGCCGCGGAGGCCCTCGCCTCGGCCTCGACCTGTCGCCGCTGCGCCGCCCCGAGGAGCTCCGCCGCCCGCGCGTCCTCGGCCCGTGCGGCCTCCAGGCGTGAGCGCGCGGAGGACACGTCACCAGTGAGGCGGGCGACCTTCTCCCGGTGGTCGGCGAGCACCCGGTTGACCCTCGCCAGCTCCCGTGCGGCGGCCTCGTCCGCCTGCTCGGCCTCCTCCCGGGCGGTGCTGGCGGCCGTGAGCGCCCGGCGGGCCTCCTCCACACGGTCGAGGAGGCCGGCGTCATCGCCGGTCGCCTCCTCCGCCCGGCGCTCGAGCTCGGCGGGGTCGTCGCCCGCGGGCGCCGGACGGGGCACCGACAGGGCCGAGACCCGTTCCTCGGCGAGCATCGCGGTGGCACCCAGGCGCTCGTGGAGGGTCGTCAGCTCCTGCCAGGCGCGTGTGGTCGCCTCCAGACGGGGGCTGGAGGAACGTTCCTCCTCCTCGGTGCGCGCGAGTTCCCCCCGTGCCAGGGACAGTTGCCCCCCGATCTCCTCGGCACGCCGGGCGAGTGCCCGCTCGTTGTCCTCCTGGGCGGCGAGCCGTCCACGCAGGTCGACCAGGTCGTCGGCGAGGAGTCGGGCCCGCGCGTCGCGCACGCGTGCCTGCACCGCGGAGGCCCTGCGGGCCGCGCGCGCCTGCCGGGCCAGTGGCTTGAGCTGGCGGTGGATCTCATTGGTGAGGTCGAGGACACGCACGAGGTTCTGGTCCATGTCGGCGAGCTTGCGCAGGGCCCGTTCCTTGCGCCGACGGTGCTTGAGGACCCCGGCGGCCTCCTCGATGAAGCCACGGCGTTCCTCGGGTGTGGAGGAGAGGATCGCGTCGAGCTGACCCTGCCCGACGATGACGTGCATCTGTCGGCCCATGCCGGTGTCGCTCAGGAGTTCCTGGATGTCGAGCAGCCGCGCAGGTGTCCCGTTGATGGAGTACTCCGAGCCGCCGCCCCGGAACAGCGTCCTGGAGATCGTCACCTCGGAGTAGTCGATGGGCAGGGCACCGTCGGCGTTGTCGATGGTGAGCTCGACCTGGGCCCGCCCGAGGGCGGGGCGTGCCGAGGTCCCCGCGAAGATGACATCGGCCATCTGGCCACCGCGCAGGGTCTTCGCCCCCTGTTCCCCCATCACCCACGCCAGTGCGTCCACGACATTGGACTTCCCTGACCCGTTGGGGCCGACGACGCAGGTGATGCCCGATTCGAGGCGCAGGGTCGTCGTCGAGGCGAACGACTTGAACCCGCGCAGGGTGAGCGTCTTGAGGTGCACCACCCCACAATAGGGTGGCCGGTGCGGATTCCGCGCCATTGCGGTCCCGCACCGGCCCGTGTGGTGGCACCGGCGAACCGGTCAGTCCCGGAAGACGAGCTCCGGGAACCACAGCGCGATCTCCCGGTCGGCCGAGGTGGTCGAGTCGGAGCCGTGCACGATGTTCTGGACGACGGCGGTGCCCCAGTCACGACCGAGGTCCCCGCGGATGGTGCCCGGGGCCGCGAGGGTCGGGTTGGTGGCCCCCATCAGGTTGCGGACACCCTCGATGACGCGGATCCCCTCCACGACGACCGCCACGAGCGGCCCCGAGGACATGAAGTCCACGAGGTCGGGGAAGAAGTGGCGGTCCTTGTGCTCGACGTAGTGCTGCTCGAGCAGTTCGCGCGAGGCGACCTTGATCTTGAGACCCTTGAGGGCATAGCCCTTCGCCTCGATGCGGCGCAGGACCTCCCCCGTCAGGCCCCGTGCGTACCCGTCGGGCTTGATGAGGACGAGGCTGTGCTCCAGGTCGGGGTCGAGCAGGTCTGGTGTCGGCATGTGGAACCTTCCTTCATGGGGGTGTCTGTGCTCGTGCCCAAGCATAGGTCCAACGACCCGGGCCCGAGGAGGGCTCGGGTGTTCAGCCCGCGGACTCGAGGAAGTCGACGAGGGCGTCCACCGCGTCCTGGGCGTCAGGGCCGGTGGCGCTGAGGTGCACGGTGTCCCCGCACCTCACACCCAGTGACATCACCTCCAGCACGGATCCCGCATCCGCGCCGTTGACGCTCACCTCCGCGTCGAATCCGCCGGCCAGCCGCGCGAGCTGGGCAGCAGGTCGGGCGTGGAGGCCGACCGGGTCACGGACCGTCGCGTCGGCACGCGCGGTCTCCTCCGCCTGGGGCGCCTGCGTCCCCGCGTGCACCACCGGGACCGTCCCGAGGGGGGCCCGGGCGGCGGACAGGGGCGGCTCGGGACCCGTGGGCCCCCCGCCCGCACC
>NZ_CCXH01000253.1 GCF_000820725.1 Actinomyces polynesiensis | reverse complement strand
CTCCGCGGCCGCCCTCGCGGCCTCCACGGCCGGTGTCCAGGCGTCCACCATCGTCTTGTCCCCGGGCTCCGCCTTCCCGCGGGCCTGGATGCCCTCGAGTCCCCCCGCGAGCATCGCGACGACCGCCGCGGAGTCGAGGGGGCCGTCGGGGCAGGCCTTGGCGGCCCGCAGGAACGCGGTCCCGTAGAGCGGACCCGCCGCACCACCGACGGTGGACATCAGGGTCTTGGCGACCACCTTGAGCACACCCGGTACGTCCTGGGGTGGTTCCCCCGTGAGGGCCTTCTCGGCCGCGGTGAACCCACGGTCCATGTTCTCCCCGTGGTCGCCGTCCCCGATCTGGCGGTCGAGGTCGATGAGGTGCTCACGGTTCTCCGACAGGACCTGCTGGCTCGCAGCGATCCAGCGCAGTGCCCAGGCGGCGTCGATGGCCATCGGTGTCCTCACTTCCAGGCCGGGGTGTCCACCGGCGCGTCGAACAGGTCCAGCAGGTCGTCGGAGACCCGCAGCAGCGTGATGGAGACGCCGGGCATCTCCAGGCTCGTCACGTAGTTGCCCACGAGTGAACGCTCGATCGTCACACCGTCCGCCGCCAGCAGCTGCGCGAGACGGCGGTGGACGATGTAGAGCTCGGACTCGGGGGTCCCACCCATGCCGTTGACGAGGGTGATGACCCGTTCCCCCTCGGCCAGGGCGAGGTCGTCGCGCACCTTCGTGTACAGCTCCTCGGTGAGCACGTCGGCGGGCTCCATGTGTCCGCGCCGGTAGCCCGGCTCGCCGTGGATGCCGATCCCCAGCTCGATCTCGTCCTCGGCGAGGTCGAAGGACGGCTTGCCGGCGTGCGGGACGGTGCACGGGCCGAGGGCGAGGCCCATGGACCGCATCTGGGTGTTGACGGTGGTGGCGATCTCCGTGACGGTGGCGAGGTCGTCACCGCGCTCGGCCGCAGCACCCGCGATCTTCTCCACCAGGACGGTTCCCGCCACCCCACGCCGACCGGCCGTGTAGAGCGAGTCCTCGACCGCGACGTCGTCGTCGACGACCACGCTGGTGACCTCGATGTCCTCCATCTCGGCCATCTCCGCGGCGGTCTCGAAGTTCAGCACGTCGCCGGTGTAGTTCTTGACGATGTGGAGGACACCCGCGCCGTGGTCGGAGGCCTTGGTGGCCTCGAGGATCGGGTCGGGGGTGGGCGAGGTGAAGACCGGTCCTGGGACGGCGGCGTCGAGCATTCCGGTGCCGACGAAGCCGGCGTGGAGGGGCTCGTGCCCGGAGCCGCCTCCCGAGACGATGCCGACCTTCCCGGGGGCCTTCGGCTGGTGGCGGGTCACGTAGTCGGGATCGAAGTGCACGTCGACCAGGTCGGCGTGGACGAGGGCGAAACCCTCGAGGGACTCTCGGACGACGTCATGGACGTCGTTGACCAGCTTCTTCATGGGTGCCTCCTTGCAACCAGTGCGGACAACTGAGGGGTGCCACTCCCCAATGGTGCCACCCCGGCAGCCGTCTGTCGCCCCCTCCCGGGCTGGGTGTCCGTGCACGTCGCGGCGGACATCGCACCCATCCGCTCAGGAGCGTGGTCCGAGGAGCGTCGTCGCCTCCCCCGCCAGGACGATCGAGCCGAAGACCACGATGCCGGTGGTGGCGGAGGGGTCCAGGGTCTCCTCCGTCAACTCGACGGCGCGGTCCACCGCATCGGCGAGGTCCTCGCGCACGTCCACCCGGTCCGGGCCGAAGACGTCCTCCGCGATGCGGCGCAGGTCCTCGACCCCCATCGCCCGCTCCGAGTCCATCGCGGTGACGACCAGGTGGTCGAGCACGGGCTCGACTTCGGAGAGCATGCCCTCCACGTCCTTGTCGGCCATGGCCGAGAACACGCCGACGACATGGGAGAAGGCGAAGGTCTCCTCCAGTGCATCGCGCAGGGTCCGCGCACCCGCCGGGTTGTGCGCGGCATCGACGACCACCGTCGGGGAGGTGCGCACGACCTGGAGACGTCCCGGGGAGGTCGCCTTCATGAGCCCCTCCTCGACGATGCGTCCGTCGAGCTCCCGTCCCCCCATGAACGCCTCCGTGGCGGTGAGGGCCGCGGCGGCGTTGTGGGCCTGGTGCTCGCCGAGCAGCGGTACGAAGACGTCCTCGTAGACCGCTGCGGGGGTGCGGATCGTGACCATCTGGCCCCCGACCCCCATCTGCCGGTCGACGACCTCGAAGTCGACGTCCTCCAGGCGAACCACGGCATCGACCTCGCGGGCGCGCTCCAGGAGCACCTCCAGGGCGGCCCCGGGCTGCCGGGCGATGACGACGGTCTGGTGGGGCTTGATGATGCCGGCCTTCTCACGGGCGATCTCCTCCACCGTGGACCCCAGCCACTTCTGGTGGTCGAGGTCGATGGGCATGATGACGGCCACGTCCCCGTCCATGACATTGGTGGCGTCCCACAGGCCGCCCATGCCGACCTCGACGACGGCCGCGTCGACGGGGTGGTCGGCGAAGGCCGCGAAGGCC
This sequence comes from Actinomyces polynesiensis, assembly GCF_000820725.1. Taxonomy (GTDB): domain Bacteria; phylum Actinomycetota; class Actinomycetes; order Actinomycetales; family Actinomycetaceae; genus Pauljensenia; species Pauljensenia polynesiensis. The sequence goes on along the minus strand of NZ_CCXH01000253.1, from coordinate 2,357 downwards.
ATGACGGTGAAGACCTCGAAGAAGGACAGTCGGGGTCCGCCCTCGTCGAGGGAGCGCCGGTCGACCATGTCGATGTAGGGGGCCACGTCCTCCCAGGCGGCGATGAACCCCTCCCGCGAGATGGGCTCACCCTCCAACGAGATGCGTTCGCGCACGTCCTGGAGGTGGGGGGAGGTGAAGCGTCCGACCTTCATGCCCAGGGCCGAGAGCAGGGAGTCCACCATCCGCGCGGTGGAGGTCTTGCCGTTCGTGCCCGTGATGTGGACGGAGGGGTAGGCGTCCTGGGGGTCTCCGAGGATGTCGAGGACCGCCTCGACGCGGGAGGTGGAGGGCTGGACCTTGTGCTCGGGTGTGCGGGCGACGATGTCGCGGTAGATCCGGGCGACACGCGCGTCGAGCGCGACGTCACGCTCCGCGGCGTCGAGGGCGGAGTCGTGTGCGGTCCGCCCGCCGACCGGGGTCTCCCCGTCGCCGGTGCCGTCCTCGTCGTCCCAGATGTCCCCGTCCGGGTCCTCCCCCTCGATCTCGGCCAGGATGGAGGGGTCGGGGCCCAGCAGGAGCGAGTGCTCGACGAGGCGACGCAGCGCCTCGGTGCGCTCGGCCTCCTCGGCGTCGGCAGCGGACTCCGCTGCGGCCGACGCCTCCTCCTCGTCCTCGTCGGGGGCGTCGGCCTCGTCCAGGTAGGGGATGAGGTCGGCGGGAATGCCTCCCCGGTGTCCGTCCTCCCCGGCCCGCGAGGCGGCCGCTGCGGCCTGCTCGAACCGGTTCGTCGCCGTCGGCCCCTCGGTGGGGTCGTCGGCGTCGCCGAAGAAGGCGGGGTGATCACTCATGGGGGACCTCCAGGACGCGACCGGCCGGATGCCGGGTGCGCGCGGCTCACCAGTGTAGGTGCTCCCACCGGGGCGGCCACCGGGAATAGGCTGGCGCCGAGACGACGGCTGCTCCCACCGATCCAGTCTTCTCCAGGAGTCGACCATGACACAGACCGATCCCCTCCCCACCCCATCGCCCGGACTGCCGTGGTACACGCGGTACGGCTCGCCCCTCGTCCTGGTCGTGGGTGTCATCACCTACGTCGTGGTCCTGTTGGTGATGGTCTCCACGGACAACATCAACCTCTTCCCCACGTTGCTCCTCGTCGGCGCGGTCACGGTGCCACTGTCGGTCCTCATGCTCGCCTACGCCACCGACCGTCCGGCGCCCGGCAGCGGCGCGGTCCTCGCCTTCACCGCCATCGCGGGGGGTGTGATCGGCACCACGACCGCCGGGCTCCTCGAGTACCGCACCCTGAAGTCCCTGCCCTGGCTGGGCATGCTCGGGGTCGGGGCCATCGAGGAGGCGGCGAAGCTCCTGGTCCCGCTCCTGGTGCTGCTGGTCGCGCGCAGGCGCACGCGTGGCATGGGCATCGTGGTCGGCATCGCCTCAGGCGCGGGGTTCGCGGTGCTGGAGACGATGGGGTACGGGCTGAGCGCCCTCATCGAGAGCCGTGGGAACATGGCCGAGGTGGACGGGACCCTGCTGCTGCGCGGTCTCCTCTCCCCCGCCAGCCACGTCGCGTGGACGGGACTGACCGTGTGGGCTCTGTGGCGCATCGGTGCGACGCCGCCCGTCCGTCACGCGGTGCGGGACTTCGTGGGCTGCTACCTCCTGGCGGTGCTCCTGCACGCGACCTGGGACGGCATCGACGTGCCGGTGGTCCACGTGGGGGTCGTGGTCATCTCCCTCGCCATCCTCCTGACGCTCATCCTGCGCTCGCGTCCCTCCCGGGAGCACGGCGGTACCCGCGACACCGTCCCGGGTGCCCCCGGCCGCGGGTTCGTGGAGTAGGGCCCGCCCCCGGGGGCGGGGAGTTCCCGACCCCCACCGCACCCCGGGGTGCGCGCCCGGCCCTCACTCGGTGCGGATGTCGCGCCGTTCGAAGCGCCCGACCCCCAGGACGACGAGTGCCGCGGCGATCCCGGTCATGACGACCAGCGGCGTCCAGGACATCGTCCCGGCCGGCAGTGGGGGTGTGGCCCTGAAGGGCGTGGCGTCGAGGACCCGCGTGGGCAGGTGGGAGGTGTCCCCCACCATCTCGACGAGCCACACGGCGGCGAGCAGGACCCAGGTGGACACCGTCGCCGCACGGGGCCACCACCCGAAGACGAGGACCACCGCGCCGACGAGGACCATGACGGCGGGCCAGTAGGCGAGGGCGTCCAGGGCGAGACGCCACACCTCGCCGGGGTCGTGGACCGCGGCCCCCCGCATCGCCCCCGTGCACGCCCCGCCCAGCGCGAGCAGCGCCGCCGAGCCCAGCACCGGCAGCGCCAGCCGACCGAGCGCCCACCTGCGCCGTGACAGCGCACCTGCCAGCT
>NZ_CCXH01000252.1 GCF_000820725.1 Actinomyces polynesiensis | reverse complement strand
AAGACGGCCACGAGGAGCGCGAGCAGGCGCACCACCACCGCCGTCAGTGCCTCGGCCCCCGTGCCCCCCAGGCGCTGGGCGACCTCGGGGGATGCGTCGCGCAGGAGGTCCTGCATCGAGGAGATGACGGACCCGAGCACCAGGCCCGCGAGCACCACCGTGACCGTCCACCCCAGGAGGGCACCACGGCCCAGGCGCAGGGAGAGGCCCGCCGGGGTCGCCCACCGGCGCGGGGCCCCGGGACGGCCGGCGCGATCGGGCAGGAGGCCCGACCCGTGGTCCCTGCGCTCCTCCAGCACCGTCGCCAGGGCGAGCAGCGCGAGTGCCAGGGCGAGCTGCAGGGCGAGGGGCCACCACCGTTCCCGGCCCCAGGGACGTGTCTCCTCACCCCACCCGATGGGTGAGGCCCACGTGGCTCCCCCTCCCCCGAGGTCTCCGGTCATGCGCAGGAGGTAGGCCACACCCACGAGGGCGCAGCCCAGGGCGTTCGCCCCGCGTGCGGAGGAGGCGACCTGTCCGGCCACGGCCGACAGGCCCAGGGCCACCAGTCCCACCCCGGTGACGGAGAGACCCAGGAGCCAGGAGCCGCTGTGACCGGTCCCGGCCGGGTCCAGGCCGACCAGGACGGCGACCACGGAGGCCCCCGCACCGGCGAACACGCACAGGAGGGCGACCACCGCCCAGGTGGCCACCGAGGAGGCGTGGATGCCCAGCACCCGCGAGCGCAGGAGCTCGCTGCGGCCGGCGGCCTCGTCGGCCCGACCGTTGCGGGTGACCAGGAGGACCACGCCGAAGGCGAGGCCCAGGGCCAGCGTCATCCAGATCTTCGTCCACACCGCCCCGCCGAGCGTGGCGGGATCAGCCGCCTCGCCGGTGATGGCCCGCATGCCGGCCGAGGAGGACAGCGCCGCGAAGTCGTCCAGGGCGCGCTGGGTCGTGAAGGTCCGGCGGTAGTAGAGGCCCACGTAGCCGAGCAACCCGACGACGTAGGCGAACCAGGCCAGGAGTCGGCCCCAGTTGCGTCGCAGGACGACGGTGACCATCGTCGGGGTGCCGGCGAGCGGACGCAGTGGGCGCCGTGACCCGGGTGTCAGCACGGTCGCCGCCATCACTGCCTCCCCTCGGGGTCCGTGGGGTGGGTGCCGTAGTGGCGCAGGAAGATCTCCTCGAGGGTGGGTGGGTTCGCCTCGAGGGAGTGCGGTCCGAGTTCCGCCAGACGTGCGAGGACCTCCGGGAGGTCCGCGTCGTCGACGAAGAAGCCGGCACGCTTCCCCTCCACCGAGAGGTCGTGCACCTGGGGGAGGTGCGCGAGGTTCCCCGGGTCCCCCTCCAGGGTGACGGTGACCTCGGTGCGGGTGAGGTGGCGCAGCTGGGCGAGCGTCCCGGCCTCGACCGTGACCCCGTCCTTGACGATCGTCACACGCTCGGCGAGCCTCTCGACCTCGGCGAAGATGTGACTCGACAGGAGGACGGAGCACCCCCGTCCCACGGCCTCCCGCACGGCATCCGTGAAGGTCTCCTCCATCAGGGGGTCGAGACCGGAGGTCGGCTCGTCGAGGACGAGCAGTTCGGCGTCCGAGGCGAGGGCGGCCACCAGCGCCACCTTCTGCCGGTTGCCCTTGGAGTAGGTCCGTGCACGCTTGGTGGGGTCCAGCTGGAAACGCTCGAGCATCTCCTCCTTGCGACGGGGGTCGAGGGGCCCCGACAGCCGGCAGAGGATGTCGATGGCCTCACCTCCGGTGAGGTCGGGCCACAGGGTGACGTCGCCGGGGACGTAGGCGAGGTGGCGGTGGAGGTCCACGGCATCGCGCCAGGGATCGCCCCCGAGCAGGGTCGCCGTCCCGGAGTCCGCCCGCAGGAGACCCAGCAGGATACGGATGGTCGTCGACTTCCCGGCCCCGTTGGGGCCGAGGAAGCCCGTCACCTGTCCGCGGGGGACCTCGAGGTCGAGCCCACGCAGGGCGTGGACCCGTCCGAAGGACTTCGTCAGGTTCCTGACGAGGATGGCACTGTCGGTACCACTGGTCATGGCAGTTCCTTGGGTGGGGGGAACCGGGCAGTGGCCCGGTGTCCCGTGTTCAGGAGCCGGACTGCGACGGCGCGTCGGACGGGTCCCCCGACCCCTGCAGGTACTGCTCCAACATGTCCGAGGAGGTGAGGAAACCCTCGGAGTAGAGCTCGAGGAGGGGCAGGACGAGGTCGCCGGACCTGTCGAACAGGCCGGCGAGGAAGTCCTCGGGGGTGGTCCAGGAGGTGGTGAGGAAATCGACGAGGATGGCACCGAGCATCTCGCGGGCGTGGAAGCGCGCCCGGGAGACCTCGTCGCGTGAGGGGCGGATGAGCCCGGCACTCTCGTAGTCCGCGAGGACGGCGGCGACCTGTTCGGTGAACTGGTCGAGGAAGACGCCTGCGGCCCGTCCCCCGGCCGAGACGGCCCGCAGGACGTAGACGGACATCACGGCCTCGTCGTGGGTGACGGTGGCGGCGAGCCGCGAGAACCCGCCGGGCAGGAGGCCGATGGCACCGATCTTCGTGGAGCGGTACCGGCGCAGGACCTCCGCGTCGCACTCCCGGCGCAGGTTGGCCTTGGAGGAGAAGTGGTGCGTGATGAGCGCCGGGGAGACCCCAGCCCGTGAGGCGATGTCCCGGAACGAGGCGCGGAACCCGCTCTGCGCGAAGCACTCGATCGCTGCGTCACGGATCTGCGCGCGCGCCGTCAGGTCGGCGGTGCGACGATCCGACGGCACGGGCGCTGTATGCATGTACAGGATGCTATACGCATGACCAGTGGTTGTCACCCGCTACCCGTGCGCCACCCGGGACACACGGTCCTGCCACGGGCCGGGACGGGTGTGGGGACCGGGATGACCCCGGTCCCCACATGTCGTGCCCGCCCTCGTCAGGCGCCGTGCCCGCCCTCGTCAGGCGCCGTGCCCGCCCTCGTCAGGCGCCGTGCCGTGCCACCGACACCGTCAGTTCCGGTGCCTCGACCACCGACAGGTCCAGCGCGAGGGTCTCGTGGCAGATCATCCCCGAGAAGGCTTCGACGTCCGCGAGGTGCCCGGCCGGCACCCCGAGCGAGAGGTCGATGCGGTCGGCGATGTGGAGCCCGGCCGACTTGCGCTCGTCCTGGACCGCACGGACGACGTCACGGGCGTAACCCTCGGCCAGCAGCTCGGGGCTCAGCACCGTGTCGAGGACGACGAAGGCACCCGAGGCGAGCACGCTCGCCACCTGCCCCTCGGCGGCGTCGATCTTCGTGGTGGCCTCGAACTGGTCCCCGGTCAGCACGACCGGCGCGCCCTCGACCTCGACACCGGGGAAGGTCACCGAGGTGCCGTCCGCGGAGAGCTGCCACTCCCCCGACTTCTGCGCCTTGAACAGCGCCGAGGTCGCCCGGCGCACCGCAGGGTCGAAGGCCCTCGGGTTCAGGGAGAGTGCCGTGTGCACGGCCAGCCCTGACTCCTCGGGAGTCGCGAGGAGGACCTCCTTGACGTTGACCTCCGAGGCGATGAGCGCCACGAAGGGCTCGAGTGCCCGGGCCCGCGGGGAGACGACCTCGAGGCGGGACAGGGGCTGGCGCACCCGCAGGGAGTTCCCCTTGCGCAGGGCGTGCGCGGCCGAGACGACGTCGCGGGCCTCGTCCATGGCGGCGACGAGGGCCGGGTCCGCCACGGTGTCGGGGAGCTCCGGCCAGAGCACCAGGTGCACGGACTCCCCGTCCGTCAGGCCGCGCCACATCTCCTCGGTGACCAGCGGCAGGAGGGGGGCCGCCACCTCGCACAGCGTGACCAGCGGGGTCCACAGGGTGTCGAAGGCCCGGGGGTCCTCGTCCCAGAAGCGCTGGCGTTGGGTGCGCACGTACCAGTTGGTGAGCATGTCGAGGTACTGGCGCACCGCGTCACAGGCGGCACCGACCTCGTACCCGTCGAGATCGGCCCGGACCTGCCGTGCCAGGTCGCGGGTGTGGGCGAGCAGGTAGCGGTCCATGACGTCGAGGGAGGCGACCACCCCCGGGTCCTCCAGGTCCAGGCGCCGGGCCAGGTACCCCTGTCCCTGCGCCGCCGCCCCGGAGTAGAGCGCGAAGAAGTAGTAGGTGTTCCACAGGGGCAGGAGCACCTGTCGCACGGTGTCGCGGATCCCGTCCTCCGTCACGATGAGGTTCCCACCGCGCACGACCGGGGAACTCATGAGGAACCAGCGCATGGCGTCGGACCCGTACTCGTCGAAGACACGCGCGGGGTCGGGGTAGTTGCGCAGCGACTTGCTCATCTTGCGCCCGTCGTCGCCCAGGACGATCCCGTGCGAGACGCAGTGGGTGAATGCCGGACGGTCGAAGAGGGCGGTGGCGAGCACGTGCATGTTGTAGAACCAGCCGCGCGTCTGGCCGATGTACTCGACGATGAAGTCCCCCGGGTAGTGGTGCTCGAACCACTCGCGGTTCTCGAAGGGGTAGTGGACCTGCGCGTAGGGCATCGAGCCGGAGTCGAACCAGGTGTCGAGGACCTCGGGGACGCGCCGCATCTTCGAGCGCCCGGTCGGGTCATCGGGGTTGGGACGCACGAGCTCGTCGATGGCGGGACGGTGGAGGTCGACGTTGCCCGCCGCATCGGTGGGGACACGTCCGAAGTCGCGTTCCATCTCCGCGAGGGACCCGTAGACGTCCACGCGCGGGTGGGCGGGGTCGTCCGACACCCACACGGGGATCGGGGAGCCCCAGAAGCGGTTGCGCGAGATCGCCCAGTCGCGCGCCCCGGCCAGCCAGTTGCCGAAGATGCCGTCCTTGATGTGCTCCGGCACCCAGGTGATCTGCTGGTTCAGCTCGACCATGCGCTCACGGAAGGCCGTGACCCGGACGAACCAGGAGCTCACCGCCTTGTAGATGAGCGGCTGGCGGCACCTCCAGCAGTGCGGGTAGGAGTGGGTGTAGGAGGCCTGGCGCACGAGCACCGCCCGGTGGTCGGGGTCGGTGTGGGCGAGGTCCCCGGTCCCCTCGCGCAGGTCGGCGATGACGAGGCGGTTCGCGTCGAAGACCTGCACGCCCTCGTAGTCGGGCACCTCGGAGGTGAAGCGCCCACGGTCGTCGACCGGGACCACGGGCTGGATGCCGGCCGCCTGGCAGGCGGACATGTCGTCCTCGCCGAAGGCCGGGGCGATGTGGACGAGGCCGGTGCCGTCCTCGGTGGTGACGAAGTCCCCGGGGATGACCGTCCAGGCGTTCGGCCCGGGTGCCTCACCCTCGGAACGGCGCCGGGGGGTGTCGAAGTAGTCGAAGATCGGCGTGTAGCGGCGGCCGACCAGGTCCGAGCCGGGGTACTCGGCGAGGACCTCGGGCTCCTGGCCCAGTTCCTTGGCGTAGGAGGACAGGAGTGCACGGGCGATGACGACGCGCTCCCCCTCCAGGGGTCCCTCGGTGGGGCGGACGGTGACGTAGTCGATCCCGGGTCCCACCGCGATGGCGAGGTTGGAGGGCAGCGTCCAGGGGGTCGTCGTCCAGATGAGGGCGAGTTCGCCGGACTCCAGGCGCAGGCCGACGGTGACCGTCTGGTCGGTGCGGTCCTGGTAGACGTCGTCGTCCATCTTGAGCTCGTGGGCGGCCAGGGGCGTCTCGTCGTTCCAGCAGTAGGGCAGGACACGGAAGCCCTGGTAGACCAGGCCCTTGTCGTAGAGCGTCCTGAACGCCCAGATCACCGACTCCATGTAGGTCGGGTCGAGCGTCTTGTAGTCGTGCTCGAAGTCGACCCAGCGGGCCTGGCGGGTGACGTACTCCTGCCACTCCCGGGTGTACTTGAGCACCCCCGAGCGTGCGGCGTCGTTGAAGGCGCGGATGCCGATCCCGCCCTCACCCTCGATCTGGGACTTGTCGGTGATCCCCAGTGCCCGCTCGGCCTCCAGCTCGGCGGGCAGCCCGTGGGTGTCCCACCCGAAGCGGCGCTCGACGTGACGTCCCTGCATCGTCTGGTAGCGACCCACCACGTCCTTGACGTACCCGGTGAGGAGGTGCCCGTAGTGGGGCAGTCCGTTGGCGAAGGGGGGACCGTCGTAGAAGACGAACTCATTGTCCCCGTTGCGACCTGCCGGTCGTTCCTCGACGGACTTGCGGAAGGTGTCGTCGGCCGCCCAGTAGGCCAGCGTCTCCTCCTCCATGTGGGGGAAGGACGCGTTCGCCTCGACCTCGGTGTCCCGGTGGCGGGGGTAGAACCCGTGCTTGGTCATGGTGTCCTCGGTGTCGTCTCCAGTACTGCCCAGTCCAGGGACGACCCCCGGCGACGCCGGGACCCGCGGTACCACCCCGCTTGGTGCACTCGCGTGCACCCGCTTCGTTGGGGCTGTGTCGGGCCCGCCCGTCCGGGTCTAGTGGGGTGACCGGTGGCCGGCCGCCCTGTTCTTCCGGAGACTCCCCGGTGATGCCCCGCGTGGTGTCGCCACCTGCGGGCCGGATCGACGTCGCCGTCCATGGTAGCCGATCGCGCCGCTGCGGTGTCCGGCGGTCCGCTCAGCGCTCGCCACTCCCCTCCCCATCCACCTCCGTGGTCCCTTCGTGGCCTGCGGGTCCGTCGTGGACCGCAGGCTCCCCTGTTCGGGTGGTCGCCCCGGGACCCGGTCCACCGGGACCGGGCGCGGGAGCCGCGGCGTCCGCCCGCACATGGTCTGGTCCGGGGCCCTCCGCCCCCGCCGGAGCGGCGTCACGGGCCCGGCGCGCCCCCTTCCCCGGGAC
>NZ_CCXH01000251.1 GCF_000820725.1 Actinomyces polynesiensis | reverse complement strand
ATCGTCGAGGAGGACGAGGAGTGGGAGAGGAGGTCCGCAGGCGAGGACCAGGCGTCGCCCTCGTCGGCGGTGCCGCCCACCGACACCGCACCTCCGGGGACCGCGGACGTCGACGGACCCGCGTACCCCCACCCCGACGAGCTGCGCCGCCTCCCCCTGAGGGAGAAGGCCGACGCCGGCGCCACGGCGCTCCTGTCCGCGGGCGTCGTCGTCCTGGGTCTGGTCCGCGCCAACCGCGCCGTGATCATCCCCCTGTGGGGTCACCAGCTGGGGATCGCCGACCACACGATCTCGGCGACCTTCGCGGCCTCCGCAGTGCTCGACTCCCTGATGTTCTACCCGGCGGGGCGCATCTCGGACCGCTTCGGGCGTCTGAGCGACCTGCTGCCGACGATGCTGATCATGGGTGTCGGCTTCATCGCCATGGCCCTGTGGACGGCTCCCCTGGGGTTCGTCGTGACGGCGTGCGTCATCGGCTTCGGCAACGGGTTCGGTTCGGGGATCGTCATGACGATGGGCGCGGACCTCTCCCCCGACGTCGGGCGTTCCTCGTTCCTGGGGCTGTGGCAGTCCATCAACCAGGTCGGATCCACCGTGGGGCCCTTCGCGGTCGCCGCACTGGTGGCCGCCTTCGGCGTGGCCTCCTCCGCGTGGGTGACCGGCGTCGTCTCCCTGCTCGGAGCCGTCTGGTTCCTCGTCACCGTCCCACGGGCCTATGCGCGACTGGGCGTGGACGACCGCGGGCAGCCCCTCACCGGAGCGGTGTGAGGTCAGGCGGAGCACCGGGTCAGACGGCGCAGCGGGTCAGGACGGGTTGCTGCGCGCCACCAGGGTGTTCGTCGCCTGTGCGATGGGACGGATCGTCATCGAGTCGATGTTGACGTGGTGTGGGCGGGTCAGGGTCCACACGATGGCGTCTGCGATGTCCTGTGCGGTCAGGGGCTCGGCGACTCCCTCGTAGACCTTCTCCGCCGCCTCACGCGACCCCAGACGGTTGAGGGAGAACTCGGGGGTGCGCACCATGCCCGGTGCGATCTCGATGATGCGCACGGGCTCACCCACGAGCTCCTGGCGCAAGGTGTTGGGGATGATCCGCTCGGCGTGCTTGGCGGCCACGTACCCCCCGCCCCCGGGGTAGGTGTCGTGGGCGGCGGTGGAGGTCACGAAGACCAGGTCACCCCCGCGCTGTCGCATGGTCGGCAGGAAGGCCTGGGTCACCTGGAGGGCGGTGACGACGTTGCGGTCGTACATCTGGGTCCAGTGCTCGATGTTCGCGTCCGCGACGGTCTCCACACCCAGCGCCCCGCCCGCGTCGTTGACCACCGCGTCCACCGGGCCGAGCGTGTCGACGTACGCCGCCATCGCCCGCACCTGCTCGTCATCCGTGAGGTCGGCGGCGAAGTAGGTGCACCCCGTCTCCTCGGCGAGCTTCTTCAGGCGCATGACGCGCCGCGCCACGGCGGTGACGTCCCACCCGCGGTCGCGCAGGAGACGCACGGTGGCCTCCCCGATCCCGGTCGATGCCCCTGTGACGACGGCCCTGCGAACCTCTCGTGTCCTCATGCCCCCAGTATCGCGCAGTCGCGGGCGGGGGAGCAGGTCATGACCGGGGGAAGGTCGCGGAGAGTGCCGCTGCCAGGTCCTCCACCAGGTCGTCGGGGTCCTCCAGGCCGATGGAGAGGCGCAGGTGGCCCAGCCTGCGGAAGGGTTCGGGATAGGTCGCCACGCGCGGTCCCCCGGTGCCCGTGTACACGATGAGGGACTCGTCGTGGCCCAGGGACACGGCGGAGGTGATGACCCGCAGGTTGGCGACGAAGCGGTTGTGCTCCTCGGGCGTGGCGTCCAGGGCGAAGGCGATGACGCCGCCGTAGCCGCGTCCCCCGAACTGGCGCCGGGCCAGCTCGTGCTGGGGATGGGAGTCGAGCCCGGGGTACTCGACCAGCGCCACCCGGTCCTGTGACTCCAGGAACTGCGCCACCTGCTGGGCGGAGGCGAGGTGGCGTTCCAGGCGCAGGGGCAGGGTCACCGAGCCCCGGGTGATGAGCCACGCGTTGAAGGGGGAGATCACGCCGCCGACATCGACCATCGCCTCGGACTTGATGCGGTGGACGAGCTCGTGGCTGCCGATGACGGCACCGCCCAGGGAGTCGCCGTGGCCGTTGATGTACTTGGTCAGGGAGTGGACCACCAGGTCCGCCCCGTCCTCGAGGGGTCGGTAGAGCGGGGGTGGGGTGAAGGTGGAGTCCACGCTGAGCAGGGCGCCGGCGTCGTGCGCGATGCGCGCGGCGGCCGCCACGTCGCTGACACGCGTGGTCGGGTTGCCGATGGTCTCCACGTGGACCAGTCGGGTGGTCGGCCGGACGGCCGCCGCGATGGCGTCGGCGTCGGAGGCGTCGACGAAGGTGGCCTCGATGCCGTACTTCTCCGGCAGGAGCACGGAGAGCAGGCGCCAGGTCGCCTCGTAGGTGACGTCGGCGACCACCACGTGGTCCCCCGAGCGCAGCAGGGTGAAGAACACGGCGTGGAGGGCGGCCACACCCGAGGCGAGCACGACGGCCTCCTCGCCTCCCTCCAGGGCGGCCAGGCGGGCCTGCAGGCCGAGCTGGTTGACCCCGGAGTTGCGCGTGTAGACCATTTCGTCCGTGCCCGACCAGTCGATGGCGGAGGGGTCCTCCGGCAGCGCGTAGGCGTTGGCCATGACCAGAGGGGTCCGGATGGCACCTG
>NZ_CCXH01000250.1 GCF_000820725.1 Actinomyces polynesiensis | reverse complement strand
CCCTGCGCGCCGGCAGGACTGCACGCCGTCAGGGCTGCACGCCGCCGGACGCTGTGCCGGTGACCTCCGGCGCGGCCGGGCCGGAGTGGTCGCGCAGGGCCACGAAGACGTACCAGGCCACACCGACCACCGGCACCACGACCAGGGCCCCGATGAGTCCCCCGAGGACGGTCCCGACGGTGACGGCGGCACCGACCACGAAGGGGTGGAGGTGGGCGTGACGCCCCATGACCAGGGGCTCCAGATGTTGCCCTCCACCTGGCCGACCAGGGCGATCGCCACACCGACGACGACCGCGCTCCAGAACCCGTTCGTCGCGAGGGCGACGAGGATCGCCAGGGACATGGCGGCCGGCGCGCCGATGAGCGGGATGAAGGAGCCGATGAACACGAGGATCGCGAGCGGAGCGGCCAACGGCACGCCGAGGAGCAGGAGCACCACCCAGGCGATGGTGCCGACCATGGCCGCGATCGAGAAGGCTCCCCGCGTGTACCCACCGAAGAAGGACCACGCCGCGCGCCCCGCGTCGTCCCAGGAGGGGCGCACGTGGGCGGGCACCTGGTCGAGGAACCACTCCCACATCCCGTTGCCGCCCACCAGCAGGCACACCGAGGTGAAGACACCGAAGGCGATGAGCATCCCGACCACGGCGACGGTCCCGACCTGGGTGGCCGCGAACCCGGCGAGACCCCACGAGTTGGCCCGCAGCCAGGCCAGCGCCGCCACGGTCCACCCCTCGACGTCCTGCTCGGTGACGGTGATGGGGAGCCCCCCGTCCCTCAGGGCCCGGACGATGTCGGCGATGCCCTCACCGGTCCCCCTCACGACGAGGTCCCACTGGGAGGAGATCCCGAGGACGGCGATCCCGAGGAGCGCCAGGACGAGGACGAGGCCGCCGAGCAGGCTCAGGAGCACCGCCAGCGGGGCGGGGAGGCGTCGACGCAGGACGGTGACGAGGGGACGCATCACCGCGGTGATCACCAGGCCCAGGAACAGTGCGACCAGCACGACGCGCAGGCGTGAGGCACCCAGTGCCACGATGACCAGCGCGGCGCAGATGCCGACGAAGCGCCACGCCCAGGCTCCGGCGCGGTCGAACCAGGTCGACGGTCCGCGGGTGTCCGTCATTCCTCGTCCTCCGGGGAGGGATCGGGGATCTCACCGGGACGGTAGTCGGGGAGACGGGTCGCCGGAAGGATGGCGAGGGCACTGACCCCGGAGAGGATGAGCAGGCCCAGCTGCAGCGCCCGCAGGCGCGCACCGGTGTTGAGCTCCACGAACTCCTCCACCTGCTCCGCGCTGGCCCCGGTCTCCGCCAGTGAGGCGCGCAACTGGTCGTTGGGGATGAAGTTCGGGTCCTGGAGGGAGGTGTGCTCCGCGATCTCCTCGGGAACGTACTCACGCTCGACCAGGGCGCGCCCCAGGCTGAGGGTCAGCAGCGAGACCAGGAGTGCCCCGGCCACTGCGGTGCCCACCGCCGAGGCGAGGTTCTGGGTCGTCCCGCGCACCGACCCGACGTCCCCGGCGAGTTCCTTCGGCGAGGCCGTGACGAGCACGTTGAAGACCAGGGTGACGAGGGCGCCCTGCCCGATCCCGAAGACCACCAGGCCCAGGATCGTCGGCACCGTCTGCCAGTTGTTCGTCACCACGAAGGACAGCCAGGCCAGCGCGGAGGTCGTCAGGACGACCCCACGACCCCGATCTGGCGGGGCGTGAAGCGCCTGTAGAGCCGGACGACCAGGAGCGCGGTGACGAACACCGTGAGGTTGAAGGGCATCATCGCCACGGAGGTCGCGAAGGGCGTGCGTCCCTGCACGATCTGGATGTACAGCGGGACGGTGAAGTTGAGCGCGGCCTCCAGGCTGACCACCACGAACATGGCGCCCACTGCGGCGCGCTCCCGGGAGGATCCCATGACGGAGAGGCTGACCAGGGTCGGACGGCCCTGGGCCTCGCGGTGGCGGGTCCACGCCAGGAAGGCCTGGACCAGGACGATGCCGACCAGGATGAGCAGGGACGCCGGGGAGACGCCCAGGATGTCGAAGGGGGCGGAGTCGCTCGCACGCAGGACCCCCAGCCGTTGAGGTTGTCGAAGCCGAGGGTGAGGGACACGATGGCGCACCCGATGAACAGGGCACCCAGCGCATCGACCGACACGTCGGGGTCGCCCTCGTCCCCGCGGAGGCGGAAGGAGAGGAGGAAGACCACCACGGCGAGGGCCAGGGTCACCCCGAACACC
>NZ_CCXH01000249.1 GCF_000820725.1 Actinomyces polynesiensis | reverse complement strand
CACGATGATCGCGGCACCGGCGCCCGCGAGTGCCTGGGCGGCGATGACCCATCCCACGGACGGGGCCGTGACCATCATGGCGGAGGAGGCGCCGAAGACGACGATCACCGAGCGGAAGATCCGCGACCAACCCACCCGACGGCCGAGCTTCGCCCCGACCATCACCAGCGCGGCGACGACGAGCCCGTAGGTGACGATCGCGGTGCTCACGGTCGTGGAGGGCACGCCGAAGTCCTCCACCATGCCCCCCATCGACACGGGCAGCGCGGCGACGTTGAAGGACATGAGGACCTGGGCGAGGAACAGCCCGACCATCGGCACCCAGGACGCCTTCTCCTGCGGTGCGACGGCGGTTCCGTCAGTGCTGGTCATGGGACTCCTCGTCGGTCGGGCGTGCGGTGGTGGGGGGCGCGGTGGTGGGGCGCGCGGTTGCGGAGGCGAAGACGTCGAGCCCCAGTGAGCGTGACAGGTGGGCGGTGACCCTCTGGGCGCGCACGGAGTTCCCCACCGCGTCGAGGCGCGGGGAGAACGCCGCGATGCCGGCCTTGCCCGGGGAGACCGTGAGGATCGACCCCGACACCCCGGACTTGCCGGGAAGCCCGATCTCGAAGAGCCACTCCCCCGAGCGCTCGTAGAGGCCCGTCGAGGCGAGCACGGCCAGGGTGTCGCGGCACACGCCCGGGTCGACGACCCGCTCACCGGTCACCGGGTTGATGCCCCCGTCGGCGAGGGTCGCGCCCATGACCGCGAGGTCGCGCGTGGTCACCGCGAGGGAGCACTGCCGCGTGTAGACGTCCGCCACGGCCACGGGATCGCCCTCGATGTGCCCGTAGGAGGCGAGCAGCTCGGCAATGGCCCGGTTGCGGCCGTTGGTGCGCGACTCCGCGCGGTAGGTCGCCTCGTCGACGTCGAGCTCACGGCCGCAGAACGCGCCGAGGCAGCGGCGGACCCGGTCCCACTGCCGGGCGGGCGTCGCCCCGGGGACCAGTGACGTGGTGACGAGGGCGCCCGCGTTCACCATCGGGTTGCCGGGGTGCCCACCGTTCAGCTCGAGGGCCATGAGGGAGTTGAAGGGCAGCCCCGTGTTGTTCACACCGACCCGGTCGTGGACGGCGCGGTGGCCGAGCTCCTGGCAGACCAGCGCGTAGACGAAGGCCTTGGAGACGGACTGGATCGAGAACTCGAGGCGGGAGTCCCCCCATTCGTGGACCTCACCGCCCACCTCGGCCAGTGCCACCCCGAAGCTCCCCGGGTCCGCCCGGGCGAGGGTGGGGATGCAGTCGGCGACCGCACCCTCGGTGTGCGGGAGTGCCCGCGCGGCGGCCGCGACGATCGCCTCGTCCACGTCGGCCGGGGCGGGCAGACGCCCCGTCGACACCGTCACCGGGATCCCGCTCACGTCGATGTCCATCCGACCTCCTCGACCCGTCCAGTCCCGCAGATGCCAATCACCTGCGGGGACACGGGGGTGTGGTACCAGCCAGCGGACTGCCCGGTCAGGTCAGGAGCCAGGGGCGGTGGCCGCGAGGGCGGCGTAGAGGGAACCCACGAGTCCCTCCACGTGGCCGGCGACCTCGCCCCCGGCCGGGGTCAGTCGGTACCCGGCGGGGACGGTGGGCGAGGCGGGCCTGCGGGCCACCAGCCCGTCCTCCTCGAGGGAGCGCAGCGTCCGGGCGAGCATGCGTTCGTTGGAGCCACCGATCATGCGGTGGATCTCCCCGAACCTCGTCGCCCCGCGCGCCAGCGCGAGCAGGGTGAGGGCACCCCAGCGTCCGGTGACGTCCAGGAGCGCACCACGGGACGGGCAGTGCTCGTCGAAGACGTCGAAGGGTGGGGACACCCCCTCGAGTGTGCTCTCCATGGTCCTCGACCCTCCCTGTTGACGTCGGCGCCGGGCCACACCATACTGGGCAACCACTTACGAAAAGTAAGTGTACGCCGGGCGGACCCGCCGGGCACCCAGGGAAGGACACACCATGACCATTGCCGTCACCGGATCGACCGGACACCTCGGGGGACTCGTCATCGAGGCCCTGCTCGAGCACCTCCCCGCCCCGCGGGTCCTCGCCCTCGCCAGGGACACCACCAGGGCGAGGGCCCTCGCGGATCGCGGCGTCGAGGTGAGGACCTTCGACTACGACCGGCCCGACACCCTCGCCCCCGCGCTGGAGGGCGTCGACCGCCTGCTCCTGGTCTCGGGGAACGCCGTGGGAAACCGGGTGGCCCAGCACCGTGCCGTCATCGAGGCGGCCTCGGCAGCGGGCGTCCGCTTCCTCGCCTACACGAGCGTGCTCCACGCCGACACCGCCACCGGGCCCGTCGCACCCGAGCACCGCGAGACGGAGGCCATCCTCGCGCACGCCCCCTTCGAGGTCGCCCTGCTGCGCAACGGCTGGTACTCCGAGAACTACCTGCCCACCGCCCAGCAGGCCGTCGCCTCGGGCGAGGTCCTCACCAGTGCGGGCAGCGGCAGGGTCGCCTCCGCCGCCCGGGCCGACTACGCGGCAGCCGCCGCCGCGGTGCTCGCCGCCGACACACCCCGCCCCGGCACGTACGAGCTCTCCGGTGACCACGCCTGGGACACCGCGGAACTCGCGCGCACGATCGCCTCACTGTCCGGGCACGAGGTCCGGGTCCACGAGGTGTCCCCCGATGAGCACCTGCGTCTCCTGGTGGGGGCCGGTGTGCCCGAGGGCGGGGCGGAGTTCGTCGTCGGCACCGACCGGGCGATCTCCCGGGGGGAACTCGCCGACACGCCCGGGACGCTCTCGGCGCTGATCGGCCGCCCGACCACGCCACTGGCCGACACCCTGCGACCGGCCCTGACGCAGTCCTGAGACCACGAGCGGTGTCTTCGCCGCCGACGGGGTGTCCCGGCCCACCGGGGCGGCGACGGTGCCGGGTCACACGAGGCGGACGAGCACCACTCCGGCCAGGACGGTCAGGGCACCCAGCACACGCTGTGCGCCCACCGGCCTGCGCGGCGCCCCCAGGAGCCCGAGGTGGTCGACGACCAGGCCGGAGACGATCTGGCCCAGGAGCACCACCGACACCGTCAGACCCGTGCCCAGCACCGGGGCGATCGCGGAGTTCGCCAGCACGAACCCCGCACCCAGTGCGCCTCCCGACCACACCCACCACGGCTCCGCGCGGCCCACTCCCCGCAGGTCGGGGCGCGCCCCCATGACGACCACGATGACCGCGAGCGCCAGGGTTCCGACCACGAAGGAGACCGTGGCGGCGAAGAGGGCCGATGCCGACACGACCCCCAGCCGTCCGTTGACGGTCGCCTGGACCGCGGACAACGTGCCGGTCAGCACGGCCGCCCCGCCGAGCGCCACCACCTTCAACGGCCCGGGGCCGCCCTCGTCGGTCGCCGTGGGTGCACCACGTCGGGGCCGCATGTTCGCCAGCGCCGCGCCGAGCACCACCAGCAGGGCACCAGCCGCGCGCGCAGGGCCCAGGGGCACCCGCGTCGCGCCGAAGGCCCCGGTCGCATCGATGAGGACACCCCCGATCACCTGACCCACGATGGGCAGGACGACCGCGGAGGAGGCCCCCAGGGCGCGCATGAGGACGATGTTGAAGGTGAGGAAGGCCACTCCGCACAGTCCCCCCACCCAGATCCACCACGGCTGCCGGGGCAGGACGCCCAGGTCGATGCCGGGACGGGTGAGGGCCAGCGCGAGGAACAGCGTCAGTGTCCCCACCGAGAACGAGACCAGCGAGGCGACGAACACGGACCCCGCCCGCCGGCCCAGACGCGTGTTGATGGTCGTCTGGACGGGGAGCACCAGGCCTGCGGAGATGCCCGCCAGGACACCACCGATCATCGCCGACCCCCGATGCGGGCGCGCGACGTCGCACGCGGGTGCGGATCGCGACGGGAGCGGACACTGGTGACGGACACGGGAGCAGCATAGGGACACCGCGCGCCACGCGCCCGGTGCGCGCCCCCGGACCCCCGCCCGTCCCGGTCGGCCCTCCCGACACCCCCTCCGACGCCACCGGACAGCGGCCCGCCCTGGTGAACCACGTCTCAGCAGTGCCGACGCCGGGTCGTGCTAGCCTCATCAGTGGCGGTCCTGCACACCGCCCGCGTCGTTGAACGCTTTCCCGGGTCGATCACTGAACCCGGCCCCGCCCGACCACCAGGCGGCGGGGATGCCTTCGCACGGCGAACGGATGCGCCACCGGGCGCCTTCGCCAACAGTCCTCGTACCCCGGGCCGGCAGGTCCGTCGAAGAGAGTCCATGACTTCCACCATCCTCGCCGCACAGGCGCGCTCCGACGCGTCCGCGGCCACCACCTCCTCCCCGACCTTCGCCTCCCTCGGCGTCCCCGCCGAACTGGTCACGGTCCTCGAGGGACAGGGCAAGGCCACGGCCTTCCCCATCCAGACCGACACGCTGCCCGACACGCTGTCCGGGCGCGACGTGCTGGGACGCGGGCGCACCGGGTCAGGCAAGACCCTCGCCTTCGCGATCCCGCTGGTCGCCCGCCTCGCCGAGGCCGGCCGCACCAACACCCCCCGCCGTCCGCGCGCCCTCGTGCTCGCCCCCACCCGTGAACTGGCCTCCCAGATCGCCGAGGTCATCGAGCCCCTGGGCCGTGCCTACGGCCTGCGGGTCACCACCATCTTCGGCGGCGTCAAGCAGACCCGCCAGGAGATGGCCCTCTCCCGTGGTGCCGCCGTCGTCGTGGCCTGCCCCGGGCGCCTCGAGGACCTGATGGGCCAGGGTCTGGTCTCCCTGTCCGACATCGCGGTCACCGTCATCGACGAGGCCGACCTCATGGCCGACATGGGCTTCCTGCCCGCCGTCACCCGCATCCTGCGCGCCACCCCCGAGGTCGGCCAGCGCATGCTCTTCTCCGCCACCCTCGACAACGGCGTGGACCGTCTGGTCAGGCAGTTCCTGCACGACCCGGTCCTCCACTCCGTGGACCCCGCCGAGTCCCCCGTCGAGCAGATGACGCACCACGTCTTCGAGGTGGCCGACGCCGACCGCAAGAAGGACCTCATCGAGGCCCTGGCCTCCGGCACCGGGCGCCGCATCCTGTTCTTCCGCACCAAGCACCGCGCCAAGCGCACCGCGCGCCAGCTCTCCGCCGCCGGCATCCCGGCCGTGGACCTGCAGGGGAACCTCTCCCAGAACGCACGTGACCGCAACCTCGCGGCCTTCGACTCCGGCGAGGTCCGGGTCCTGGCGGCCACCGACGTGGCGGCACGCGGGGTGGACGTGGCCGATGTCGAGCTGGTCATCCACGCCGACCCGCCGCGTGAGCACAAGGAGTACCTGCACCGCTCCGGACGCACGGCACGGGCCGGGCACTCCGGCGACGTCGTGACGATCTGCCTGCCCGAGGAGCGCCGCGACCTGGCGCAGGTCCTGCGCAAGGCGAAGATCCACGTCACCCCCGAGCGCGTGGACGCGCACTCCCCCGAGGTCGCCGAGCTGGTCGGCGAGCGCGCGGCCCGCGTGGCGCCCCGCCCGGCTGCACAGCCCGAGGGTTCCGCGGGTTCCTCCACGGGTTCCCGTCGCCACCCCGCCGGTGGTCACACCTCCGGCGGCTCCACCGGCGGGCGCTCCCGTGGCCGCCGCGGTGGTCAGGGCGGTCAGGGCGGGGCGGCCTCCGGGCGCGGTCCGGCCCAGTCGCAGGGTTCCCGCTCCGGCTCCTCCCGTTCGACGTCCTCCCGTTCCTCCTCCGCCACCCGTTCTCCCGCGACCGGCGCGGACGAGGGCGGCCGCGGCTCGCGTCGCTCGGACCAGCACCAGCACGGGGGCGCATCCGCCACCCGCGGCTCCGGCTCCGGGTCGGCGAAGGGCTCCTCGGGCCGCTCACGCGGGCGCAAGTCCCGCAACGACCAGGTGGCCAGCGCGGTGCCGAAGCGTCACCGCGCCGTGGTGTGGAGCACGGAGACCCCGCGCAGCCACCACTGAGCAGAGCGTTCCACCGGGTCCCGCGCCGCTCGTGCGGGCGGGGTCCCGGTACAGGCCGACGGCCCGCCCCCGCAGATCTGCGGGGGCGGGCCGTTCGCCGAGCGGTGGA
>NZ_CCXH01000248.1 GCF_000820725.1 Actinomyces polynesiensis | reverse complement strand
CCGAACGGTGGACTTCCCACCGAGTGGTGGGGGTACAGGGCCACCGTTCGGTGGGAAGTCCACCACTCAGCGCGAAGTACGCCACTCAGTGCCAGGTTCACCACCCAGTGGGAAGCCGTGTGTGCCGGACCACCTCCGGCAGGCATCCCTGTGCCGGGACACCCTGCCCGGGCCCAGCCCGGGCAGGGGCCGTCAGCTCAGCTCAGTCCGTAGGCCTTGTGCAGCAGCCAGATCGGGTGGACGACGTTCGCTCCGGTGGAGGTCCGCAGCTGCCAGCGGCAGGTCTCCGTGTCACAGGCCGCCAGCTCCGGGTTGACCCGCTCGATGAAGTCGAAGACGGGCTTGCCCACCGCCTGGGCGACGTCGTACTTCTCCTTCTTGAGGCCGTAGGTGCCGGCGATGCCGCAGCAGGGCTGGTCCGACTCCACGACCTTCACACCCGGGATGAGCTCCATGAGGTGGATGGCCGGCATCCCGATGCCGGTGCTCTTGAGCTGGCAGGGGGCGTGGTACGGGATCGTCACGTCGAAACGCTCGAAGTCCTCGTCCAACTCCCCCTTGTCGTGGAGGTCCAGGAGGAACTCGCAGATGTCCCACATGCGGGTGGACACGTCGTGGAGTTCGGGGGTGTCCATCTGGAGGATCTCCTCGGCCTCGTGCTTGAGCATGCCGGCGCAGGACCCGGAGGCGCTGATGATCGGGGCGTCCCGGTTGACGCTGCGCAGCTGCTCGGTGAGCTTCGAGACGTACTTGCGGGAGTCGTCGTAGAGACCGTTGGACTGCAGGGCCAGGCCGCAGCACCCGTGCTTGGGCACCAGTACCTCGTAGCCGAGGTGCTCGAGGATCTGCACGGAGTGGATGGAGGTCTCGACCTCGAAGTACTCCCCCGCGCACCCGTGGAAGAAGATGACCTGACCCTTCGTGCCCGACTCCGGTTGGGGTGTGTGGTGCTTGAACCAGTGGTCGAAGGTGTGGGGCTGGGCCTTGGGCATCGGCGCGTTGCGGTGGATGCCGATGACCTTCTCCACCGCGTAGCGGATCGGCTTCTGGTCGAGTGCCCAGTTCGCGACGGGGGCGAAGGGGGTCATCACCATGCCCATGAGGGTGGTTCGGGAGATCAGCTTGTCCCTCAGCGGGATGCCCTCCTGCTCCTTCATGGCGGTGCGCGCATGGTGGTTGATCTCCGCGACCTTGACCCCCTGCGGGCACACCAGGGTGCAGGTCCCGCAGGAGGAGCAGTAGTCGATGGAGTGGTCCACGGAGAGCTTGCCGTCACGGAAGCGTTCCCCCTGGGGGCCGACGAACTTCGGCCCCGGGAAGAGGGGCGTGACCCGGGCGACCGGGCACTGGGTCTCGCAGATCGTGCACTTGACGCAGGCGTCCAGGCTGGAACGCAGCCCGAAGGACTCCAGGTCGAGGATCGTCTCGTTGCTCATCACTTGCTCCCGAGGATCGAATCGGCTGCGCGCAGGGCGCTGACCAGGGCGATGGCGTCGCCGGACTTCTCCCGCCACCGCGTGGCACCGGCGAGCAGTCCGCCCACGGCGTGCAGGTTGTCGAGGACGGGAGCCCCGTCCTCGTCGAGGGGACGCATGGCGTCGTCGACGGCCACGCCCACCCGGAAGAGGGGTTGTTCGGTGCCCCAGTAGTCGGCGTGCACCAGCTCTCCGCCGGTGCCCACCAGTGGGAGGCCGAAGGTGGTCTCGGTCACCGTCCCGTAGGAGTCCATGGCCAGAGCGCCGGACTCAAAACCACCGGTGGCCAGGACGAACTCGTCCGCGCGCAGCTGGCGGTGGTGGCCGGCGGACTTGATGGTCACCGACACGACGTGTCCGTCCTCGGCCTCGTAGCCGAGCACCCTCGACCCCACGATGAGGCGCGAGCGCGACTTGACCAGACGCGTGAGGCGCTCGTTGAGGCGCATCCCCGGCACGGAGGGCGGGGGCAGCGGCACCTCGAACACGTCGTGCCCGAGACGCGCGGCGATGTCGCGCCAGGCGTCCGTGTCCTCGACACCGAGCACTGCCGGGAACCCGACGGTGTCGCCGTCCTCGAGCAGCGGTGCCACCAGCGCGCACAGGTGCTGGCGGACCTCGGGACGGTCGAGGGCGCGGGCGAAGTTCAATCCGCTGGTGTCTGCCTCGCCCTCGCGGACCTCCAGGTCCACGTGGACGGCGCGCGCCCTGATCGGCTCACCCGAGGGCGTGGTCTGGCGCGCGAGGTTCGCGGCCACCAGGTCCGGGTAGAAGTCCTTGAGGCGCCGCAGACCGACGAACACGTAGCTGCGCCCGTCGGTGGGCTCGCTGGCCACCATGGACGGCTGGGCCAGGGCCGTCGGACGCAGGGCGCCGACCGCGGTGGGGAGACGGAAGTTCCGCTGTCCGTCCCCGACCAGGAGTCCCTCCCCCACCGTGCTCCCCAGCCACGCGAGGGCGTCCCCCACCTCTGTTCCCGGGAAGTGCCCGTAGGGGTGGTCCGGGTGCTCGGAGCGGTAGGCGTCCACGGCGGCAAGGGGCTCTGCCACGGGCGCGGGGGTGTACCCCAGCACGTCCACGGTGCCCTGGCCCAGCTGCAGGCCACCGATCCCCTTCGTCACGAGGGCGACCTCGCGACCCTGCTCCTGGAGCCGGACGGCGGCGGCCAGGCCGGCCAGTCCTGCCCCGATGACGACGACGTCACTCATCGCACGACCTCCTCGGCGGGCTCGGGCAGGTGCTCGAGGTCGAGCGTGCCCTCGTAGATCCAGTTGTCCAGGGCGCACTGGCGCACCTGTTCACCGAACAGGATGGGCCACAACCCGATCCAGCGGTTCTTCATGAACAGTCGCAGCAGGCCGGTGGCACGCGCGGCGTCGATGTCGCCGCGCTCATGGGCGATGCCGGTGGCGCGCGAGGCGCAGAACCCGCCCTGGCAGGGGCCCATGCCGAGGCGCACCTGGCGACGCACGTCGTCGAGGGTGAATTCCCCCAGCCCGTCCATGACCTTCTCCAGCATGGACCGGGTGACGAGCTCGCACTCGCAGATGATCTGCTGGCCACCGGGGGCCTTCGTCTCGGTCTCGACGTCGTGGAGGCGGTGACCGAGGGTGTAGAGGTGGTGGTCCTCGGACCCCGGGACGGGTTCGTCGGCGGTGTGGCACTCGCGCTGCTCGCCCATCTGCTCGCACATCTGGTCCACGATGCGCTCGGCCATGAGCCGGTAGGTGGTGAGCTTGCCGCCCGCGATCGTCAGCAGACCCTTGACCCCGTCGCGTTCCTCGTGGTCGACGACGTGCATGCCGCGGGCCATGTGGCGGGTGTCGGAGGCCGACACCCGGCTGTCGCGCACCAGCGGGCGGGCACCGGCCCAGGCGTGCAGGGCGCGGGCGTGGCGGAACCCGGGGATCATGTGCTCCCCCGAGTCGAACATCTGCTGGACCTGCGCGCGCGGGATCGGCAGGTGGTCCGGGTCGTCGGTCTTCTGATCCGTGGTGCCGATGATGCACACCGGGTGGACGGGGACCAGGATGTCGCCGTCGGCGGGGTAGATGCACCGGTTGAGCACCGACTGGGTGAGCCGGTGGTTCATCGCGATCATGATGCCCGCACCGGGGACCACGTCGACCCCGTGGCACTCGGCCATGGCCGCGATCTTCCCGGCCCAGGGACCGCCGCAGTTCAGCACGAAGGAGCACTCGATGCGGACGTCCTCCCCCGCGCGCTCGTCGTGGGCGACCACGGCGCGGACCTGGCCGTCACCGTGCTCGATCGCGGTCACGCGGTGGTAGGTGAGGATCTTGGCACCGTAGGCCTCGGCGGAGCGCACCGCGCCCCACACCAGTTGCCAGCCGTCCACCGTGCCGTCCTGGACGGCGAAGGCACGCTTGGTGCCGGGGTTCAGACGCGGCTCACGACGCAGGGCCTCGGCCACCGAGATCTCCTCGACGGGGACCTTGGCGGCCCGGCAGGCGGCCACGTAGCCGTCGGCGAACTCCTCGGAGTCCACGGGGGTGGTGACGAACATGCCGCCCGTGTCCTCCACCGCCCCTGCCTGGATCCTGCGCAGGATCGCGTTCTCCTGGGCGCACTCGGTGGCCGACTCCGGGTCGGAGACCACGTACCTGCCCCCTGAGTGGAGGAGGCCGTGGAAGCGGCCCGTCGTGCCCTGCCCGAGGTCCGCCCGGTCCACCAGGACCGTCCGGTACCCCCTCATCGCCGCGTCGCGGACCACACCGGCGCCGGTCGAACCGCCTCCGATGACCACGACGTCCGTCTGGATCGTCTTCACCACGTGTTCCTTCCCGTCCTGCACTGCGGCCGCGATGCCGCCGAGCACCGGCGCCCGGGTCGAGGTCCCTGGTCTGGACGCTCGGGCACCCGCCACCTGCACCGGTATTGCCTACATGTTCAGCCTACGGACCTGCGCGATACAAATTGCCCACACCGCGTGCACAAACGTGCATCTCGATGACGTGAGAGCGAAGTTTGCCCCACCCGTGACCAATGGCCCAGGCGGACGGGCCCCCTGAGGACGACCCCGGACCGGCGCGCGGGGTGCTCCCCCGCCCTCGGCGGCCAGGCCCGTCACCGCCGCACCGGACGTCGCTGCCGCGCCCTCCGACTGCCACGCCCTCCGACTGCAACGCCCGCGGGTCCGGGATAGCGTGGGGTCCGCGCACGTCCGTCGTGCACCCCGACGAGGACGGTACACCGCCCACCCCGGCGCCTGACCCCGCAGGAGGGTGTCCCGACCATGGTCGACCGCCTCGTGATCCCGGTCCTGCGAGTCCTCCTGTGGGTGCTGGTGGTGCTCGGAGCGGGCCTGACCGTGACCTCGCTGCTGATGGAGACCGGCCAGGACGTCTCCTATCCCGAGATGACGAGGGCCATCGTCTTCCTCCTCTTCCTCGTACCCACGGCCGCCGCTGTCCTCGGCCTCGTCCTCCTGCGCGCATGGCGGATCTCCCGCAGGCGCGCGGCCAGTGCCGTCGGTCCCCCGGGCCCGCCTCCGGCCCCGTCCGACCCCTCGCACTTCGACCCCGACACGGTCTGGTCCGGAGGTGTGCCCTCCGGACGCCCCACGACCCCGCCGCCCGTCCTCCACACCCCCTCACACCCCGAGACCTTCGCGCCCACGCCCCGACCGACACAGGACGACGGCGGGGCAGTGCCCGCCGACCCGCCGACGCGCTGACCTGCCGACGCGCTGGCCCGCCCCACGCACTGACCGACGTGCGGGCCACAGGTCAGCACGGCGCGGAGCAGCACGGCGCGGGTCAGCGGACCGGCAGACCGCGTGGCGGCGGACACACCGGGCGGGGCGGGCCCTTCGCGGGATACGGTGTCCGGGGAAGTGACGCGCACGGGCAGCGCGCACGGGAGGGAGTGCCGTGGACGCAGCGGACGCTGAGGTCACCTCGGTCGCCCTCGTCGTCGTCCTGGCCGTCCTCGCCATCGTCCTCGTCCACCGCCTCGCCCCGAAGGTCGGCGTGGCCACCCCCCTCCTGCTGGTGCTCCTCGGAGTCGGTGTCTCCTTCGTGCCGGCGGTCCCCGCCATCACCGTCGAGCCCGAGTGGATCCTGGCGGGGGTCCTGCCTCCCCTCCTCTACGCGACGGCGGTCAGCCTGCCCTCCATGGACTTCCGTCGGGACTTCACGGCCATCGGGGGACTGTCCGTGTTCCTCGTGCTCATCAGCTCACTCGTGCTCGGCGTCGTCTTCGCCGCCGTCATCCCCGGCATCAGCCTGTCCATCGGCATCGCCCTGGGAGCCATCCTCAGCCCGACCGACGCCGTGGCCACCTCCATCGTGCGCAGGCTGGGTGTCTCCCCGCGCATCGTCACGGTGCTGGAGGGTGAGAGCCTCCTCAACGACGCGACCTCGCTGGTCCTCATGCGCTCCGCGATCGCCGCCACGGCCGCGACGGTGCCCCTGTGGCAGGTGGGGGGCAGCTTCCTCTACGCCGTGGCGGTCGCCGTCGTGTTCGGCGTGGCCATCGGGAAGGGCGGGCTCCTGCTGCGTGGGTGGCTGGCGAACCCGGTGCTCTCCACCGCCGTCTCCTTCGCGGTGCCCTTCCTGGCGTTCCTCCCCACCGAGGCGCTGGGTGCCTCCGGACTGGTGGCCGTGGCCACTGCCGGACTGGTCACGGGCAACGGGGCTCCCACCCACCTGAGCCCCCTCGACCGCCGGTCCGAGGCCTCCAACTGGCGCACGGTCGAGCTCCTCCTCGAGGGCGCGGTGTTCCTCGTCATGGGCCTCGAGCTCTTCGGCCTGGTCACCGAGGTCCGCAAGGAGCACGAGAGCCTCTGGATGGCCCTGGGCATCGCCACGCTGGCCGTGGCCCTCATCCTCGTGCTCCGCGCGCTGTTCCTGGTGCCGCTGCTGGCCTGGCTGAACCGGCGCATGCGCCGTGGTCAGGAACTGCGCGACGCCTACCGCGAGCTGCGCTCACACTTCGCGCCCTCGCCCACCGCTCGTGGGGACCGCAGAGGCCCCGGGGCACGACCCGGCGTCCCCGACCCGGCGGTGCCCGGGGGCCGGCCGACGACCCCACCGCGCACTGCCGCACCGCGTGGCCCCTCCCTGGTGGACCTCAGCTCCCTCCCGGAGCCGACTGCGTGGAAGCTGAAGCGGCGCTTCAGGCTCGCGGTGACCCAGCACACGGCCCCGCCCAGGGAACGGATCGCCAGGTGGCACCGCCGCCTCTCGCGGCACTCCGCCGACATCGACTACTTCACCGCCGAGCCCCTGGGTGCCCGCGAGGGGACCCTCCTCGTGTGGGCCGGGATGCGGGGCGTGGTGACGCTGGCGGCCGCCCAGTCCCTTCCCGCCGGGATTCCCCAGCGCGCGCTCCTCGTGCTCGTCGCCTTCGGTGTCGCGGCAGGGACCCTGCTGGTCCAGGGCTCCACGCTCCCCGCACTCGCGCGGGCCCTGGGCCTGGCCGGGGACACCGCACCTCCGGTCTCCGACCGGATCGCGCTGCGGGCCTCACTGGACGGGGCCGCACTGGCCGCCCTCGACGACCCTGCCCTGCGCCGCCGTGACGGCAACCCGTACGATCCCGGCGTCCTCCACCGTGCCCATGTGGACGTCGACCGGATGCGCCTGTCACGCGCCGAGTCCGCCGCCACCACACCGGACATCTTCGCCCAGTACCGGGAGCTGCGGCTCCTCGCCATCCAGGCGCAGCGTCGCGCCCTCGCAGCCGCGCGCGCCTCACGGAGCTACTCCTCGCGTACCCTGCGGTACGCCCTGAGCCTCCTCGACTCCGAACAGATCGAGATCCAGGCCAGGCGCGGACCCGCCACCCCCTCCGATGACGAGGACGACTGAGAGGCCCAACATGAGCCGGCACACCACCCAGCTCCCCCTCGCGGGCCACACCGCCCTCGTCACCGGGGTCTCCCGGAGGCGGGGCATCGGCCACGCGGTGGCCGCGGCACTCCTGGACATGGGCGCGAGCGTCTTCGTGCACCACTTCGCGCGCCACGACCACGACCAGCGCTGGGGAGCGGATGACCTCGACGCACTCCTGGAGGGGCTCGGGGAGAGGGTGGCACCGGGGGCGCGACTCGGAGAGGCCGACGCCGACCTCTCCGACGCGGGGACGGTCGAGCCCCTGCTCTCGGCGGCGCGCTCCCTGACCGGCTCACTCGACATCCTCGTCTGCAACCACGCACTCAGCGGCCACGACGGGTCGATCCTGGACATGGACGCCGCCCGGCTGGATGCCCACTGGGACACCAACTCCCGCTCGACGCTGCTGCTGACGGCGGGTTTCGCACGTGGTCTCGCCGGGGGGCGGCAGTGCCCGGCGCTGCCCGGGGAGCGGACGCCCCGCCCGGACGCCGGCGCCGGGGCGGGGGCAGCACGCGTCCCGCTGGGAAAGGTGTTCTGGATGACCTCCGGCCAGGTCCACTCCCCCATGCGCGGTGAGGTCGCGTATGCGGCCTCCAAGGCGGCACTGGCAGGGGTGACCCGCACCGTCGCCGCTGAACTCCTCGATCTCGGGATCGTGCTCAACACCATCGACCCGGGCCCCGTCAACACCGGGTACCTGGACCCTGCGACCACCGACCGCGGTGCGGAGCAGGTGGCGGAGCTCCTCGCCGCCACCCCCTTCGGACGGTTCGGGGACCCCTCCGACCCGGCCCACCTCATCGCCTGGTTGGCGAGCGACGAGGGGTCATGGGTGGTGGGCCAGGTGCTGACCTCCGACGGCGGCTTCTCGACGGTGTGACCGGGACGGACGCGGATGCTCCCGTGGGGACCGCCGTCCACTGCGATCCACCGCCGTCCAGCGCCGTCCAGCGCCGTCCACCGCGATCCGCTGCGTGGCCCCTCGCGTGGTGGGCGGACCTGCGGGTACCGTCGGAGGGCGGTGGGCGCCCGCCGGGGTGCCGGCAGTGGTCCGGCACCCGGAAGTGCCCCCGGAGCGGCAGCAGGACCGTGTGCCGGGGCCAGAGGGACGAGGGCGTCCCGGTCCGTCCGCACGGCGGGTTGTGGGGCGGGAGCCCCGGAGAGGTGGAGCGATGAGGACCAGGACAGAGGAGGACCTGCTGGGCAGGCGGGAGGTGCCCGCCGACGCGTACTACGGGGTGCACACCGTGCGCGCCGTGGAGAACTTCCGGATCTCGGGGCACACGATCTCCGGGGAACCCGAGCTCGTGCGTGGCATGGTCATGGTCAAGAAGGCCGCCGCACTGGCCAACAAGGAGCTCGGGGTGCTCCCCTTCGACGTCGCCGACGCGATCGTGGCCGCCTGCGACGAGATCCTCGAGCACGGGAGGTGCATGGACCAGTTCCCCGTCGACGTCTTCCAGGGCGGTGCCGGGACCTCGGTCAACATGAACACGAACGAGGTCGTGGCCAACCTGGCCCTCGAGCTCGCCGGGTTCGACAAGGGGCGCTACGACGTCATCCACCCCAACGACGACGTGAACAAGTCCCAGTCCACCAATGACGCCTACCCCACCGGGTTCCGCCTGGCCGTCGACGTCCGCATCGACGCCCTCATCGACGAGGTGCGTGCGCTCGTGACGGCCTTCCACGCGAAGGGCGAGGAGTTCGAGGGCGTCCTCAAGATGGGACGCACGCAGCTCCAGGACGCCGTCCCCATGAGCCTGGGCCAGGAGTTCCACGGCTGGGCCACCAACATGGAGGAGGAGGTCACCCGCCTCCACAACGCCCAGGGACTGCTCCTGGAGGTCAACCTGGGCGCCACCGCCATCGGCACGCGCCTTAACACCCCCGACGGCTATGCGCACGTGGCGTGCGAGAAGCTCGCGGAGGTCTCCGGGCTGCCGATCAGGTCGGCCGAGGACCTCGTCGAGGCGACCTCCGACAACGGCGCCTACATCGCAGCACACTCCGCGGTCAAGCGCGTCGCGATGAAGGTCTCCAAGATCTGCAACGACCTGCGTCTGCTGTCCTCCGGGCCGCGCGCCGGGCTCAAGGAGATCAACCTGCCCGAGATGCAGGCCGGGTCCTCGATCATGCCCGCCAAGGTCAACCCTGTCATTCCCGAGGTCGTCAACCAGGTGTGCTTCAAGGTCATGGGCAACGACGTGACGGTGACGGCCGCCGCGGAGGCCGGTCAGCTGCAGCTCAACGTCATGGAACCGGGTCTGGCCCAGGCGATGTTCGAGTCCCTCAACCTGTTGACCAACGCCGTGGCGACCCTGCGGGAGAAGTGTGTCGTCGGCATCACGGCCAATGAACAGCGCTGCCGGGAATACGTCATGAACTCCATCGGGATCGTCACCCTGTTCAACGACATCATCGGCCACCACATGGGCGACTCCGTGGGCAAGGAGGCGGCGCGCACGGGCAAGTCGGTGCGCGCGGTCCTCCTCGAACGCCACCTGCTCACCGAGGAGCAGATCGACGCGATCCTCACCCCGGAGAACCTCCTGCACCCCCGCTACACCGGGCGACGCTACGGACCGGAGGACCGGGGCCTGCCGGCGCGGGGGTGAGGTGGGCCGTCCACCGACGAGGGCGACCCCGCCCACGCAGCCTCAGAAGTGCGACATGAAGCCGGCACGCCCCACGGGTGCGAACAGGGCATCCATGACCTCCAGCTCACCCTCGCCCGCCCCGCTGATCATCTGCGCCCCGGCGAGGTCGGAGGCCGTGGCGGACCCGAACGCCAGCGCCGAGAGCGCCTGGACCGTGAGGCGAACAGGTGTGGGGATGTCAGGACCAGCCGGAGCTGACTCCGGACCCGCAAGTCTCGTGACCTGCACGCCCTCGGGTGCCGTGACGACCCGGTAGGCACCCGAGGCGTGTCCGAGCTCGTCCTCGACGGCGAATGCGACCTGGAGGTGCGCCCCGCGCGCCGCGACCGTGTACGGCCTCGCGTCCAGCACCTGGACCGGGTCGAGGACACGTGCCCACAGCGCATCGGACACGGAGGTCGTGCGCATGCTCCGCTGGTCGACGAGTGCCAGGGGGAGGAGGGAGTCCTCCGGGACCGTCGGTGCCACGATCTCCTTGATGAGTTCCACCCGGTTGAGGTGGTCCCACAGGGCGAGTTCCGCCGCGGGCGTGGCCGCCACGAGTTCCCGGACCTTGAGCGCCGGGGATCCCTCGATCTCGAAGGTCACGTACCCGTCCAGGTTGTCGGTGTCGTCGATGTGGACGGCCGCGACGAACTTGCCGTCCACCCTGTCGGCCTTCGGGTCGTGGTAGAGGTCCTCGTAGTACCCCTCGTAGCGAGTCGTCGAGCCGCGCATCCGCCGGTGGTACCGGTCGAAGACCTGGGGCATCCGCGGCAGGAGCCAGCCCATGGTCACGACCTCGACGCGACCCGTGGTGGGAGTGCGCAGTGAGAACCCGGGTCCCGGGGACACGGTCACCCTCGACTCACGCACAACCGTCTGGAAGCCGTAGCGTCCGTAGAGCTGGGCATTGCTCGCCGTGAGGAGCGCCAGGGGGACATCACGTGCTGCGAGCTGGGCGAGATTGAGCGTCATCATCGCTCTGAGGAGCCCCCGACGCTTGTGGGTCGGTCGGACGGTCACACCGGTGATCAACCCCGCCGGAACCATCTGTCCCGCGCCGAGGTTCGCCAGCCCGTCGAAGACGGAGAACGTTCCCACGGGGCGGTCCTCGAGCGCCGGATCCGGGCTGGTGGTGTCCGCCCTGACCTCGGTCAGCAGCGCGCCGGAGCGCTGTGCTGCCGAGGCGATCCTGCGCAGCCCCGCCTCGGAGGGGTCGTGGTCATGGAATCCGGCAGACACGGCCTGGCACCAGGCTCGTGTCCTCGCATCGGGCTCCGTGGCTGCGGAACCGCTTCCAGGGGCCGCCTCCGGGCTCGGCGGTCGAGGATCCCGGTTCGGGACCAGGCGCGGGGTGAACTGTCGGATCTCTGGGAACGTTGCGGGCACTCGCCGATGGTACCGGGCGGGCTGGGCCCGGCCGAGCCCCTCCACTACATCAGCTTCGTGGACTCCAGTGCCGCGGCCAGGTTGCGGTTGAAGGAGATCAGCGGCTTGCGCACCACCAGGCCCAGCAGGAGCGCGGGCAGGATGAACAGCGCGAGCGTACCGATCGAGTGCCAGTAGTCGGCGTGGTAGATCCCCGCGATCGCGGCGGTGAAGGCCCGCACCGAGTACGTGGCCGGCAGGAAGATGCTGATGCGCTGGAACCACTCGGGGAGGAGCTGGAGGGGGTAGGCGCCCCCCGAGGTGGAGATCTGCACGACCAGCAGGAGCACGCACAGTGCCTTGCCGGCGTTGCCGAAGGCGACGACCGCCGTGTACACGGTGAGGGTGAACACCAGTGAGGTCATCCATCCCGTCAGCATGTAGAGCAACGGGTGCACCGACTGGACCTGCACGAACACCAGGTTCCCGAGACACACCAGGGTGCTCTGCACGAACCCGATGAGCCCGAAGATCCCGTAGCGCCCGAGGTACTTCTGGTGCGGTGCGAGGTCGGGCCCGTCGGGGAGGGTGTCGCGGTGGACGCCGACCTGGATGGACACGGACATCAGCAGCGCGCCCACCCACAGGGCCAGCATCGTGTACAGGGGCGCCATGGCGCTGCCGAAGTTCGCCACCGGGAAGACGGCCACCCGGTTGAGACCCACGGGCGCGGCCAGGGAGGCGGCCACGGAGGACGGGTCCTCCCCGAGGACGCCCTGCAGCGCGGAGAGGTCACCGGTGTCCGCCGCCTCCGCCAGGGCCGTGCCGAGCCTGTCGAAGGTCTCGGCGGCGGCGTCCAGGTCGGTGGAGACGGACGTCGTGACCGTCTGGGCGTGCGCGAGCTGGACGGCCAGCGAGTCCGAGGCGCCCGTGAGGCCCGACGCTGCCCGGTCCAGGTCCGTGCCGACGTCCCCCGCGGCGGAACGGGCGGCGGCGAGGGCGACACCGAGTTGGTCGAGCTGCCCCCTGAGGTCCGTGTCGTACACGTCGTGCAGCTTGTCGACTGCGGCCTTCGCCTCGGCGATGGTCCTCGCCAGCTCCCGGTGGGTGGCCTGCGCACCGGAGTTCTCCGAGGAGAGCTTCCCGGCCGCCTGGTCGAGGGCGTCCTGGACGTCCTCCTGGTGGGAGATGGCGAGGTCGAGGGCGTCCAGTGCCGGGTCGAGGGCGCCGTCCGGGAGGTTCGGGGCCACGTCCTGCTCGAGCCGTGTCCTGAGCCCCTCGTAGGCGTCGATCTGGGCCTGCACCTGCTCCGACATCCCGTTGAGGACGTCCACCCCGTCGGTGGTCTGCTGGTCGGCGGCGGCGAAGACCGCGTCCACCTTGTCAGCCAGGTCCGCCCACCCCTGGGAGCTCACCTCCAGTGCCGCCGAGACTCCCGCGGTGGCGGAGTCGAGGGTCGACTTCAGTGAGCCGGCTGCGTCCAGTCCGGAACCGATCGCCCCGGTGGCGTCGTCCAGCGTCTGCCCGGTGGCCTCGACCAGCCGGGTCGAGCTCCCCAGGAGTGTCCTGCTGGAGGCGATGAGCGTGGAGAACGTGTCGGCCGTCGTGGCGGCGGAACGCAGTTGGGCGGAGGTCTGGCCGACGTGGGACTCGAGTCGGGCGAGGAGGACCTTGGTCTGGTCACTGGAGAGGTGGTCCGACAGCGAGGACAGGATGTTCACCCCGATCTCGCTGAGTGTCTGCGAGAAGACCCTGTTGATGCCGGCGGACACGCGGTCGGCGCCCTGACCGGTGATCTTGGGGGCCAGCGCGTTCTTCTTCTCGTTGGTGTAGTAGGTGATGTCGGTGCGGGTGGCTCCCGGGGCGTAGAAGGTCAGCATGTCCTTGCTGAACTCGGGCGGCAGGACGATCGCCGCGTAGTACTCGCCGGACTTCGTGCCGTCGACGGCGTCCTCCTCGGTGGTGACGACCCAGTGGAAGTCCTCGTTGGCCCGCAGGTCGGACACGACCTGGTCACCGATGTTGAGCCGGACGGGGATGAGGTCGCTCTGGTATCCCTCGTCGGTGTTCGCGACCGCCACCGTGAGCTCGTCGACGTTCGCGAACGGGTCCCAGCTGGCGATGACGTTGAACCAGGTGAAGAGCGAGGGCAGGACGGACAGGCCCACCACCACGATGATGGCCATGGTGTTGCTCGTGGCCCGCGCGACGTCGCGTCGCACGAGCATCCAGATCCCCCTCATCCCTCCCCACCTCCCGCAGTGGAGTCCTCGGCCGCGTCGCGCTCCGGGGAGGTGTCGGCGCCGGACGCGCTCCCCCCGGA
>NZ_CCXH01000247.1 GCF_000820725.1 Actinomyces polynesiensis | reverse complement strand
CGGGGCCGTCGGACACGGCATCTGCCGGTTCAGCCGGGACGGCCGGGGTCGCCCTCGTGTCCCCGTCGCCCTCCGCGGCCGTGACCGTGAGGGAAGCGGGAGCCGCACCCCCGCCGTCCTCCGCTCCCGGTGCGGCGGCGCCGCGCAGGCGTGTTCCCAGAGGGGTCCGCACCACGCCCGTACCCGAGGAGTGGCGCGCACGGTAGCGCGAGGACATCGCCAGGCGCAGGGCCGACTCCGGCATGGCGGCGAGGGCGAGCCCGTCCTCGATGCTGTCCCTGACGTACTCCGTGCACACCAGGAAGGCGAAGAGGAGCAGGAACCAGGCCACCCACAGACCCAGGAGCAGGGCCTTCGTGTCGGGGTCGGAGGAGGGCACCGCCGCCAGCACGATCGGCACGACGATGCCCGCCGCCAGTGCCCCACGGAGCAGGCGCGGGTAGTGACGCCGGAAGACGCGGGCGCGCCGCTCCAGCACCTCGCGGTACTCCTCGCGGTCGGCCAGGGAGCGCAGCACCTGGGAGAGCCGGTAGCGACCGGGCGTGAGCACCTCCTCCGCCACGAGGAGGTCGGTGGAGACGATCTCCCGGTTGAACATGCGGGTGAGGTTGCCCAGGCGCCCCCTCAGCACCAGGCCCAGGACGAAGGACAGCGCCACGAACAGCGCGAGGACCAGCAGGCAACGCCAGTAGCGCCCGTCGTAGAAACCGCTGATGACCTCCCGCATGGCGTCGATCCCGTAGGTGAAGGGGAAGAAGGGGTAGAGCCTCTGGAAGAAGGCCGGCATCATCTCGATCGGGTACAGGCCCGACGCACCGGGGATCTGGATGATCACGAGGATCACGCACAGGCCCTTGCCGATGTGGCTGAAGGACACCGACAGGGCGTAGATGATGCTGAGGTAGGACAGGGCGATGAGGACCCCGGTCGCCATGAAGGCGGCGGCGTTCACGTGCTGGACCCCGATGACCAGGTCTCCCGCCGTCACCAGGAGGCCCTGCAGGGCGGCGATGCACGCCAGCAGCATCCAACGGCCCAGGTAACCCTGGGAGAGGGTCAGGCCGTCGATCCCCTCGTCATCGACCTCGAGGCGGAGGATCACCATGAGTACGAAGCTGCCGATCCACAGGGACAGGTTGGTGAACAGGGCGGCCATGGCCGAGCCGTAGGTGGCCACGGGGAAGACCACCTTCTCGCTGACCTGGACGGGGGACGCCATGAACTGGGCGATCTGCTGCGGGTCGAGTCCGGTGAGGGTGCCGAGGTCACTCCACAGGGAGGCGGAGCCCAGTGCCACGACGTCGGTGCGGACCGTGTCCAGACCCTGCTCGACGCCGTCCAGCGTCGTGCCCAGCCCGCCGAGCGCGGTCACCGTGTCCTTGACCTGTCCGTCCAGGTCCGTCAGGAGCCCCCGGGCCTGTGCGAGCTGCGTGCGCTGGGCGTCCAGGGCCGCCGACACCCCTCCGGCACTGGCCGACATGGCGGACATGCTCCGGTTCAGCTCCGGAATGGTCCGGGTGAGGACGTCCTCGAGTTGTCCGGAGGCGGTGGCCGCGTCCTGGATGGAGGAGTTGACGGAGTCCGTCGCGTCGGAGAGCGCGCTGACTGTCGTGTCCAGGTCGTGGTTGAGCGACTTCAGGCTCACCACGACGTCCTGGTCGGCGGTGTTGCGCTCCTGCAGGTTGGCGAGCACGGCACGTACCTGCTCCGCGACGGCGGGGTCGAGGTCGCTGTCGTCGAGGAGCGCGGTCAGCTCCGTGATCGCCTTCCCGTTGGCGCTCACCGCAGCGTCGACCGCGTCGACGGCCGTGCCGACCTGGTCGTTCACCTGCGTGACCCCGTCGGCCAGGGAGGTCAGGGACGACTGCGCCTGGGCGGACACCCCGGCCAGCAGCGTGGCACCCTGCACGTAGGAGGAGGTCGCCGTCCGCGTGAAGTCGGCGATCCCCGACTGGGCGGTGGCGGCCAGGGACTGGCTCTGGGCGATGGCCTCCTGGGTGGCGGCGAGCGCGCGGTCCGCGTCGGCGAGCGCACCCTTCGCATCAGCCAGGTCCTGGCGCGAGTCGGTGAGACTCGTCGCCAGGGAGGTGACGGCGTCCTTGGCCTGCCCCACGGAACCGGTGGCGTCGTCCAGGGCGTCGAGCGTGCCGTCCCGGGCACCCTTGAGCTGGCCCTCCGCGTCCACGCCCGCCTCCTGGAGCGCCTCCGCCGCCACCTCGGAGACCGTGGAGGTGAAGGTGCTCGTGATCCTCTCCTCGATGGTCGAGGCCCCCACGTCGGTGATCTTCGGGCGATCGCGTTCGCCTTCTCGTTCACGTAGTACTGCAGTTCAGGCTGGGTGAACGTGCTGGTGGTGATGCTCAGGAGGTCACTGCTGAAACTCGCGGGGATGACGATCGCTGCATAGCTGTGGCCGCTCCTGACGCGTTCCATGGCGTCCCCGAGGTCGGTGAAGCGCCATCCGAGCTGGTCGTTCTCCTTCAGCTGGGCCACCACCTGCGACCCGACGTCGATGTGCCCCGTCAGCTCGGAACTCGCGCCCCTGTCGAGGTCCACCACGGCCACGTCGATGTGGGAGGTGTTCCCGTAGGGGTCCCAGAACGCCACGATGTTGACCCAGGCGTACAGGGCGGGGGTGATGACCATCCCGACGAGGATGATCCACGCCTGCCGGACGGAGAGGAGCCGCCGGAGGTCACGCGCGAGCACACGCCCGACGTTCTTCATGACGCTCCTGTGGATGCGTCCTCCCCGATCCTTCCAGGCGCCCGGGGTGGAGAGGACTGGACGGGACCGGCGGCGCCTGGTCCTGGACACCCCAAGGGTGGCACGGAGGCGGGAGCGAGCACCAGTTCGTCCGGGAGTGTCCGGGGTGCGCGGCCCCGGCCGGACACAGTTCGGGGCCCGCCGTCACCGGCGGGCCCCGAACATCCCATCAACACAGTGCGAGTCGGAACACCTTGAGGTGAGCACTCCCTTGACTCGTCACCGACTCTACGGACCGACCTTTGGAACACCCTTGGACGGGGCTGGGAAAGCGCTGGGAGTCGCGGCCCCCGAGGGGGCGACCCGGGCCGCCCCCGTCGGGCCGCCCTCGTCGGGTGGTCACGGCCGCACCCCACGGCGCCCACCCCTTCCCGGTGGACCCCCGCGGCTAGGCTGGGCCCATGACAGACAAGATCC
>NZ_CCXH01000246.1 GCF_000820725.1 Actinomyces polynesiensis | reverse complement strand
CGATCTCGTCGAGCTCGCGGCGTGGGATCGGACGCCAGGCACCGCGCGCCGCCTGCATGGCCAGGGCGATGTTCTCGCGGACCGTGAGCTCGGAGATGATCCCCTCCTTCTTGCGGTCCTCGGTGGAGTAGGCGATGCCCTTCTTCAGGGCGACCAGCGGCGTGGAGAGCTTGGTGCGTGTGCCGTCGACGTCGACGGTCCCCGAGTCAGCGGTGTCGGCGCCGGACAGGAGTCGCGCCGCCTCCGTCCGTCCGGACCCCAGGAGACCCGCGAAGCCGACGATCTCCCCCTCGCGGATGTCGAGGTCGAAGGGCTCGACCGCATTCCTGCGCCCGAGTCCGCGTGCGGAGAGGACGGTGCCGGCGCCCTCTTCGGGCTCGGCGGCCTCCTGGGCGTCCTCGGCGATGTCGTCGAGGACCTCGATGGCGTGGCCCACCATCTTCGCGACGAGGTCGCGGCGGGGCAGGTCGGCGGTCATGTACTCGCCGATCAGACGTCCGTTGCGGAGGACGGTCATGCGGTCGGAGATCTCGTAGACCTGCTCCAGGAAGTGCGACACGAAGAGGATCGCCACTCCCTGGTCGCGCAGCCCCCTGATGACCTCGAAGAGCTCGGCCGCCTCGTCCTTGTCCAGCGACGAGGTCGGCTCGTCCAGGATCAGCACCCGGGCCTCCCCGACCAGGGCACGGGCGATCGCGCACAGCTACTGGACCGCGATGGTGTGCGAGGACAGCTGGGAGCGCGGGTCGATGTCGAGGCGGAGGCGGGCGAGGTTCTCCGAGGCGATGCGTCGGGTCTCGCGCCAGTCGATGAAGGGGCCCCGACGGACCTCGTGCCCGAGCATGACGTTCTCCGCGACCGTCATGTTGGGGCAGAGGTTCACCTCCTGGTAGACGGTCGCGATGCCCGCGGCCTCGGAGTCCCCGGGGCCGGAGGAGGAGTAGGGCCTGCCCCCCACCTCAATGCTCCCCGCCGCCAGGGCGTTCACTCCGGTGAGGGCCTTGATGAGGGTGGACTTCCCGGCACCGTTCTCCCCCATCAGGGCGTGGACCTCACCGGGGAACAGACGGAAGTCGACTCCGTCGAGGGCCCTGACACCGGGGAAGGTCACGGTGATCCCCGACATCCGGACGACAGGGTCGCCGGCGTCATCCTGACTGGTTGTGGACATCTCGTCGCTTCTCTCGTGATGCGTCGGGCGCACCTGTGCCGCCCACCCACGCGGTGGTGGGCGGCACAGGAGGGGTCAGTGGAGCGGACCCACGCCGATCAGTACGGACGGGCGTCGACGAACTCCTGGGTGATCGTCTGGTCGAACGCCTGGTCCTGCACGACGGTCTGTGCGGGGACCTGCTCGCCGGCCGCGATCTTCTTGATGAGATCGGCGAGCTGGTCACCGAAGATCGGGTTGCACTCGACGACGTAGTTGAACTTCTTGTCGACGAGCGCCTGCAGGCCGTCCTTGACGGCGTCGATGGTGACGATCTTGATGTCGGTGCCCGGGGTCTTCCCAGCCGCCTCGATCGCCTCGATCGCCCCGAGACCCATGTCGTCGTTGTGGGAGAAGACCAGGTCCAAGTCCGGGTACGCCTGCAGGGCGGCCTCCATGGCCGTCTTGCCCTCGGCCCGGGTGAAGTTGCCCGAGGCCTTGCCGAGGATGTTCTCGGCGCCGACCTCCGCGTCGAAGGCCGCCTCACGGTCGATCTGCGGTCCCGAGCCCATGGTGCCCTGCAGCTCGAAGATCTTGGCGTCGGGGTAGTTCTCGGCGACCCACTCGCCCGCCATCTTGCCCTCGGTGGCCATGTCGGAACCGATGTGGGTGACGTAGGCGTCCTCCACCGTCGTGCTCACCGAGCGGTCGACCAGGATGACGGGGATGCCCGCGTCCTTGATCTCCTGGAGCACCTCGTCCCACCCGGTCTCGATGACGGGGGAGAAGGCGATGACGTCGACGTCCTGGGCGATGAAGTCACGCAGTGCCTTGATCTGGTTCTCCTGCTTCTGCTGGGCATCGACGAAGGTCAGGTCGATGCCGTTCTCCTCGGTCAGGCTGGCCTTCACGGACTCGGTGTTGGCCGTGCGCCACCCGGACTCGGCGCCGAGCTGTGAGTAGCCGACCCTGACGAGGTCGTCGGATCCGGCGGCGGCACCGCCGGACTCGTCACCGGAGGTGGACCCGCCGCCCCCGCATGCCGCGAGGGAGACGATGGCGAGCCCGGCCGCTGCCGCAGTGGCAGCGCGTCGGAAACGGTTGCGGACTGACAGGTGTTCCTCCTTGAACGGTGCCGACGCTCCGTCGGCGGATGCGGATGTCGGGCACTCGTCGTCACGCCCTCGTGACCTGCCCCACACCACTAGGTTAACGCTCACACTGC
Organism: Actinomyces polynesiensis; assembly: GCF_000820725.1. Taxonomy (GTDB): domain Bacteria; phylum Actinomycetota; class Actinomycetes; order Actinomycetales; family Actinomycetaceae; genus Pauljensenia; species Pauljensenia polynesiensis. The sequence continues at coordinate 26,700 of NZ_CCXH01000246.1, read as the reverse complement.
GGACCCGGGTCTCCTTCCCGTCACGATCAAGTCACGATCCCGGCCCCGGCACGCAGGCACCGTGGACCGGCGGGCGGCCTAGAGTCCCTCGGCGAGACGGTAGTAGGCCTGGTTCCAACGCACCTCGTCGTCGAAGGAACGGCGCGTCGTCGAGGAGTCGATGACCAGCAGCTCCATGCGGGCGATGCGCGCGAACATCTCCCACACCTCGGGGCCGATCTGCGTCGACATGGCCGTGTGGTGGGCTCCCCCGGCCGTCAGCCAGGCCTCCACCGAGGTGTGGAGGTCCGGTTCGGGCCTCCACATGGCGCGGGCGACGGGCAGTCGCGGCATCTCGTGGGGCGGCTCGATGACCTCCACGACGTTGGCCGTCAACCGGAACCGGTCGCGCATGTCCGCCAGTGAGACGACGATCCCCGCGCGGGCATCGGCATTGAACACCATGCGCACCGGGTCCTCACGGTCACCGATCCCCAGCGGGTGGATCTCGATGCGCGGGGTGGTGGAGGTGAGGGAGGGACAGACCTCGAGCATGTGCGCGCCCAGGATCATCTCCTCCCCCTCCACGAGGTTGTAGGTGTAGTCCTCCATGAGGGACGCGCCACCGGGCAACCCCTCCCCCATCACCTTGGCCGCACGCACGAGGATCGCCGTCTTCCAGTCGCCCTCCGCGCCGAACCCGTAGCCGTCCTCGGTCAGGCGCTGCACCGCGAGCCCGGGGAGCTGGCGCAGTCCGCCCAGGTCCTCGAAGTTCGTGGTGAAGGCGGTGGCGCCGCGGTCCTCGAGGAAACCCCTCAGGGCCACCTCCTGCCGGGCCGCCCCACGCAGTGACGCGTGCCGGTCGCCACCCCTGCGCAGTTCGGGGGTCACGTCGTAGCGCTCCTCGTACTCGCGTACGAGGGCGTCCACCGCCGTCTCCCCCACGTCCTCCACCGCCGCGACGAGGTCGTTGACGGCCCAGGTGTTCACCGAGACGCCCAGACGGCGCTCGGCCTCGGTCTTGTCGCCCTCCGTGACCGCGACGTTGCGCATGTTGTCCCCGAAGCGCACCACCCTCATCGCATGGGTGGCGGCCCACCCGGCACTGGCCCGCACCCAGTCCGCCACCCTGCGCCGGACGCCTGGGGTGGAGGCGTGTCCGACCACGGTCGTGCGCGCCACACCCAGGCGGGTGAGGACGTAGGCGTACTCGCGGTCCCCGTGCGCCGCCTGGTTGAGGTTCATGAAGTCCATGTCGATGGTCTCCCAGGGGATCTCCACCCCTGCCTGCGTCGCCAGGTGCAGGATCGGCTTCGAGAGGACCTCCATCCCGCGGATCCACATCTTGGCGGGACTGAAGGTGTGCATCCAGGCGATCACGCCGAGCACCGAGTCGTCGGAGGAGCCGTCGAGCATGGCCCGACGGATCGAGTCGGACTCCTTGAGGACCGGCTTCCACACGAGCGGCGCCGGGATGATCCCCGACCCGTTGAGCAGTCGCACCACCTCCTGGGACTGCTCGGCGACCTCCCGGAGGGTCTCCTCACCGTACAGGTCCTGGCTGCCGGTGAGGAACCACACCTCGCGGCCCTCGTAGAAGCTGTCCATCACTTGTCCTCCTTGTCCTGGATCGCGCCCGCAGCGGCATCGGTGCCGTGCTGGCCGTAGACGTGCTGGTAGCGCTCGTAGAGGTGGTCGACCTGCTCGCGTGGGATGGGGATCGGTTCACCCAGCTGTCGGGCGATGTGCACGGTCCTCGCGACCTCCTCCACCATGACCGCCGCCTTCACCGCGGCCCGTGCGTCGGCTCCGATGGTGAAGGGTCCGTGGTTCTGCATGAGCACGGCGGGGCTGCGTGAGGCACGCAGGGTGTCGACGATGCCCCGACCGATCGAGTCGTCCCCGATCAGGGCGAACGGCCCCACGGGGACATCCCCGCCGAACTCGTCCCCCATCATCGTCAGCACGCAGGGGATCGCCTCCCCCCGCGCCGCCCAGGCCGTCGCGTACGTCGAGTGGGTGTGGACCACACCCCCCACCTCGGGCATGTGCCGGTAGACGTAGGCGTGGGCCGCCGTGTCGGAGGAGGGCGCCCCCTCGCCGAGGACGAGGTCACCGTCGAAGTCGCACACGACCATCGCCTCCGCGGTCAGGGCGTCGTAGGGGACACCGGAGGGCTTGATGACGAACAGGTCCGCGGAACCGTCGGGAACGGGCCCTCTCACGCGCTGGGAGACGTTGCCGGCGGTCCACACGACCAGCCCCCATCGGGGGAGCTCGGCGTGCAGACGCGCGACCTCCTCCCTGGTGTCGGCCACGCGCGCGGCCAGTGCGGCGTCCCAGGTGTCCGGATCGGTGTGGGTCGGCATCTCGGCTCTCCTCGGTGTCACGGGCCCACGCCGGCGGGCGGGCGCAGCAGGGGCGGGGGCGCGGCGACCGCTCTGTCACCCGTCCACCGCCCGCCATCGGGTTAACGCTAACATGTGGCGACGCCCCGGGGAGGGCGTTCCACGTCGGTCATCCGCGCGCGACGTGCCCCCCACGCACCGCGGGCGATGTCGCCCCCGGCCCCGACCCCCCGGTGACGGCCGTTCCCTCCCGGGACTTCCCCGGCCGCGCCGTGGAGGCGCGCAGGACGAGCTGGGCCGGCAGGAGGACGGGACCGCGACGTGACTCGCCCTCGATGACGTCCACCAGTGTCTCGACGACCTTGTCCCCCAGCCGGCGGAAGTCCTGGCGGACCGTGGTGAGCCTGGGGCGGAAGTACTCCGTGGCGGGGGCATCGTCGAAACCGACCACGGAGACGTCCCCGGGCACGGTGAGCCCCGCCTCGCAGAGGGCGTTGACGACACCGAGGGCCAGGTTGTCGTTGGCCGCGAAGACGGCGGTGGGCACTCCCTCCGCCATCAGCTCCCGTCCGGCCTCGTAGCCGGTGGAAGCCTCCCACCCGCCCCCTCTCGGCTCCCGGACGGGCAGGCCGTGGGCCTCCATCACCGCCCGCCACCCGGACTCACGCATCTGCGCCTCGAACCAGTTCTCGGGGCCCCGCACGTGGGCGATGTCGGTGTGCCCCAGCCCGATCAGGTGCTCGACCGCCTGACGGGCACCGCCCACCTGGTCGACGCTCACCGGCAGGACGTCCGTCGCCGCGCCCAGGGATGCAGCGGTGACCGCCACCACTGGCACGGGCACGATGAGGCCCGAGAGGTCGACGGCGACCTCCTCGACCGGTGCCATGATGACGATGCCCTCCACGGCCAGGCCCAGGAAGTGGTCGAGGACGGCGTTGACCGACTCCGGGGCGAAGTCCTCCAGCGGCGCCACCACCGTGAGGTACCCGGCCTCCCGCGCCGCCAGCTCGATGGAGAGGAGGATCGTCGAGGGCCCGTAGTGGGCGGACGTGGTGGTCAGCACCCCGATGATGCCGGACCTGCGTGTCACCAGCGCGCGGGCAACCGAGTTGCGGCGGTACCCCAGGTCCGAGATCGCCTGGAGGACCCGCTCCCGGGTGGAGTCGGCCACCTTGCCGCTCCCGTTGAGCACGCGGGAGACGGTCTGGTGGGAGACTCCCGCTGCGGCGGCGACGTCCATCATGGCGGGAGGACGGTCTCCCCGGGGGTGCTTGGGCATGTCTCCTGTGCTCCTTCTGTTCCGGTGACCAAGGATCCCACGGGTCGTGGGGACCCCCGCCACCCCGGCCGCGGGGCGGGCAACCCGACGCCCCCGCCCCGCTCCCCACCCGTGAGCTGCATGCCCTTCGACGTGACCGCCACTCACCGGAGCACCGGTTGCGCGTCCGGTTCGCCCTCGCCACACTCCGAGTCTCCAAGTTAACGCTCACACCCGAGGGTGTGGCGCGTTCACATGTCTCAGTTGGGTAACGGCAGACGGGCCACTCGCCGTACCCCGCACCCCTCTCGGCGATGCGGGGGACACGTTCCGCTCCGCGCGGTCCCTCCCGTGTCCCCCGAGGTTCCCGTCGGGTCCGGCGTGCCGCGCGGGTGGCTTCACCCCTCTGGGCCCGACCTCGTTGCACCGGGTTCGACCGGCGTGGTGCCCCTTCCGGAGGACGCACCCGGGTGGCCCGCCACCCGGCGACAGGGGGCCACCCTCCGCTACTGTGTCGCCATGTCACACAAGGGCCGTGTGGAATGGGTGGACGTCGCCAAGGGCGTGGCCATCGTCCTCGTGGTCCTCTACCACTCCACCCTCTTCCTCGACCGGGCGGGGCTCGCGTCGTTCTGGGCGGTGCTCAACCCGGCGCTCGAGACGTTCCGGATGCCCCTGTTCATCTTCACCGCCGGCTACTTCGCTCCGCGCGCCATCAGCCTTCCCTTCATGGGAATGGTCCGGCGCAGGGGATGGCAGCTCCTGTGGGTGTACGTGCTGTGGTCGGTGGTCTACGTCCTGGCCGTGCAGGTCCTCCCATGGTCCTGGGCGGGCGGGGATCGTCCACCCCTCTCGGGTGCCTGGTCGATGCTGTGGGTCCCGAACGCCTCGATGTGGTTCCTCTACGCGCTCCTGCTGTACTCCGTGGGGGCCTGGGCACTCCGGCGGCTTCCCGTGTGGGCGCAGATGCTCCTGGCCGCGGCGCTCTCGGTGGTCGCAGGCTCCGGATGGCTGCCCGTCGATGACGTGACCTGGCGGAAGATCGCCATGCACTTCGTGTTCTTCCTGCTCGCCCTCCACTTCGGGGGACGGGCCGACGCCCTGCGCCCCAGTCGGTGGCTGTGGCTGCTCGTGCCGCTCTTCGTCGCACTCAACCTCGCTGCCGTCTACCTGGGCCTGCTGCGGGTCCCCGGCCTGCGCCTCGTCCTGAGCCTGTACGCGATCACCATCGGGGTGATGTGCTCCAAGGCCCTGGTCACTACGCGGCTCAGCAGCGCGATGACGTACCTGGGCGCCCACACCCTCCCGATCTACGTCCTGCACTACTACCCGATCTTCCTGATGGTCGCCGCCCTCCACTCCCGGAGCGGCTGGGCGGAGCCGTTCGCGCCGGTGCTGCCGCCCGTGGTCGCCGGCCTCGCCGTCCTCGTGGTCCTGGGCGTCCACCTCTTCCTGCGCCGAATCCCCTGGCTGTGGAAGGCGCCGCCACTGCCCTCCCCCCGGCGCACACGTGCGGCGTCGGCCTGAGCCCGCGCGGAGGTTCCCTGCGTCCGGGGACCCCACCGACGAGGGCGGGACCGCTGTGCACCTCCGCACCGGCGACGTGACCGAGGGCCGACGGAGAGGGCGGCGAGGGATCAGTTCCCCTGCGGGTGCACGGACGACCCGCGCTGCTGGACCACCAGGTCGGTGAGCCGACGGACCCGGTCCTGGAGCTCGGCGACCTGGCCGCGGGTGGCCGCATGCTCCTCGGCCTCCTCGGCGGAGACGCCGCTGACGATCCAGCTCGCCAGGGTCGCGGTCACGACGCCGAGCACGGCGATGCCCCCGATCATCAGGGCCACGGCGACGACCCGGCCGGTCGTCGTGGCGGGGCTGAGGTCGCCGTAGCCCACCGTGGTGACGGTGACGAATGCCCACCACAGTGCCTTGGGGAAGTCAGTGATCGAGGCACCTGCGGCATGACGTTCGGCATTGAGGACCGCGAGCGCGGCCACCCGGATGACCGGCACCGCAGAACCGCCGGTGTAGGTGGCGATCTTGCCTCTCAGGGAATGACCGGCGGTCCGCAGCAGCACTGTCACCAGGGCGACAAGCCGGAGGAGCCGCAGCGGGCGGAGGACCGGCAGGGCAACGCTGGCGACGTCGAGCAGGTGGTGCCGGAACCATTCACCCCGGTCCTCGGCAAGGGTCAGCCGGACGACCACGTCGATGGCGAAGAGCACCCAGGCGGTGTTCATCACTGCCTCGGCCGCGGCTCGCGGTGTGCCGGACAGCTCTGCGATGACCTCCCAGCTGTAGTCGACCAGGAAGGCGCATGCAGCGCCCGTGAGGACCCATTCCGTCGATGACTGCCAACGCTCCAGCCGTGTCTCCATGACCCACATCATCGCGTGGTCGGGACGCGCAGCCACAGCCACGATGAGCTCTCTTCGACACAGCGGGCGCCGGTCCGACACGGTGCGCACCGCTCGAGGCCCGGGGAGCACGCCACCGTCGGGCAGGAACACTCCCTGTCGGCGTTCCTGCCCTGTTCCTGTTCGGGGTCGGAGGAGGGGCGAGCGGCATCATTGGCGGCGCCTGTCGCGCGGGGCCCCGCTCCGGACCTCTCCGCACCAGGGCAACGAAAACCCCGGGACTCCAGTGGAGTCCCGGGGTGTCTCGTGGAGATGGGGGGGAATCGAACCCCCGTCCGACGGCCGGCCCCGAGGTCTTCTCCGGGCACAGTCTGCAAGCTATTTCTCGGCCCCCGACGTCATGCAGACATGCCTGCCGGATGGGCTCAGTCAACTGAGTGTCGAAGCCGACCCGCTGACGAGGTCGACGACCAGTGGCTCCCTGAATGACGCCAGGATCCGGGCTGGGAGCACCACCCGGGCTGACGGACTAAAGGTTCAGACTGCTATCAGGCAGCAAGAACGTAGTCGGTGCGATTCTGTTCGGCACCTATTGGTTTGCACGCATCGTTCACGAGCTGAGCGCGCGTCCTCGACCCGCTTCCCCTCGATCGACGACCGCCGTCGAAACCGATCATCCCCTATTGAGTTCTTCAACCCACCACCACCGGTCACCCGCTGGTGGACACCCCATGATACGCGCCGCGAGCACGCGGGGCAATGGCCCACGGGCGCCGGTGGGGAATGGAGATGGAGGGGAATCGAACCCCCGTCCGACGCACAACCCGGGTCCGACGGCTCTCCTCGTCGAACGGTGGACTTCTCACCGAACGGAGGCACTGTGCCGCCACCGCTCGGTAAGAAGTCCACCTCTCGGCAAGAAGCCCACCTCTCGACACAGTCCCACGGCCCGACGCAAGATCCTCGCCTCCGCACCGACCCCAAGGGTCACCGCCGGAGGCCCCCGGTGAGGCGACCCACAGCACGAATGTGACCCACAGCGCCAAGGGGCCCGACGAAGGCACGGTGACCCCACCCCCCGGAAGCATCAGGGGTGGACCTGTCGGACAGGACGACCAGATCCCCTCAGTGCCGCGCCTGCTTGGTGTAGCGGCGCATGGCACGCTCGGCCTCGCGCCGGTCCTGTGCCTCGCGCAGCGTCTGGCGCTTGTCCCACTCCTGCTTGCCGCGCGCCAGGGCCACCTCGACCTTGGCCCGCCCACCCAGGAAGTAGAGCTCCAGCGGCACGATGGTGTAACCCTTGGCGTTGACCTTCTGCTCCATCCGGCGGATCTCCGTACCGTGCAGCAGCAGCTTGCGCTTGCGTGTGGGGGTGTGGTTGTTCCAGGACCCCTGGGAGTACATCGGGATGTTGGCGCCGTACAACCACGCCTCACCGTCCTTGGCCTCCACCCACGCGTCCACGAGGGATGCGCGTCCCATCCGCAGGGCCTTGACCTCGGTCCCGGTGAGGACCAGACCCGCCTCCCAGCGTTCCTCGACCTCGTAGTCGTGCAGCGCCTTCTTGTTGCGTGCGACGGTCTTCCTGGCGTCCGAGGCGGCCTTGCGCTTCTCCGCCTCGGTCTCCTTGGGCTGCTTCCATGCCTTGGGCATCGTGTTCCCTCCCTCCGGGGGTGTCGACGAGGGCGCCCCGTGACGCTCGCTGAGGTGCCGACCCGGTCCCGGGCCACGGGGCGGGGTGGGCAACTTGTCGATTGTCCTACAGGTAGCTCATCGGGTCAACGGTCGCGCCGTCCCGCATGAGGGTGAGGTGCAGGTGGCAGCCGGTCGCGTACCCGGTCGCGCCGGTCTCCCCCACCACGGTGCTGCGGTCGACGCGCTGCCCGACGGAGACGTCCACCTTCTGCAGGTGGACGTGGGCACTGATCCAGGAGTGTCCGTTGATCATCCCGTGGTTGATGTAGACGACATTGCCTCCGGCGACCTCGTTGGTGACCGCGGAGACCACGCCGGGGGCGATGGGGTACTGCAGGGTCCCGCAGGCCGCCGCGAAGTCGGTCCCGTTGTGGAGCTTCTTCACGCCGAGCACCGGGTGGAGACGCCACCCGTAGGGGGACGTGACCACCAGGGGGATGGGCAGGGGGCTCGTGAACATCCCCCCACCGGTGGCGTAGACGGTGCCGGCGGCACGGTTCGCGGCGTCGATCTTCGCGAGCTTGGAGGTCATCGAGTTGTACTCGGCCTGCCAGGCGTCCAGCTGTTTGGCCGCCGCCGCCTTCTTCGAGTCCCACTCCTTGGCCTTCGCGTCGGCCTTGGTCTTGAGGTCCTTGAGCTCGGCGACCTTCGACTCCGCCGTCGCCTTCGCCGACTCCGCCTCCTCAGCTGCCGTGCGTGCCTTCTCCTCCAGCGCGGAGATGCGCGTGGTCACCGCCTTCTGCCGCTCGACCCTGTTCTGCTCGACGACCTGGGAGGTGCGGGCCTCCTCCATCGTGCGGTTCTGGGAGCGGGCCAGGGTCTCCGCGGCCGAGGCCCGGTCACCGATCTCCTGGGTGCTCTGGGCCGTCATGGCCAGCGTCAGGGGGGAGGAACCCTCCCCGCGGTACATCTGGCGCGCCAGTTCGGCGATGGCGTCGGTGGCCCGCTTCTGGTCCTCCTGGGCGCTGGCCACCTCCGTCTCGAGGCGGGTGCGTTCGGCCTGCGCGGACTCCAGTTGGTCCAGGGCGACCTCGTGCTGGCGGGTCGCGGCGGCGAACTTCGTGTTCGCCGCGTCCAGCTCGGACTGGGCCACCGGGATCTTGGCCTTGAGCGAATCGAGCTCCAGGTACACCGCCGCCAGCTTCGAGTCGATCCCGTTGAGGTCGGCCTTCAGCTTCTCCACGCGTGCAGCCGACTCCTTCTGCCGCGCGGCCACGTCATCGCGGTCGGCCGCGACTCCGGCGAGCGGCAGCGAGAACGTGAGCGCGCCCGCCAGGAGGACCCCCCCGAGACGGCGTCGCCCTCGTCGGGTGGACGTCCCACGCGACCACCGCATCCCCCACACCTTGCCCACGTCGACCTCCTCAGACCCTCCCGGGCACAGCCCTCGTGCTCAGACCTTCGTGTACTTGCCCAGGGAGAACGCGGAGGCCACCAACGACAGCACGAGGGCTGCCAGCACCAGCAGCGGCGTCATGATCCACACCTCCCGCGCACCGATGAAGCTCGTCCACGTGAACGCCTGTGCCAACCAGCCGTCCACCAGGAAGTGCACGCCCGCGAACAACGCCCCCACGGCGAGGCCGGCACCCACCAGCGCGGCGATCGCCCCCTCGATCATGAACGGCGCCTGGATGAACAGGGTGGACGCGCCAACCAAGCGCATGATCGACGTCTCCTGCTCACGGCTCATGGCCGACAGGCGGATGGTCGTGGTGATGAGGAGCACGGCGGCGACGATCATCACGCCCGCCAGTCCCAAGGACATCATCTTCGCCTTGTCGATGACCTTGAAGAGGGGCTCGACGAGCTCACGCTGGTCCTTGACCTCGGAGACCCCGGCCGCCCCGGAGAACTCCTCCTTGATGATCGAGTACTGCTCGGGGTCCACGAGCTTGACGCGGAAGGACACCTGGAGCATGTCCGCCGTGGTCCACTGCCCCAGGGGCGAGTCGCCGTAGAGCTTCTCGAAGTTGGCGTAGGCCTCCTCCTTGGACTCCTCGTAGACCGTCTTGACGTAGGGCTTGAGCTCGGCGGAGTTGAGCTTCTCGCGCACGGCGGCGATCTCGTCCTCCGTGGCCTCCTTGCTGTTGCAGGAGGGGGTCTCGTCATCGGTGGCGCACATGTAGATCGAGACCTCGATCTTGTCGTACCACTCGCTCTTCATGCGCCCCACCTGCATCTGCGCCAGGCCCGCGACGCCGACGAACAGCAGGGACACGAAGGTGACGATGACGACGGCCACGGCCATCGCGCGGTTGCGGGTGAGGCCCTTGCCGACCTCGGAGAGGATGAATCGCAGCTTCATGACCTCACCTCACCGCCCCGTACACGCCGCGGGACTGGTCACGGATGACGGTGCCGTCCTGGAGCTCGATGACGCGCTTGCGCATCTGGTTGACGATGTCGGCGTCGTGGGTGGCCATCACCACCGTGGTGCCGGTGCGGTTGATGCGGTCCAGGAGGCGCATGATCCCCAGGCTCGTGTCGGGGTCGAGGTTGCCGGTGGGCTCGTCGGCCAGCAGGAGCTTCGGGCGGTTCACCATCGCGCGGGCGATGGCCACGCGCTGCTCCTCGCCGCCGGAGAGCTCGTGGGGCAGGCGCTTCTCCTTGCCGGACAGGCCCACCAGGTCGAGCACCTCGGGCACGGCGGTCTGGATCGCGTGGCGCGGTTTGCCGATCACCTGCATGGCCAGCGCGACGTTCTCGTAGACGGACTTCGACGGCAGGAGCCGGAAGTCCTGGAACACGGTCCCGATCTGGCGGCGCAGCTTCGGCACGGCCCAGCGCGAGAGCTTGCCGGTGTCCAGTCCGAGGACCCAGGCATGCCCGGAGGTGGGTGAGATCTCGCGGAGGACGAGCTGGAGGAAGGTGGACTTCCCGGATCCGGACTTGCCGACGAGGAAGACGAACTCCTCCCGCTCCACCTCCAGGGAGACGTCGTCGAGTGCGGGGCGTGCGCCCGGGGCGTACACCTTCGTCACGTGGTCGAAGCGAATCATGGGGCCGTCTCTGTCGGGGAAGGGGTCAGTCGTCAGACTAGGTGCGCCCGCCACGGCCGTCGCCCAGCGACACGCCGCCGCCTCCTCCCCCGCGGAATCTGTTGGGATTGCGCCCATCGGGCTCAGTTCCCGCGCAGCGGACGGCTCAGTTCGAGCGCCCGTCGACCCAGCACGTGTCCGCGCGACGCGGGTGTGTCCGCCGGGTCAACCCCCATCCCCCACGAGGGCGGCCCCGCCCTCGTCCTGCCGGTGGAGACGTCTGATCGGGCTCAGCGCCGGATCGGGGTCAACTGCCGACCGCGATCAGGCACCGATTGCGCTGATCTGTGGATCGGGTTCAGCGCCGTCGCGTCACTGCGCGGCGTGCTGCTGGTTCTTGCGCCAGCGGATGCCGGCGTTGACGAAGCCGTCGATGTCGCCGTCGAAGACGGCCTGCGGGTTGCCGGACTCGTACTCGGTGCGCAGGTCCTTGACCATCTGGTACGGCTGGAGGACGTAGGAGCGCATCTGGTCACCCCAGGAGGCCTTGACGTCGCCGGCCAGTTCCTTCTTCTTGGCCTGCTCCTGCTCGTGCTGGAGGACCAGGAGGCGGGACTGGAGGACGCGCATGGCGGCCGCACGGTTCTGGATCTGGGACTTCTCGTCCTGCATCGACACGACGATGCCGGTGGGGAGGTGGGTGATGCGCACGGCGGAGTCGGTCGTGTTGACCGACTGGCCACCGGGGCCGGAGGAGCGGAAGACGTCGATCTTGATGTCCGTGTCGGGGACGTCGACGTGGTCGGTGGACTCGATGAGGGGGATGACCTCCACGGCGGCGAAGGAGGTCTGGCGACGACCCTGGTTGTCGAAGGGGCTGATGCGCACCAGGCGGTGCGTTCCCGCCTCCACCGACAGCGTCCCGTAGGCGTAGGGCGCCTGGACCTCGAAGGTCGCGGACTTGATGCCCGCCTCCTCCGCCAGGGAGGTGTCGAGGACCTTGGTGGAGTACCCGTGGCGCTCGGCCCAGCGCAGGTACATGCGCATGAGCATCTCGGCGAAGTCCGCCGCGTCCACGCCACCGGCCCCGGATCGGATGGTGACCACGGCATTGCGCTCGTCGTACTCGCCGTCCAGCAGGGTCCGGATCTCCAGCTCGGAGAGGTCCGCCTTGAGGCTGGCGAGGTCGTCCTCCGCCTCGGCGAGGATCTCGGCCGACTCCTCGGGGTCCTCCCCCGCCATCTCCACCATCGCGCCGAGGTCGTCGATGCGCTCCACCATGTGGGTGACGCGCTCCAACTCGGACTGGCGGTGGCTGAGCTCGGAGGTGACCTCCTGGGCACTGGCCGGGTCGTCCCACAGGTCAGGGGCAGCGGCCTTCTTCGACAGCTCCTCGATCTGGGTGCGCAGGACGTCGGGCTGGGTCACGGCGAGGATGTTCTCCATCGTCGTGCGCAGTGCTTGGATCTCTTCAGGGAACTCAGTGGCCACCTGCCCAGCCTAGTCGATGCCCCGTCCGGCCGATTCCGGGGGCCTCGCGGAGGTCACGGACGGCGCTGAGGTCAACCTCCAGTGCAGCTGACGACATCCACGGTTGACCTCACCGGCCCCACCACCCCGAACAGCGCCGCAGAGGGCACTGAGGTCAACCCCCAGTGCTCCCACGGACATCCACGGTTGACCTCACCTGCACAGCAGCGACCCCACCACCTCGGAGCCCACCCCCGACACCGCTGAGGTCAACCCCCAGTGCATTCTCAGTCCCGGCAGGTCGCGGCGAAGTCGATGAGGGCGCCCGTCACCCGCTCATTCGTGTGCAGGGACTCGCGCCAATGACCCGCCAGCTCCAGTGCGTGGTCCCCACCGGGCACCTCGACCACCTCGTAGTCACGCTCCCCCGCGGTGCTGGCGTCCCACAGGGCATCGGACGTCCCACCGACAGCGAGCACGCGCCGACCCGCAGGAGTGCGCGGATAGTGGTGCGCGAAGGGCGGGACGAGCAACGGGGTGAGTGCCACGACGTCCACACCGTCCGCGAGCGCGCGACCCGTGGCGAGCGTGCCCATGGACTTCGCGACCAGCAGACCGGGCGCAGCGCCGTCGGGCAGCTGGGCCCGCGCGGCTGCCCAGGCATCCTCGGCCAGTGCCGCGCCGGCATCAGCGTCACGCGGGAGTTCCATCCCGCTCGTGTCCCACTGAACCGTGAGCACACGCCACCCGTCCTGGACCAGGGCGGTCGAGGCGAAGTAGAGCAGGGGGTGGATCACCGTGTAGTCGATGCCGGGCAGGACCACCGCCCAAGGCGCACCGGGGTCCTCGGGCCTCCCCCTTGCCGCACCCCTGTGCCACTGCGTGACTCCCGTCACCTCTGCCATGCCTGCTCCTCCAGTCCGTGTCCCGAACGATCGTCGACAAGATCATTGTGTGCACCGTCCGGTCGGCGCGCCACGACCACAGGGCAGATCGTGGAACCTCGTCACACCTTCGTTGAGCAAACATACGGCTCCCGCCAGACCCGCGACACCGACCAGCCGTCGCAACCGCATCGTTCGGCCACGTGGCTCGGGATGCACGGTGGATGCGCCGCCCCGGTGGGGTGGATCATTCCACCACGGGGAAACACACCTCGGTCACCCAATGGCTCGGGTCAGGGTCCTGGGCAGGGGAAACCCGGTAGATGTTGAACATGGGTCCGGTCTCCAGGCCATCAGCGGCGATGCGCTCACCGATGGCCTCCGTGACCTCGGACATCCTCGAGTAGTCACCCCGCAGGGTCGCCGTCACCACCCGACGCGGGGGCAGCTCCTCGAAGCGAAGGTCTCCGGCCTCCTCAGCGGGCTCCGTCACCTGGACCCAGACCTCGACGTCGACGTCATGGTCTCTGTAGTCGACGTCGTGGAAGGTCGCTCCGGAAACTCCTCCGGCCGGGAACGCGGCACTGGAGCGCGTGATCAGAGGCATGATCTCCTGCCAGAGGACTCCTTCGTCGCCGTAGGTCGGGACGGTCCTGCGCAGTGACGCCAGGGTCATGGCCGGAAGAACTGTCGTACGTACATCGATGTCCATCGGTACCTCCTCGAATCGTGTCTGGAAACGTTCCAGGGCATCCAAGCGCTGGACGACCTGCAGGTGCTCGGACTTGAGCCTCCTGCGGTGCTCGTCCAGGAGTGCCCGCACCCCGGGTGGATCGTCGAGGGAGTCGATGACACGCAGGATATGTGCAACCGGCACGCCCGCGTCTCGTAGTGCGGTGATCGTCTCGGCGTCACGCAGTTGAGAGGGGTGGTAGTACCGGTATCCGGTGAAGGGGTCCACCCACACGGGCTCCAGTACTCCCTCCTGCTGGTAGTGATGCAGCATCCGCACGCTGATCCGGGAGAGCACCGAGAACACCCCGATGCGCAGCAGTTCATCCCTGTCGTCGTCCACACGATGAGCACACACCCTCACACGATGTCAGGGACAAGCCCCAGCCATCATCTGGCGCGCCCAATCAGCGGCCCTGGCACGCGGCAACCGACTCCGACTCTGCGTCATGCCCGCTCTTCCCATAGCCACCTGATGCTTTCATCGTCCACATCGATCTCTCGGATCAGACGCTGTGACATGGTCCTGACTCCAACCGTCTCGCTGAAGAAGTCACCTCTCCTCGACAATGATCCTGCGGCCAGCGATCTCCTCGCAGGCGGGTACCGAGCCCGCTGTCCCGAGCGACTCAGCCTTCCTTGGCAACCACACATCCCTCGATGTCCTCACAGGCGGGGACGGAGTCAACCGTCTCGATCGACACCCACGTGTTGGACCACGTGACGTGGTCCTTGGAACCGAGGATCCAGGGTCCGTGCAGAACGCTCTCAACTGCGAGCAACGCGCCATTGTCGGGGTCGAGGAGGATCCTGTACTCCTCGTCCCCGCTGGAACTCCTCCAATCGACTCCGAACGCCTCACCCCTGCGACCCAACTGATCCGTTGCGCTGCCGTAGTACACGTAGTCGAGGGTCGCGAGAGCTCGGACGAATGCCGCACGGTTCGCCGCCGTGAGTCCGATGCCTTCGGGCCAGTAGGAGTTGTAGGCATCAACAACCATCCAATCAGCCCTTCCACTGTCGCGCGGTTCATCACCCAGGAGCGTGTTCACTGTTGCCTCCGGAGTCGGCCCGAGCTGAAGATCCCGCCCAATCGCTCGACGCTCGGGGTCGTACTGCGGATTGGGGTCCGGAGGAAGCTGCTCCAAGTAGAAGTCCATCACTGGTGTCTCGGGGTTCACACCATCCCTTGACGTCTCAACCGTCTTGAACCGTCGGATTCCATTCTTGAGCGTCCAGTCCCATCGGTTGCTCGTCACCATGCCAGGTTGAGGGTCTTCGTCGTACCAGGCATCCCCGGAGCCGAGGGAGTTCGTGACAACGACCTGTGTGGGATCCCCAAGGTCTTGCGACGACTCCGAGTCCCGGGCAATCCGGGCCAGGACCAACGCGCCATCCATGGTTGGTGAGTCCGAGTAGGTGACCGTTCCCGCGTCAACGCTCCGGAGCGCCTCGAGGCCCACCGACACCGACTTGGGCGTCACCCCGGTCGCATAGGCCGCAGCCCCCAGACCGAGTACACCAGCCAGTGCGATCGCCACACCCCGTGCCGCTCGGCGCACTCCGGAGTGCCGACGCGTCCCGGCACCCTCGTGGGCCCGATGGGCCGCTCCCACCTCCTGCACCGTCCGGGCAGGACCGAGTCCAGAGACAGATCCGGCACCATCCACGCCCCCCTCTGTGGAGGCGTGCGCGGCAACACCAGCACCACCAACAGCAGCCACACCGTCGCCCACAGCAGGCGTGCCTTCTCCCGCAGGAACAGCCACGAGCCGCGCCAGAAGCTCCTCGGAGCGCGCCAGCTGCCCCTCCCCCAGTCGTTCGTCCGACACCGGGTTCAACCCCGCGATGCGCTCCAGCACGTCGATCCCCTGCTTGCCGCTCATCGTGCATCCCCTCCAGCCGTGAGAGTGTTCGGTTCGGTGAGGGCCGCCGCCCAGGCCCGGTCGGGCTCTCCGCCCGATGGATCATCTGCCCGCCCCGCGGGCAGTTCCCTGCTGGCCACATGTCGCCGCAGGCGTTTGCGCGCCCGGGACAGCCGCGCTGTGTATGCCATCCGGCTGATGGCGAGCACCTGGGCGGCCTGGGCTCCTGAGAGCCCGTCCCAGGCGACCAGCGCGATCACCTCTCTGTCCTCCTCGGAGAGTTCCGACCATGCGGCCCGCAGGTCCAGACTCTCCGCCACATCGTCACTGTGGTCGGGTACCTCCGCCGGAGGCTGCAGCCGCGCCTTCTCCCCCAAACGGTCACGACGACGACCGCTCCGGTACTGGCCGCTCAGGACGTTCTTCGCGATGCCGAACAGCCATGGGCGCACGTCCTCGGGCGCGTCGTCCCAGCGCCGCCAGGCAATGGTGAACACTTCGGCCGCAACATCCTCGGCCTCCGTGTCCCCGATCCGCCGACGTGCAAAGGCGAGCACTGCGGGGTAATGGCCGCGGAATGCCGCACTGAAGTCGTTGTCACTCGTCACGTGTCCTCCTGGGATGCCTTCACTCTCACATGTCCGGCAGTCCCATATGTGTGACATCCGAGCTCACGCAGACTCCACAGTCCTGCACGAGACTCAATTGCACATACTGTGCATATGCGATATAAACAGTTTGTGCACATCATCCTCTCCCGGACGTCCGGGGTCCCGATGTACGAGCAGATCGTCGAGCAGATCCGCTCGGCCATCTACTCCGGCGGCCTCGCCCCCGGTGACCCCCTGCCGTCACTGCGGCAGCTCGCCAGGGATCTGGAGGTCAGCCTCATCACCACCACTCGCGCATACAACGACCTGGCTGCCCAGGGACTCATCGCCAACCAGCAGGGCCGCGGCTCCTTCGTTCTGCCTCAGGACCCCGGTGCCACCCGTGCCCGACTGAATGAGCTCCTCGACCGCCAGACCAACGAGCTCCTCGCGACGGCGCGGCTCGCGGGTCTCAACCGCGAGTCCCTCCTCGACAGGATTGATCAGCAATGGAAGCGGACACCATGACCACTCCAGAACCCACGCCCCGCACGATCCCGAACCGCTCCGCCCACGCCTCCGCGCCCGTCGACCGGAGCAGGGCAGCAGCCGCACCCGGCACCGCCAAACCGAGTCACACCCCCGCCTCCGCCATCGACCTGCGTGGCGTCGTACGTCGTCAGGGCACCTTCACACTCGGTCCCCTGGACCTCGAGGTTCCGGCCGGAAGCGTCGTCGGCTTCGTGGGACCGAACGGAGCAGGGAAGACGACGACGCTCAGGGTGATCCTCTCGATGACCCACAGCCAGTCCGGTGTCACCCGCGTGCTCGGCTCGCCCCCCGGCCACGGCAACGACAGTCTCGGCGTGGTCCTCGAGGATGCGACCCTGCCACCGACATGGGACGCCCGGGCCTCGCAGCGCGCCCTCGCCCGCTTCTACTCCACCTGGGACGCCTCCCTCTTCGCTGAGATGCTCGAACGCCTCCAAGTCCCGCCGCGCACGGCAGTGAAAGGACTCTCGCGAGGAGAACGCACGAAGTTGGGCCTGGCTCTCGCCCTTGCCCACCGCCCCCGCCTGCTCGTCCTCGACGAGCCCACCGGCGGTCTCGACCCCGTGGCACGATCCACGGTGCTCGACCTGTGCCGGGAGTTCATGGTCGATCCGACCCATGCGATCCTCTTCTCCACGCACCTCACCACCGACCTGGAGCAGATCGCGGACCGCGTCCACCTCCTCATCAGAGGGCGCACTCTCCTGGAGGGCCCCACTCCCGACATCATCGAGGCCCACGCCACAGTCCGCTGTCCCCGAGAGAGCCTCACTGCGAGTGCTCGTCGCGCAATCATCGGGGCAACCCTTGATGCCCAGGGCGTCGTCAGCGGCCTCATCCGAACCGGTGACACCGCACTCTTCGGTCCCGACGCCCTCATCGAGGAAGCAACCTTGGAAGACGTCGTCGTGCGACTGTGCCGCAGCAAACCCGAAAAGGACTCCTGACATGCGCGAAATCCTCGCCTTCACCCGCCTCGACCTGTCCGCCCAACGCGGCAGCGCACGCTCCCTGGCCATCGCCCTCCTGGCCCTCCTGATCGTCACGGCCGCCATGCGCGTCGAGCCCCTGAGCCTTCTGGCAGCCTGCCTGTCCCTGACACTGTTCATGCCGATGTACTTCTTCGCGATGGACGAGGCCGCTCATCTCGACACGCTCTACGCAGCTCTTCCCCTGAGGCGTCGAGAAGTCGTGCTGGGCCGCCACCTGAGCGTCCTGGTCCTGTTGGTCACCCAGGTCGCCCTCGGCCTCGTCATGGTGCTGCTGGTCTCCGCAGTCACCGACGGATCGCTGCCCACGATCGGACAACTCCTCGTCGTCGCCGGCCTGGGCTCGGGGATGGTCCTTTGCCTGGTGTCGGTGACACTGCCCGTCTGCTTCGCCCTGGGTTTCGCACGATCGGGTCTGTGGATCAGGATCGTGACCCTCGCACTGGTGTTCGTGGGTGTCGCTCTGCTCAACCGCGTGGGCAGTCCCGTGGGCACATCCCCCGGACACCTCTCAGCTCCCATGACCTCGGTGATCGGACTGGGTGCAGGCCTGCTGGCCCTGGCCCTGTCCTCGGCGGCGTCGATCGCCCTCTACGGGCGACGAGACCTGTGAACTGCCGGCCCCTCCGCCATGCCTCGACGAGAGCGGCCCCACACCAACGCGGGACGTCGACGAGGGTGTGACCCGAGCCCGACACCATCCCTCAACCAGCGCCCCGCTCCGCCTCCCGCGCACCCCTTCCACCGGATCCCGGACGTTCTCGCACGAGAGCACCACCCGGATGACACAATCCACTCGTGGCCACTCTCGAGATCGAACGACTGTCCGACTCCCTGCGACCCCAGTACATGGCCGTGCTGTCGCGCAACGCGGGAGAATCCGAATTCCTCCAGGCCGTCTACGAGGTGCTTCTCAGCCTGGAGCCGTTGACCGACCGCAAGCCCGCCTACGCGCAGTGGTCGGTCCTCCAGCGCATGTGCGAACCCGAACGCCAGATCATCTTCCGCGTGCCCTGGGTCGACGACCACGGCGTCGTCCAGGTCAACCGCGGGTTCCGCGTCGAGTTCAACTCGGCGCTCGGCCCCTACAAGGGCGGCCTCCGCTTCCACCCCTCCGTCAACCTCTCCATCATCAAGTTCCTCGGCTTCGAGCAGATCTTCAAGAACTCCCTGACCGGCATGCCCATCGGGGGCGGCAAGGGTGGGTCCGACTTCGATCCCAAGGGCAGGTCCGAGGGTGAGGTCATGCGCTTCTGCCAGTCGTTCATGACCGAGCTCCAGCGCCACATCGGCCCCACCACCGACGTCCCCGCCGGCGACATCGGCGTGGGTGGGCGCGAGATCGGCTACCTCTTCGGGCAGTTCAAGCGCATCCAGAACCGCTACGACTCCGGTGTGCTCACCGGGAAGGGCCTCACCTGGGGCGGGTCCCGGGTCCGCACCGAGGCCACCGGTTACGGCCTGGTGTTCTTCGTGGAGGAGATGCTCAAGGCCCACGGCGAGGACATCGCCGGCAAGCGCGTGGTCGTCTCCGGTTCCGGCAACGTAGCCCTCTACGCCATCCAGAAGGCCCAGCAGCTCGGCGCCACCGTGGTGGCCTGCTCCGATTCCTCCGGGTACGTCGTGGAGGAGTCCGGCCTCGACTTCGAGCTCCTGCGTGACATCAAGGAGATCCGGCGGGGGCGTGTGTCCGACTATGCCGAGGAACGCGGCTCCTCCGCCCGCTATGTCGAGGGCGGCTCCATCTGGGACGTCCCCTGCCAGCTGGCCCTGCCCTGCGCGACGCAGAACGAGCTCGGCGAGTCCGGCGCGAAGTCCCTCATCGCCAACGGTGTGGAACTGGTGGCGGAGGGCGCGAACATGCCCACGACCCCCACCGCGACCGACGCCCTACGGGCGGCGGGTGTCCTCTTCGCTCCCGGCAAGGCCTCCAACGCCGGCGGCGTCGCGACCTCCGCCCTGGAGATGCAGCAGAACGCCTCCCGCGACTCGTGGACCTTCGAGTACACGGAACAGCGACTGGAGGGCATCATGGACGACATCCACCACCGCTGCCTCGCCACCGCCGACGAGTACGGGGTGCCCGGGGACTACGTGGCCGGCGCCAACCTGGCGGGATACATCAAGGTGGCCGACGCGATGGTGGCGATGGGCGTCATCTGAGCAGTCGGGGCCCCGGCATCCCGGGCCCGGGCAGCTCGGGCCGCCCTCGTCCCGCGACCCCACCCACCCCAGGACGGAGCCGGCCGATGGAACCGCACAACTCCGCGAGCACCGGGATCCCCGGCCTCGACCGCACGGTCGACCGGCTGCGCCTGGGGGACAACGTCGTGTGGCAGGTTGACTCCCCCGCCGACTTCGCCCAGGTCGTCCTCC
Source organism: Actinomyces polynesiensis (assembly GCF_000820725.1). Lineage (GTDB taxonomy): Bacteria > Actinomycetota > Actinomycetes > Actinomycetales > Actinomycetaceae > Pauljensenia > Pauljensenia polynesiensis. Next base: position 6,621 of record NZ_CCXH01000246.1, on the reverse strand, counting down.
CCTACGTGCGGCGCGCGCTGGAGGTCGGCCGCGAGGTGCACCACGTCCGCTTCTCCCACTTCCTGCACCCCGACGCCCCCGCCCTCGTCCCCGACCTGCCGGGCGTCGTGGTCCACGAGGTCGACCCCGGCGAGGGCTTCGAGGCCTTCACCACGCGCATCCACCGGCTCATCAGCGAGTCCGGCACCTCCGCGTACCACGTCTTCGACTGCCTGAGCGACCTGCTGGACGTGTGGCACTCGGACCTCATGGTGATGAACTTCTTCGCCGTCACCTGCCCCCACCTCTACGACCTCGACACGGTGGCCTACTTCTGCCTGCTGCGCCACCGCCACTCGGCGGCCACGATCGCCGGGATCCGGGAGACCACCCAGCTGCTCCTGGAGCTCCACCGCATCGACGGACGGCTCTACGTGCACCCGCTCAAGGTGTGGGCGCGCTACTCCCCCACGATGTTCCTCCCCCATCGCATCGACGGGGACGAGGTCGAGCCCGTCACCTCCTCCGAGGAGTCCGCCCGCCTCTTCGCCACCCTGGGTGGTCGCGTGGAGCTCACGGACCACTGGGCGGACCTCGTCGAGGACGCCCGGGCAGCCCTGGCGGACGGGGACCCCGAGGCGGTGCTCGCCACCCGTGACCTGCTGCTGGGGGTGATGGTGGGACGGGAGGGGCAGCTGGTGGAGCTGTGCCGTCGCCACTTCACGCTGGCGGACCTGCTGGGCGTCGCCCATCGCCTCGTCGGCACCGGGCGCATCGGCGGCAAGAGCGTCGGCATGCTGCTGGCCCGCGCCGTCCTCGACCACGACGCACAGGACCGGTTCCGTGCCCGTCTGGAGGCGCACGACTCGTTCTACGTCGGTTCCGACCACTTCTACACCTACGTCGTCTCCAACGGCTGGTGGCACCTGCGCATGGAGCAGAAGGACCCGGAGTCCTTCCTGGCGGCGGGTGTCCGCCTGCGCGAGCGCCTGGGTCGGGGTCGGTTCCCGCCCTCGGTGCGCGACGACTTCTGGCGGATCCTCGACCACTTCGGGCAGTCCCCGTTCATCGTGCGCTCCTCCTCCCTGCTCGAGGACGACTACGGCAACGCCTTCGCCGGGAAGTACGACTCGGTCTTCCTGGTCAACCAGGGCACTCCCGAGGACCGCTACCGCGCCCTCGAGGACGCCGTGCGCACGGTCTACGCCTCCTCCATGTCGCCCGAGGCCCTGGCCTACCGGCGTCAGCGCGGCCTGGAGTTCCGTGACGAGCAGATGGCCCTGCTGGTCCAGCGCGTCTCGGGGGACCACCACGGGGACCTCTTCTTCCCCGACGCAGCCGGCGTCGGCAACTCCTCCAACCTCTACGTGTGGTCCCCCGACATCGACGCGGACGCGGGCATGCTGCGCATGGTGGTCGGGCTGGGCACGCGCGCCGTGGACAGGACCCGCAAGGACTACGCGCGCATCGTCGCGCTCGGCGCCCCCCTCTCGTCGGGGGCGATTGACGAGGGCGACGCGGCCCGCTTCTCGCAGAAGCGCATGGACGTCCTCTCCCTGTCCGCCGACGAGCGCCTCACGCTCCCCGTGTCCCGGGTGATGGGAGCGGAGCGCGAGCAGGTCCACCTGTCCGGGGAGGGCACAGGCGCGGACCCGGGAATCGCCAGGGAGACGCGTGCGCGCACGGACCCTGGAGCCCCCGCAGAGGTGCGAGCAGTGGTGGGCACGGATGCGGGCCCGAGCCCGTCGGCACGCGAGGAGCAGGGAGACGCATGGTCCCTGTTCCTCAGCACTGACCGCGGGGCGGCCCGACGCCTGGAGGAACTCGGGCGCCCCGCGAGCGCTGCGCCCAGGATCGTGGACTTCCACGGCCTGCTGGCGGACACGGACTTCGCCGGGTGGATGCGGATGCTGCTCTCCGCACTGCAGACCGCCTACGACCACCCCGTGGACATCGAGTTCACCCTGAACACGACGCCGCAGGGGTGGCGGGTCAACCTGCTCCAGTGCCGGCCCCTCCAGACCCGTGGGCCCGGTCGGGCCGTCGAGGTCGTCGAGCCCGCCGACCCCTCGCAGTGCCTGCTCAGCCAGTACGGCGGGTTCATGGGCGGGAACGTGCGCCTCGAGCTCGACCACGTGGTCCTCGTCCGCCCCGACGCCTACCTCATGCTGGGGACCCAGGAGCGCCACGAGGTCGCGCGCAGGATCGGCGACCTCGACCGCGCCTTGGGGAGCGGCTCCGTCATGTACCTCGGGCCGGGGAGATGGGGGACCACCACCCCAAGCCTGGGGGTGCCCGTGACCTTCGCCGAGATCTCCCGTGCCGCGGTGCTCGGGGAGCTGACCTACGCCCCGGGGGACTTCCACCCCGAGTTGTCCTGGGGGAGCCACTTCTTCCAGGACCTGGTGGAGACCGGCATCTTCTACGTGGCCGTCATGGATGACGCACCCGGCACGGTCTTCAACCCCGGGTGGATCCTCGATCGCCCCAACCGCGTGGGGGAACTGGTCCCGGAGGCCGCTGGTCTGGAGGGGGTCCTCCACGTCGCGGCCTTCGACCACCTGGAGCTGCGCTCCGACGTGGTCTCCCAGCGGGTCGTGTGCTCCTGAGGCCTGGTCCCGACGGTCCACTCCACCGACATCCGGGCGAGGCACCACCTGGGCGCCCGGCACCGACGGGTGTCCTCGTGCCTGATGGTCCGGGGCGACGCACCTGCGGACCGCCGACGGGTGTCCTCGTGACTGATGGTCCGGGGCGACGCACCTGTGCCCTCACCGTGTGGAATTCACCGGGTGGAGGCGGAGGAGGACGCCGTGAGCACCGGGGCCACCACCCCACCCAGCACCGGTGGCAGCAGGGGCAGGCGGGCACGTGCCGAGACGGAGACCACGACACCTCCCGCGTCGGCGTCCACACCGGCGAGGACCACGCCCTCCCCGACGGCGCAGCTGGTCGATGCCAGCAGGTCGAGGGCGTCGCGCGCCTCCCGCAGGGCGGCGGTCGGGGCGGGGACGAGGCGCCGTGGGTTGCCCCCGGCCCCGTAGTAGGCGTCGGCATCCATCACGGCCGAGGCAGCCGCTGCGACGCGGTCGGCACAGGCGAGGAGTCTGCGGTCCTGGACGTGGACGATCGTGATCGCCGCGAGCGTGAGTACGAAGGAGAGGAGCAGGGCGGTCAGGCCGATGACCAGCAGGGAGATCCGGCCCTCCTCGCCCCGGTCCGCGGGCCGGGGCGCAGTGGGACCGGCGCCGGGCACGCGGGTCGCACCCGTCAACGCGCACCGGGGCACCCAGCCGCCCACACGGGTCGGCCCACCTCGACGTGCGCCCCCGGCGACGGGCCCTTCCCCGCTCCCGGCGGGATGACGTCCCCCCGCCCGGTCCCCACGAGGGCGAGGACGTCGAGCCCCGCACCCGGAGGGGTGGGCACACCCCTCCCGGCCCGCAGGAGGACGACCTCGTCGGCCCATGCCCGGGGAGGATCCACCGCGCCCACACGGCGTCCCCGTTCCCGTGTGGTCCACTGCCCCCGCGTCACCCATCGAGCCTCATCCCCTCGACCAGGGCCTCGGACTCCGCGGAGACGGGCACCAACCCGCGCTGGCCCACCCACCCGAGGACGAGGGGCAGGGGCACCGTGGTCGAGACGCGCACGGCGACACGCGCACCCTCGCCGTGGCAGCCTGCGGGAACACAACCCATCGTGACCTCTGCGGGAGCGGGGAGCCCGTAGTCGCCGAAGGCGAGGTCCACCTGGGCGCGCGCCGTCGCGGTGTCCCCCGGGTCCGCCGCCAGGACGCGCGCGGCCTCCCGGGAAGCGCCCTCGGCCGCGAAGACGCTCGCCTGCACCAGTGCCAGCGCCATGACCAGGTACACGACCGGTATCAGCAACGCGACCACCAGGACGATGAACTCGACCAGCGCACCGCCGCGTTCGCCCTCGTCGGACGACATCTGCGGGGACCCGACGGCCCACGTCCGGCAACCCCCGCGGGACGGGACGGCGCATGGGCGCAGACCCCGGCCGGACGGCACAGCGCGGATCCGGGGAGGCCATCGGAGCAGGACCTCAGGGGACATCCCCCACCTCCACGACAGACCGTCCCCGTACGGTCAGCCACCCGGCGGGTCCCCACGTGAGGAGGACGGGCAGGGCGGTCGAGACGGTGACCACGAGGGTCTCCCGACCGGCACGGACCTCCCTCGAGGTCGTCACGGTGCGCGGTCGCGAGGAGCCGAGGGCCTCGTCGAGGAGCTCGCCGGTGCGGGCGCGGGCCTCCGCATCGCTGCTGCCGAGCAGGGCGCCACGGCGGGCACCCTCCCCTGCGGCGGAGATGGCGAGGTTGCGGGTGTGGAGGGCGAAGGCGGCCTGGAGCACCGCGAGCACGACGAGGACGACCAGGGCCTGGGTGAGGACGTGCGCGACGACCTCGGACCCCTCCTCACCGTGCGCGGAGTTCGCGAGGCGGGGTGAGTCCCCGGACCCGCGGGGTGAGCCCCCGGACCTGCGGGGCGCGGGTGGGTGTCCCCGGGACCCACCGGGCACCGGGCCTGCCGGGCCGGCGGGCAGGGTGCGCAGGACGCACGGGACGTGCCGGGATCTGACCACCATGGCTCAGATCCCGGAAACCTTGTCCATGGCCTCGTTGAAGATCGCGACCAGACGTGTCCCCGCCACCGCCCAGATGGCGGCGACCAGGGCTGCCGTCATCAGCGTGATGAGGACCCACCCGGGCACGTCGCCGCGCTCGGGGTCCTCCCGGGGAGCGGGCATGAACAGCAGTCGGACGGCGTGGACCCATCGGTGGAGTGTCTCCACGGTGGCCTCCTCAGGTCTGGGACGGGGACGTCGTCGCCCCGTCGGTGCTTCGTTCGTGTGTCAGGGCCCGATCCCCAGGGAGATGAGCCCCGGGTAGAGGGCGAAGATGACGGTCACGGGCAGGATCAGGAAGACGACGGGGAAGAGCATGGCGATCTCGCGCCTCCCACCGTCCTCCATGAGCCTCTGGCGTGAGGCCTCACGGATGTCGCGCGCCTGGTCGTGGAGGACCCCCGCCAGCGGTGTACCCCTCTCGATGGCGGTGACCAGGGTCAGGCACAGCCGGTCCAGCGAGGGGGAGTCGTTGCGGGCCGTGAGGTCCTGGAGGGCCCGACTGGCGGGTCGGCCCAGACGGATCTCGGCCGCGGTGGCCTCGAGTTCGGAGGCGAGGGAGGAGGTGGAGGCCCCGGCCACCCGGGAGAGGGCGCCGGGCACCGACTCCCCCGCACCGATGGACAGGGCGATGAGCTCCGACGCGTCGGGGACCTGGGCGTCGAGGAGCTGCTGACGGGTACGGGCCCGGACCCCGAGAACCTGGTCCCACCCCGCGGCCCCGGTGAGGGCGCCCACGAGCGTGAGGACGAGCATGAGGACCGATCCCGCGCCTCCTCGCGGGCCGACCGCGGCCACGAGCGCCGCCGCGACCACCATCCCCAGCACCGCGCAGGCGAACTGCTGGAGACGGAAGGCGCCCAGCGTGCCCGGCCGCCCGAGGAGGACCAGACGCCGTTCCACCGAACCCGTGGTCGATCCGAGGCTCTCCGCGACCCCGACCAGGCGGTGTCCCACCTGCAGGAGCACCTGCCCCACGACGTCGCCCCGCACGCGCCCGGATCCTCCCTGCAGGACGCGGCGTGTCAGGTCCGGGTGCGTGGCCCGCCAGGCCGTGAGGACGCAGAGGAGCCCCAGGCCCGTGCCGAGCCCGGTCGCCGAGGCCGCCCACGCCAACGCACTCACCTGAGGAACCTCCGTTCCGTCGGCAGGCGCCCGATCCTCTGCATCGCGAGGTAGGCGACCACCGTCGCCACCCCGCCACCGAGGAGCACGAGGACCCCCTGCGGTGTCGAGTAGGCCCGCGCCGCCTCCGCCTGGGCGGCGATGAGGACGAGGACCAACCACGGGGCCACCACCCCGAGCCTGGCCGCGTTGACGGTCCAGGACTGGCGCGCCTCCAACTCACCGCGGACCCTGGACTCCTCCCTCAGGAGCACCCCGAGGTCGCGCAGCAGGGCGGAGAGGTCCGAGCCGCCCACCTCCCGCGCCAGGCGCAGCGCCTCGATGATGCGGTCCGCGACGGGATCCGCCAGACGTTCCTTGAGGCGTGCGAGGGCGACGTCGAAGCGGCCGTCCGCCCGGTGGTCGAGCGCGAACCGGGTGAAGTGGGGACGGAGGGCCGGCGGCCCCGACTCGCCGAGCTCGGCGAGCAGCTCGGGCAGCCCACCACCGGCCCTCACCCCCGCGACGAGGGAGTCGATGACATCGGGCCACGCCGCCCGGGCCGCGGCGATGCGCCTGCGGGAGCGGGCGAGGACGACGGCCGGGGCGAGCGGGAGGGTCATGAGCGCCACGGCGGTGGAGACCGTCCAGGCCCCGGTCCAGGCCAGGACGAGGAGGAGCACCGCCAGGGTGACGCCGAGGCAGATCGCCAACAGGCGCAGGGGCGTCAGTCCCCTGATGCCGGACCGGACCACCTCGTCGGACCAGCGCAGGTACCAGGCCGGCCTGCCGACACCCCACGTGGGCGTGCCCACCCAGGAGGCGAGGACCAGCACGATGCCCCCTCCGAGCCCGAGTCCCACCACGACCTCCATCACGCCCCCCGTT
>NZ_CCXH01000245.1 GCF_000820725.1 Actinomyces polynesiensis | reverse complement strand
CCCACGACGCGGGTCGTCTCCCCTTCGACGTGCCCCGCCCGGCCGGCTTCACCCGCACCGCGGAAGGCGTGCGGGTCATGGTCCACCGTGACCTCGGTGGTCAGTTCATGACGGAGGACGACTTCGCCGATCCCCTCGTGCTCCCCGCCTCACTCGCCCGGGCGCTGGCGGCCCTGCACAACCTGCCCGACGCCACGTACACCGGCGTCGACCTGCCGGCCTACACCGCCGAGGAGTGCCGTGGTCGCCACCTCGCCCTCCTCGACGAGGTCGCGACCACCGGCGCCGTCCCCCGTTCCCTCTGGGACCGGTGGGAGTCGGCACTGGAGGACGTGGCCCTGTGGCGCTTCCGGACGGCACCGGTGCACGGCGACCTCCAGCCGACGTCGATCCTCGTCGAGGACGGGTCGGTGATGGGTCTGACCGGTTTCTCCTCCGCCCATGTCGGCGATCCCGCCGAGGATGTCGCCTGGGTGCTCGCGCGGTCCTCCGACGAGTTCCTGGACCGCTTCCAGGAGGCCTACGCGATGGCCCGCGACGCCACGGACCTGCACCTGATGACCCGGGCGCAGCTCCTCTCCGAGCTCGCGGTGGCACGTTGGCTCGCCCACGGCCTGCACGCCGAGGACGACTCCGTCGTCGCCGACGCCCGCCAGATGCTCGCGGACCTCGCCGCGGAGGTCGGGGACGCCCGGTTGGTGCGTCCCCCCGTCCCCGTGGTCCCACCCGTGACCGCGGACCGGGACGTCGAGGGCGGGGCCACTGCCTCCGGCGGACCCGTCCGGCCGGACGGCCCGGCACAGGACGTGGAGGGCGGGGCCACTGAAGGTACCGACGCCACCGACGGCGAGGTCACCGGGGAACCGCCGGAGGGAACCGCTGAGGCACACCCGGAGGGGTCGGGCGACGAGGACCCCGACCTGGACACCGGTCCGCTCCCGGTGTCCGAGGCCCCGACGGAGCGCCTGCACCTCGACCGCCCCTGACGCCACCCGCGCCGACGCGCCGGGAGGGGATCCGGGGGCGCCGTGACGGGCTCAGGTGCGGGAGGCCTCCCGCCTCCCCGGTGCCAGCACCGCAGCGGAGACCACGGTGACGGCACCGGCGACCGGGAGGACCAGGATCGCGGACCTCAGGCTCGTCGCCTCCACCATGAGCCCGACCAACGGGGGTCCCAGCAGGAACGAGAGCCTCATCAGCCAGGTGACGACCGTCAGGCCGACACCGGCGCGCATCCCGGGGATGTCGTCGGCGGCGTTCATCGCGACGGGCACGATCGCCGCGCACCCCAGGCCCGCCAGCACCATCCCGACGAGCATGGTCCACACGGCCGGCACCGCGGCCGACAGCCCGGTCCCCACCAGGACGAGCGCGCCCCCGATCTGAACGGTCCGACGCATGCCGAGTGCGTCGATGACCCGGTCCCCGGTCAGCCTGCCGATGGTCTGGGAGACGAGCAGCGTGATGAAGGCCAGGCCCGCGAAGCCGGCCTTCACCCCCAGGAAGTCACGCATGTAGAGCGTGGACCACGTCGAGGTGATGTCCTCCACCGCGGTGCCGGAGATCGAGAGCACCGTGAGCGCGAGCAGGACCGCCAGCCAGGGCCACGCCATGGTGGTCGTGCGCCCCCCGTCCGCGGTGGGCCCGACCGGGGCGTCACCGGCCCCCGGGGTCGAGACGAGCGGGAGGTCCTCCGGCTGTCCGACCGTGCCCTCCGCGGGCAGGGCGGGCATGCCGGGGGAACCTGCGACGTCCGGGCCGGGAAGGGCGAAGCGCTGCGCGCCCACGCCGACCGCGATGAAGATCAGGGCCGCCCCGAACAGGTGCCAGCCCAACGGGATCCCGAGGCCGACGGCCAGGGATCCCATGACCCCTCCCGTGACCGCGCCCAGGGACCACCCTCCGTGGAAGGAGTTGATGATCGAGCGCCCGTAGAGCCGCTGGACCCTCAGGCCGTGGGCGTTCTGGCCGACGTCGGTGATCGAGTCGGAGGCCCCGCCCAGGAAGAAGGTCACCGCGAACAGGACATAGGCCACGGTGGCAGCACCACCCCCCTGCGGGCCGATCGAGGCGCGCCACACCGTCACCAACCCGACGAGGCTGAGCGCCGCCCCGATCATCGCGGTCCCCAACGCGGCGGTGCGCGCGGAGGAGAAGCGCTGGATCACCCAGGCTGCGAGGGGTCCCGCGCACACGGCCCCCAGCGGGAAGAGGGCGACGGTGGCACCGTAGGCGGAGTCGGAGAGGGCGAAGGTGTCCTTGATCTCCGGGTAACGGGGGACGAGGTTGGCGAAGAGGGCCCCGTTGGTGAAGAACAGCGCGAACACTGCTCCCCGTGCCCGGCGTGCGGCTTCAGGGGGCGACAGGTGGGTGGTTGTCATCGGACCTCGTCATCAAGGGTGGGGCAGACTCCCGACATCCTATCCGCCCGGACCGCGCCCCCACACGGACGAGGGCGACCCGCCCCCCGCCGCGCCGCAACCCGTCCACCACCCACCTCGGCCCGGACAGCATGCTGGCCGGGAGGGTTCCCCCCCTCCCGGCCAGCGGACACCCAGACCCTGGGTCGGCTCCCGGTCAGTGCGACCCGGTCATGGTGCGCACGTCGAGTGCCCGGTCGAGGTCCTCCAGGGAGATCTCGCCGCGCTCCACGAAGCCCAGGTCGATGGCGGCCTGGCGCACGGTGATGCCGGCCTTCACCGAGTGCTTGGCGATCTTGGCCGCGTTCTCGTAGCCGATGATGCGGTTGAGCGGGGTGACGATGGAGGGCGAGGACTCCGCGTGGCGCAGGCAGGTCTCCACGTTCGCCACGATCCCGTCGACGCAGCGCTGGGCGAGGACCCGCGTCACGTTGCCGAGGATGTTGACCGACTGCAGCAGGTTGGCGGCCATCACCGGCAGCATGACGAGCAGGTCGAAGTTGCCCTGCGCACCGGCGAAGGTGATCGCCGCGTCGTTGCCGATCACCTGGGCGGCGACCTGGACGGTGGCCTCGGGCAGGACCGGGTTGACCTTGCCGGGCATGATCGAGGAGCCCGGCTGGAGGTCGGGCAGGTGGATCTCGCCGATGCCGGTGCGCGGCCCGGAGCTCATCCACCGCAGGTCGTTGGAGACCTTGACCAGGGACACCGCGACCGTGCGCAGCGCGCCGGAGAGCTCGACCAGGGAGTCCTGGGCGGCCTGGGCCTCGAAGTGGTTGTCCGCCTCACGCAGGGGCAGCCCCGTGTTCTGGGCGATCAACTCGATGACGCGGGCGGAGAAGCCGGCAGGGGTGTTGATGCCGGTGCCCACCGCGGTCCCCCCCAGGGGCAGCTCCGCCAGGTGGGGCAGGGTGGCCTCCACGCGGGCGATGCCGTGGGTGATCTGGGAGGCATAGCCGGAGAACTCCTGGCCGAGTGTGATGGGGGTGGCGTCCATGTGGTGGGTGCGCCCCGACTTCACGACGTCCTTGAACTCCTTCGCCTTGGCAGCCAGGGAGGCCTCCAGTGTGCGCAGGCCCGGCAGCAGGACCTCATCGACCGCCTGGTAGGCGGCGATGTGGATGGAGGAGGGGAAGACGTCGTTGGAGGATTGGGAGGCGTTGACGTGGTCATTGGGGTGGATCGCCAGCCCGGAGGCCCGGGAGGCGAGGGTGGCGATGACCTCGTTGGCGTTCATGTTGGAGGAGGTCCCCGAGCCCGTCTGGAAGATGTCGATGGGGAACTGGTCGTCGTGCTTGCCGTCGATGACCTCCTCGGCGGCGGCGACGATGGCGTCGGAGGTCGGCTTGTCGATGACCCCGAGTTCCAGGTTCGCCAGGGCCGCGGCGCGCTTGATCTGGCCGAGCGCCGCGATGTGGTGGGGGCTCAGACGCTCCCCGGAGATCGGGAAGTTCTCCACCGCGCGCTGGGTCTGGGCGCGGTAGAGCGCGTCCTTGGGGACGCGGACCTCACCCATGGTGTCGTGCTCGATGCGGTACTCCGTCATGTCAGTTCTCCTTCGTCTGGGGACGGTCCGACTCCATTGTCCGCCATTTCTGTGAGGGCGATGGGACCTAATTCCCTCCACGGCCCCGCCTCCGGGGGTCGGGTGGGCGTCCGCGGAGGTGTCGTCCCCGTCACGAGGGCGGCTCCGTGTCCCTGCTGAATCGCATGTGACCAGCACGGACACCGCCCCGCCCTCGTCGATCGGGGGGCATCTGGGACCTGCATCCCCACGCCCACCCCGACCCCGCCCCTAGCGTGGGCGCGTTGTGCGACCGCGAGCGCGAAGGAGCCAGAAGTGACCGAGTTCTTCTACGAGGACATGCTGCCGCTGGGCGAGGACCCCACGCAGTACCGCCTGCTCACCACCGAGGGGGTCGAGACGGTCGAGGGGCCCGAGGGCACGACCTACCTCAAGGTCTCCCCCGAGGCCCTGGAGCTGCTGTCGCGCACCGCCTACCACGACATCTCCTTCTACCTGCGCACAGCCCACCTGGAGCAGGTGCGCCGCATCATCGACGACCCCGAGGCCTCCGCCAACGACCGCTTCGTGGCGCTGGACCTGCTGCGCAACGCCAATGTCGCTGCCGCCGGGGTCCTGCCCATGTGCCAGGACACCGGCACGGCCATCATCAAGGGGTCGCGCGGCCAGCGCATCATCACCGAGGGCACCGACGAGCGCCCCCTGGCCAAGGGCGTCTACGAGGCCTACACGGAACTCAACCTGCGCTATTCGCAGAACGCACCGATCTCCATGTACGAGGAGCAGAACACCGGCTGCAACCTGCCCGCCCAGATCGAGCTCTACGCGGACACCGCGCCGGGTGAGGAGGACGAGTACCACTTCCTCTTCATGGCCAAGGGAGGCGGCTCGGCCAACAAGTCCTACCTGTACCAGATGACCAAGGCCATCCTGGACCCCACGCACATGATGCAGTTCCTGGAGGAGAAGATCCGCAGCCTCGGGACCGCGGCCTGCCCGCCCTACCACCTGGCCATCGTCGTGGGAGGCACCTCCGCGGAGTATGCGCTCAAGACCGCGAAGTACGCCTCCGCCCACTACCTGGACGAACTGCCCACCCACGGTGACGAGACCGCCCACGGCTTCCGGGACAAGGAGCTGGAGGAACAGGTCCTGGAGCTCACCCGCGAGATGGGCATCGGCGCGCAGTTCGGCGGCAAGTACTTCTGCCACGACGTGCGCGTGATCCGCCTCCCCCGCCACGGGGCCTCCCTGCCGGTGGCCATCGCCGTGTCCTGCTCCGCGGACCGCCAGGCCAAGGCGAAGATCACCCCTGAGGGCGTCTTCCTGGAGCAACTGGACACCGATCCGGGCCGCTTCCTGCCCGATCCCACCGAGGAGGAGGTGGGAGGCGCGGACGAGGCGGTGCGCATCGACCTCGACCAGCCCATGTCCGACATCCTCGCGGAGCTGTCCAAGCACCCCGTGAAGACCCGCCTGTCCCTCAACGGCACCATGGTCGTGGCCCGCGACATCGCCCATGCGAAGATCCGCGAGCGCCTGGAGGCCGGGGAGGAGATGCCGCAGTACCTGAAGGACCACCCCGTCTACTACGCCGGCCCCGCCAAGAAGCCCGACGGGATGCCCTCGGGTTCCTTCGGTCCCACCACGGCCGGACGCATGGACTCCTATGTCGACCAGTTCCAGGCGGCCGGCGGCTCCATGGTCATGGTGGCCAAGGGCAACCGCTCCCAGGCCGTGACCGACGCCTGCAAAGCGCATGGTGGCTTCTACCTCGGCTCCATCGGTGGGCCCGCTGCGGAGCTGGCCGCCAACTGCATCAAGTCCGTGGAACTCCTGGAGTACCCGGAGCTGGGGATGGAGGCCGTGTGGAAGATCGAGATCGAGGACTTCCCGGCCTTCATCGTGGTGGACGACAAGGGCAACGACTTCTTCGCCGGCACGCAGGAGATCACGCTGACCATCGGGAAGCGCCCCGGGTTGTGAGGCCGCGGCCGTGAGTCGGCTGCCCGGGCTCCGGGCAGCCGACCCCGGCGGTGGACCCGGTGCCGACCCGGCTCAGCGGTGTGGCGCCGGTCCAGTCGACTCCCGGACCACCAGACGCGTCGGCAGGGAGGACGTGGTCGGTGGGCCCCCGGCGATCATGTCCAGGGCTGCGCGCAGCGCCTCGTGCCCGACCTTCTCCCAGTCCTGGGCGACGGTCGTCAAGGGGGTGGGGAACGCCACCGCCTCGTCGATGTTGTCGAACCCGATCACCGACACGTCCTCGGGCACCCGCAGCCCCGCTTCCAGGAGCGCGCGGAAGGCCCCCAGCGCCATCTGGTCGTTGGCCACGAACAACGCCGTGGGGCGCTCGTGCTCGAGGAGGTCGCGCGTCGCGCGGTAGCCGGAATCGGGACTCCAGTCGCCGGTGACCACGGGCGGGACCGGTCTCCCCTGTTCGGTCAGGACCGATCTCCACGCCCGCTCGCGCCCGACCGCGGAGTACGACTCAGCGGGTCCCGCCACGTGGTGGACAGTGCGGTGTCCGAGCCCCAGCAGATGTCGGACCGCCTCGCGGGTGCCCACCTCCTGGTCGAAGTCGACACTGGCCGCATTCATGTCCAGTGAGGGACCGAGCACCACCAACGGCACGCCCACCGGGAGGTGGAGCGTCGAGTCCCCCACGAAGTGCGAGGGGATGATGGCGATGGCGGCGTCCACGGTCATCTCCCCCAGGCGGGTGAACGCCCCGTCGGCCGCCCGGTGCGTCGTCGCCTCCAGTGGGATGAGCGTCGTCGCGTACCCACGGGTGGCGGCCACCTCGGAGATCGCCTCGAGGGTGCGGTGGTTCCCCACCGGGTGGAGGCTGTGGAACACCACCCCGATCGTCTTGAAGGCCCCGCGCTTCATGGCCCTCGCCGCGGAGTTCGGTCGGTAGCCGAGTTCGCGCATCACCTGCAGGACACGCGCACGCTTGGCGTCGGAGACGTAGGGCTCTCCGTTCGCCACACGAGAGACGGTCTGGGCCGACACACCCGCCGCGCGTGCGACGTCGGCCATCGAGGGCCGCTTGGGACCTGGCACGGTTCCTCCCCGTTCCTGATGCCACGTGCGGACCCCGGGACCACCCGGCGCCCGCACCCGTTCGAATGGCCGTCCGCGACGGCGACGGGCGCCCTCCACCCGGTGGGATGGAGGGCGCCCCGGGGTCCGTCACTTCGAGGTGACGGTGTACCCCTGCTCGTTCCCGTACTGGACGATGGCGTCCGACCATGAGGCCAGGGCGTCCTTCAGTGTCGTGCCGGAGCCACTGTAGGCCTGGCCCGCGGTGTCGGCGAACTTCGAGTTCGCAGCCACCTCGAAGGGCAGGTAGGACCATCCGGAGTTGACGGCCTTGGCGCCCTCTGCGAGGACCTTGTTGTACTCCTGACCACCGAAGTAGGTCAGGAGGTCGGGTGCCGCGTAGTCACCGGTGGAGGACTGGAAGTCCGCATCGTCGAGGGTGGCCTGCAGCGACGGGAAGTTGCCGGCCTGGACCCGCAGCTTGGCGCCGTCACCGTTGGAGACGAACTCGACGAACTTGTAGGCGGCGGCCTTGTTGGGGCTCTCCTGCATGATGGCGAGCGAGGATCCGCCGTTCTCCGCGTTCACCGCCGTGCCGTCGAGGGACGGGATCGCGGCGACCCGGAACTTGCCGCTGGCCTCCGGGGAGTTGGCCAGCAGGTTGGCCGGCATCCACGCGCCGGTCACCAGCGAGGCGATGGTCCCGTCGCCCAGACCCTTGAACCACTCGTCGGACCAGCCGGAGATGTTGGTGTTGATGAGCTTCTCATCGATGAGCTTCTGCCAGATGTCGACCCACTTCTCGAAGTTCGGGTCGGAGAAGTTCACGGTGACGTCCTGTCCGTCGACGGTGAAAGCACTCGGGGAGAGCTGCCACATCATCGACGTCAGGAAGCCTGCATCACCGGAGTCGGAGGTGATGTAGTAGTTGTCGCCCAGTGCGTGGATCTTCTTGGCATCCTGGTAGAACTCGTCCCAGGTGGTCGGCGGGGAGTCGATGCCGGCCTTCTCGAAGACCTCCTCGTTGTAGAACAGGGCCATCGGCCCCGAGTCGACGGGCAGGGCGAAGATGCCCTTCTCGCCCTTCGCGGTCGTCTGGTTGACGGAGTTCCAGGTGCCCGTCGTGTACTGGCCCTCCAGGTCACCCGCACCGTAGGGGGTCAGGTCGGCCAGGCTCGAACTGATGGCGTACTGGGGCAGGGCGTAGTACTCGATCTGGGAGACGTCGGGGAGGCCGGAGCCAGCCTGGAGGGCATTGGAGAGGGCCGTGTAGGTGTCCGCCGCACCCCCGACGTTGGTGACCGTGACCTTGATGTTGGGGTACTCCTTCTCGAACGCGGCGACGACGTCCGAGTCCTGCTGGATGGTGGGCTCCCAGGACCAGACGGTGACGCTGTAGTCCTTGCCCGAGTCGAAGGAGTCCGCGGGAGCAGCGGCGCCGCTCTGGCCACTCTGACCCGATCCGGATGAGCAGGCGGCCAGTGAGGCACCTGCCGCGATGGCCGACGCGACTGCGACGGCCCGCTTGATGGTTGAGGATTGCATGAACTGAACCTTCCGTTGTGTGGGTGGTGACTTCGTTGTCGGACGGCGGCGCGTGGGGCCTGTGCGGGTGCCTCAGGCCTTGACGCTTCCCGCCGCCAGTCCTGCCTGCCAGTACCGCTGCAGGAACAGGAAAGTGACGATCAGGGGGAGGATCGTCAGGAGCGAGCCCATCACGACGAGGTTCTGGACGGGTTGCGCTCCGGGAATGTAGGACTGCTGGTTCCACTGGTTCAGGCCGATGATCAACGGGTACCAGGAGGAGTCCTTGAGCATGATCAGGGGGAGGAAGTAGTTGTTCCACGTCGTCGTCGCGGTGAACAGGGACACCGTGACGATGCCCGGGGCCAGCAACGGAAGCGACACCTGGAAGAACGTCCGGAACTCACTCGCCCCGTCGACCCGTGCTGCCTCCAGCAGCTCGTTGGGCACCGACTCACTGGCGAAGATGTACATGAGGTACAGCGCGAAGGGGGCGACCAGCGAGGGCACGATGACGGCGATCGGGTTGTTCGTCAGCCCCAGCTTGGCGAACATCAGGAACTGGGGGACCGCGAGGGCCGCGGAGGGCACCGCGATGGCACCCATGACCGTGAGGAACACGGCCTGTCGCCCGGGGAAACGGTACTTGGCCAGGCCGTACCCGGCCAGGACCGCCAGGAACACTGCCCCTCCCCCGCCGACCACGACGTAGAGCAGGGTGTTGAGCAGCCACCGCGTGAACGCTCCGTTGGAGTAGGTGAAGACCATCACCAGGTTGTCCCAGAACGCGAAGCTGTGCCCGGGGGCGAACCCGAAGGTGGAGATGAAGTCGGCCTGGGTCTTCGTGGAGGAGATGACCAGCCACACCAGGGGGAAGAACGTGTAGACGAGGTAGAACGCGGCGACCACCGTGACACCCCAGCTCTTCCTGGGCTGGGCGGGGGACATCGAAGACGTCCCGGAGTGATGGCGAGGCACCCCGACGGGGCGGCGACGCGGACGTGCGGTGGTGGTCCCTGTGGACGTGCTCATCTCAGTTGTCCCCTTCGGTCGTGCGCATGCCCCGCAGCTGGACGCCGTAGGCGATGACGACGGTGATCAGCCCCATGACGATCGCCAATGCAGCGGCGTACCCCTGTTGCCCGGCGCCGAAGGACAGGTTGTAGGCGTAGATGTTGGGGGTGAAGGAGTTGGTGATCACGGACGGCGCCATGCGCTGCATGATGGAGGGCTCGTTGAACAGCTGGAACGTGCCGATGATCGAGAAGATGACCGTGATCGCGATGGAGCCACTCATGTGGGGGATCTTGATGGCCCGGATGACCTGCCACTCATTGGCGCCGTCGAGCACTGCGGCCTCGTAGATGCTCGTGTCGATGGTGCGCAGCGACGAGTAGAAGATCAGCATGTTGTAGCCCGTGTACGTCCAGGTGATGACGTTGCTGATCGAGACCAGGATCCATTGCTGCGCGAACGGGTTGATGTGCCAGCCGAACATGTCATTGACCTGGCTGGTGAAGCCGTAGTTCGTCCCGTAGAGGAAGCCCCACATCAGCGCAGCGACCACCGTGGGGATGAGGTAGGGGAGGAACACGGACAGACGGAAGAAGTTGGATCCGTGCAGCCGCGCGGAGTCGATCGCCAGTGCCAGCAGCATCGCCAGGACGAGCATGATCGGCACCTGGATGAGGAGGACCAGCGTCACCCGCCACAGACCCGCCCAGAAGAGCGGATCATGGAAGAGCTTGACGTAGTTCTGGAGGCCGACGAAGGCATAGTCACCGAAGAACGCCCGGTAGGAGAACATGCTCGACACGATCGAGTAGAGCAGCGGGGCGACGAGGACGAACAGGAACGCGAGGACGAAGGGCCCGACGAACAGCCACCCGCGCCAGTCACGACGACGGTGACGCAGCTTCCCTGCCTCCTCCGAAGCCCCGAGGGGTGCGGCGCCTGTGGCAGGCGACGTGATCATGGCCACTGGAGCCACTCCTTCTGCATTGAAGTCGGACGATTCGAGACCCCGTCCGTTAACGTAACCATATCATTGGGGTGCAGGACCGCAAGACAGCGGAGGACACGGTTTGGCAACGCTCCCAGACGACCTCCTGCGGCGCACCCGACAGGAGAGACCCATGAGTACCTTCCAGGTCATCGGTGACGACTTCGTCCTCGACGGCCAGCCGTTCCGCATACTGTCCGGCGCGATCCACTACTTCCGCGTCCCGCGCGAGTACTGGCGCGACCGGATCCACAAGGCCCGACTCATGGGTCTGAACACCATTGAGACCTACGTCCCGTGGAACCTCCACCAGCCGTCCCCCCGGGAATGGCGCGTCGGGGACGGGCTGGACCTCGGAGGGTTCCTGGACGCGGTCGCACAGGAGGGCATGCACGCGATCGTGCGGCCCGGCCCCTACATCTGCGCGGAGTTCGACGGGGGTGGCCTGCCCGCCTGGCTGTTCGCCCACCACGCCGGCCCCGACCCTGCGCCGGTGCGTTCCCTCGACCCCCGCTTCATGGAGGCGGTGACGGACTACCTCCACCACGTCTACGAGATCGTGGTCCCCCGCCAGGTGGACCGGGGCGGACCGGTGGTCCTGGTCCAGGTCGAGAACGAGTACGGGGCCTTCGGTGCAGACCACGACTACCTGAGGGCCCTCAGCGACCTCACCCGACGGTGCGGTGTCACCGTGCCCCTGACCACCGTCGACCAACCCCGCGACGGGATGCTCGTGGCGGGAACCCTGCCCGAGCTCCTGACGACCGGGTCCTTCGGGTCGCGCGCGGCGGAGAGGCTGGAGGCGCTCCGTCGCGTCCAGCCGACGGGCCCACTGATGTGCTCAGAGTTCTGGGACGGGTGGTTCGACCAGGTCGGCGGCCACCACCACACGACCTCGGCCCGCGAGGCGGCCCGCGAGCTCGAGGACCTCCTGGACCGGGGAGCCTCGGTCAACCTCTACATGTTCCACGGGGGCACCAACCTGGGTCTCACGAACGGTGCGAACGACAAGGGTGTGTACCTGCCGATCACCACGAGCTACGACTACGACGCCCCCCTGGACGAGTCCGGTCACCCCACGGCCAAGTACTGGGCCTTCCGCGAGGTGCTGGGCCGCCATGCCGCGCTCCCGGACGAGGTCCCCGGGCCCCGCCCACCGGCCCCCACCCCGTCGGGCGTCTTCACTGCCGGCACCAGCCTCCGACGGGTGGAGGACGCACTCGGCTCGTGGTCCCACCACCTCCACCTCCCCACCATGGACGGGCTCGGCCAGTTCTCGGGGTTCGTGCACCACCGCAGCACGCTCCCGCAGGCACGGGCGACGCACGCGGGCCTCTCCGGAGGAGGAGCGCCGGACGGCGGGCGAGCGCACCTGGTGGAGGTGCCCGACGTCCGCGACCGCGCGGTCGTGGAGGCCGACGGCGTCAGGGTCGGGGTCCTGGAGCGCATGGACCACGACACGACCGTGGTGGTCCCGGCGGGGACCCGGGTCCTGGACATCCTCGTGGAGGACCAGGGCAGGGTGGACTACGGACCTCGCATCGGGGAGGCGAAGGGTCTGGTCGGAGGCGTCCTCCTCGACGGCGAGCCGCTGGTCGGGTGGGACTCGTTGTGCCCGGATCTCTCCGACACCGCCGCGGTCCTGTCCGCGGTCGAACCGTTGGCGACGACCGCGGTGACGGAACCGATGTTCCTGACGGCGGAGGTCGTGCTCGACGGGCCCGCCGACCTCTTCGTCGACACCCGCGACTGGGGGCACGGGCTGGTGTGGATGAACGGACACCTCCTGGGCCGCTTCACGCGGCGCGGCCCCCAGCGCACGCTCTACGTGCCCGCGCCCTTCACCGCCGCCGGGCCCAATGTGCTCCTGGTGTTCGTGGTCGACCCGGTGCAGCTGCCCACCTGGCGGTTCCTCGGGTCCCCGGACCTCGGACCCGTGGACTGGTAGCGGCCGGGGGCGATGCCCCTGCAGGGGCATCGCGAGAGCGTGCCACTGTCCCCTGGTCCGCGTGCCCACGGCCCTGTCGGGTCCCCGGGGAGACCGTCGCGTCCCGGCTGCCGTGCGGCCCCCTCACCCGTGGTGGGCTCGACGGTAGGCGCTGGGCGTCGTCCCCGTCTCCTGGCGGAAGCGCCGGTTGAAGTTGGAGGCGTTGGAGTACCCGCACTCCTCCTGGACACGCGAGACGGGCAGGTCCGTGGTGACCAGCAGGTGGCAGGCACGCGAGATCCGCAGGCGCCTGACCAGGTCGGAGAAGGTGATCCCGGCTGCGCGGTGGAAGAAGCGCGAGAACGCCGCGGGGCTCATCGCGACCGCATCCGCGACGTCCTCCAGACGCAGCTCGGAGCCGAGTCCGTCGCTGACCAGGGCGAGGGCGGCGTTGAGCCGCTCGGCGGTGTCGGGTGAGTGGTCGGGCAGGTATCCCGGTGTGACGACGGTGTGCCACTCCCCCTCGTCTGCGTCGGCGAAGACCTGGAACAGGCCGAGCAGGTCCACCACGCGCTCCATCGGGGTGTGGCCGCCCATGCGCCCAAGCACCCCGGCTGCGACGAGGGCGGCGTGCCCCGTGAGGACGGTTCCGTGGGCTGCGCGCGCAAGCACGCGGACGGCGGGGAGCAACTCCGGGAAGACCTCCGCCAGAGCGGCGACCCGGGAGGGGAGGACCTGGCAGACGACGTCGCGCCCGGGCAGGAGTTCTCCGGGGGCGAGGTCCGAGATCCAGTTGTGGGGCAGTCCCCCACCCATCAGTGCCACCTGCCCCGGCGCGAAGGGGACCAGGGCGTCACCGGCCATCATCAGGCCCGTGCCCCGCCGGATGAGGTGGAACTCCGCCTCGGGGTGGTGGTGCCATCGCGCCAGGGGGTGGGGGTAGTCATGTGTGTGCCATCGCAGGACGGTGCCCGGTTCGGGCACGATGACCTCCAGGACACCGCGGTCGGGCGGGGAGGTGGTCACCTGTCCATGCTCCCACCACCCCGCCGACCACGCCGGGGTTCCACCTCAGGAATGGTCCACGGTGATCTGGATCTTGACGTCCCCGGGCCGTCCTTCGGCCACGCGGTCGAAGGCCGCGACCGCGTCGTCCATGGCGAAGGTGTGGGTGATGA
This sequence comes from Actinomyces polynesiensis, assembly GCF_000820725.1. GTDB lineage: Bacteria > Actinomycetota > Actinomycetes > Actinomycetales > Actinomycetaceae > Pauljensenia > Pauljensenia polynesiensis. The sequence continues at coordinate 2,718 of NZ_CCXH01000245.1, read as the reverse complement.
ACGGTGCCAGGTCGATCCTGCCCGCGGCCACCAGGTCGATGGCACGTTGGTAGACATTGGCGTAACGGAAGATGGTCTCGATCGTGGTCTCGCGTGCCTGGACCTCGGTGACGTCGATGCTGACCGGATCCACCGGGATTCCCACCAGCACGGTGCGGTTGCCCGGCGCCCCGAGCTTCCACAGGGTCTCGTAGGCGGCAGGAGCCCCCGATGCCTCGAAGACGACGTCCGCGCCCCAACCCGCGGTCTGGTCGTGGACGACCTCCTCCAGGTCCTGGCTGCGCAGGTCCACCGGGACGACTCCCGGGATGCGGGCCGCGATCCCCAGCTTCACGGGTGACACGTCGGAGACGAGGACGCGGGCCGCGCCGCCGGCCAGGGCGGATGCAGCGGTGAGCATGCCCACCGTGCCGCACCCGGACACCACCGCGATGTCACCGGGGTGGATCTGTGCCTTGGTCGCGGCGTGCATGCCGACCGCCAGCGGCTCCAGCAGCGCGCCCTCACCGAAGGTGACGGAGTCGGGGAGGTGGTAGGTGAAGGCGGCGGGGTGGACGACCTCCTCGACCAGGCACCCGTCGTAGGGCGGTGTCGCCCAGAACCTGACAGCGGGATCCACGTTGTACATCCCCATGCGTGCTGCCCGTGAGGACATGTCGGGGACGCCGGGTTCCATGGCGACCCGGTCACCGACAGCGAACCCCTCCACGTCGGGACCGACCTCCAGGACGGTGCCGGCGGCCTCATGGCCCAGGATCATGGGCTTCTCCACGACGTAGCGACCGATGCGCCCGTGCGTGTAGTAGTGGACGTCGGACCCGCAGATCCCCACGGTGTGGGGGGCGATCCTCAGGTCACCGGGCCCGACGTGCAGGTCCTGGTGGACGTCGCGGATCCTGATCTCGTGCTGCTTCTCCAGGACGACAGCCTTCATGGTGTTTCTCCTTCGAATGGGTTGGGCAGGAGGGGTGGGTGGTGGGGGTGGGTGGTCAGGCGGATGGTGGGACGGCTGCAGGGGTGAGGGGGGCCGGTGCGGACACTGACGCCGCTGCGGTCACCGGTGCCGGTGGGACGCCGGCGGTGGCGCCGCGACCGGAGCCGAGGCCGGCAACCTGTGTCCGGAGAGGTCGAAACCCGGCTGGGGTGGGTGCACGAGGAAGGTCAGGGCGGATCCGACCAGGTAGAGCCCGGCGTAGGTCCAGCAGACCCCACCCACCCCGACCACCGGCAACAGCACCGTGGCGATGGCGGGCCCTGCGAATGTGGTGAGCCCGGAGGCGAGGTTGTGGGCCGAGATCGCAGCGCCCTTGTGCCGGGGCGCGAGCGCCGGGAAGACGGCCCCCATCGGGACGAAGGCCGTCACGCCGAGACCCAGCAGGACCGCGGCGGCCAGCATGACGCCCATGTTCGCCCCGAACATCCGCGGCGCGTAGAAGAAGGCGAGGGTCGCAGCGGCACAGAACCAGCAGCCGTACCAGCGCATCTGCCGCATCCAACCGAAGCGGTCCCCCAGGCGTCCCCACATCACGTTGCCGAAGACCGTGACGGTGAACATCGCCGCCCAGATCCTCATCCAGTCGGAGAGGGTGAACCAGTCGGAGGACCCCGGTGTGTTCCCCGTCAGGTACAGGGGCATGATCACGGGGAACCCGTAGAGCGTCAGGTTGCAGATGACGCGGATCACCGCGGCCACGGCGATGCGACGGTCCTCGACGAGGATGGTGGCCCCGCGCGTCAGCTCGCGCAGTTTCTCCGACCGGTCCAGCCCCTCCGAGTCCGCCCTCCCCGGGCTGCGGGGGACCAGGAGGACACAGATGAGCGTGCCCGCCAGTGCCCATCCCAGTGAGAGCCACAGCGTGTGGTACTCCCCGATCCAGGGGACCGTCCAGCTGGGCAGGTAGGCACCCAGGACCCCGATGCCGATGGAGTAGGAGGTCCAGAACCATCCCATCGCCGAACCCAGCCGCGCGGTGTCGACGGTCTGGGCGATGAGCACGACGAAGCTGTAGATGAAGAGGGGGTATCCGACGCCACGCAGCGCATAGACCAGCAGGATCAGGGGGTAGGAGCCCAGTGGCAGTGCCACCGTCAGCAGGACGAGGTGCAGGGTGACCCAGGCGCCGGCACCGACGAGCATGATCCGGCGCGCGCCGAACATCTCGGCCAGCACGCCCGAGAACCAGCCCGCGAACGCTGCGACCAGGCCGTAGCAGGTGAAGACGAGGGACGCCTGGGTCGCCGAGAACCCGAGGTCCACGAGGTACTTGGACAGGAAGGTCAGTTCGAAGCGGTCGCCCGTCATGAAGACGGCGATGGCCACGAAGCCGAAGACCAGTCGGGGATGTGTCCGTGGGTTCACAGGAGGTCACCTCATCGTGTCCGGTCGACGGCCGCTCCGCCGACGTCCCCCAGTCTCGTTACACGACGGGACCCCTCCCAGCACTCCCCATGCCCGGTCCTGGTACTTTCATGCCCCGCCCCTCCGCGTCAGGGTGCAGACGCGGAGGGTCCTAGGCGCCGGGAACAGGAGCGTTGTAGCCCTGACCGATGGCCAGGATCAGCACGAAGACGGATGCGACGGTGAGGAGGCCCAAGAGGATGGAACTCCCCACGAACAGGACGGTCCCCAGTGCCCCCCGGCCGTACCCGGCCCCCCGGGCCAGGCGTTCGGCCTCGTCCAGACGCAGCCCCCGCCCGAGAATGCCGAGCACCACCAGG
>NZ_CCXH01000244.1 GCF_000820725.1 Actinomyces polynesiensis | reverse complement strand
AGAATGCCGAGCACCACCAGGGCGCCGACAGCCACACGGACCACCGGGGAGGCGATGCCTCCCGTCGCGCCGGACACACCCGGTTGGAAGAGGGCGAGCAGCTCCCAACCCAGCCAGAAGGACCACAGCGCCCCTTCCCGCAGGGCGAGCCCCGCGGGCCGCACACGATCCCTGAGACGTCGACCCACCACCAGTGGCACCGCGTGTCCCAGCAGCCACCACACCCCGGCGAGGGGCAGGAGGACGAGGCCGACACCGAAGAGCCAGTTCCCCGCCATCCGGGCGGGGGTGGTGCCCCCGGCGACGCCGAGCACCACGGCTGCGGCCAGCACGGCTGCGCCCAGTGCGAACGTGCCTGCGGGTGTGGGCAGTGTGTTGGCCAGCAGGCCGCGGGACCCGGACAGGCCCTCCGCGGTCGCGTCCTCGTCATGCACGGTGTTCATCGGGAGCTCCGGGTCGGGGCGACGGGTGTCGGGTGGGTGAGGCGCTGGCGGACATGGCGGCCCCGGGTGTCCCGGACCACTCGCCGTGCCAGCCGGCGCGTGGACCGGACAGGGGCAGGCAGGGGCGCCACGCAGTGGTGCACGTCATCCCTCCTCACCACGGATCCAATCGTTGATGCGGGCGCGCACGGCGTCCCCCTCCTCGTCCATCGCATCGGTGGGTCTCCCGAGGGCGCGGCGCACCCGTCGGCGCCCGTTGCGGGTGGTGAGGAGTGCGTACTCCTTGGTCCCCGCAGCCTCGCCCACGAGGATTCCCCTCGTGAACCAGCGCTCCGCACGGGTCAGCTCGCCACACCCCTCCAGGAGTTCCCCGATCCTCGTGTGGATGTCGGCATCGCGCAGTCTGCGTCGCGCCAGCCCGTCCGCGACGTCCGTGAGCACCTTGAGGTCCTCCCTCGCCGCTGCCACCTCCATCCGGGTGAGCGCAGCGACGTAGGCTCCCCTGTCCCCGCCAGGGTCGACCTCCTCCGCGAGGAGTGCCACCTTCTCGGCGTCCTCCCATTCCCCGAGGCCGGCGAAGTCCTCGCCCGCCAGTTCCAGCATGCCCAGCGGGTCCACGTCCTCGTCGAGGACGAATTCGGGATCGCTGACCCACGCCACGAGGGTGTCGGCACGTCCACGGTCGCCGCCGAACCCCCAGTCGAGCTCCTTGAAGTCGTCGTCCGAGATGCGAGTTGTCATGGCTCCCAGTGTCCCAGACCCGGAGGGACCCGGACAGCGGTGCCGTCACAGGGAGACCGGAGGGCCACCCACGACGTCCTCGTCACGACGGGGTGTAGGGGCTCACGACCACCTCGACGCGCTGGAGGTCCTTGACCTCGGAGTAGCCGGTGGAGGCCATGGTGCGGCGCAGGGCACCGACGAAGTTCAGTGATCCGTCCGCCCGGGTGGAGGGCCCGTAGAGGATCTGGCGCATGGTGCCCACGGTGCCGACATGGGCCCGGTGCCCGCGCGGCATGTCGGGGTGGGTGGCCTCCGACCCCCAGTGCCATCCGCGCCCCGGGGCCTCCTCCGCGCGTGCGAGGGCGGCACCCAGCATCACTGCATCCGCGCCGCACGCGATGGCCCGCGTCAGGTCCCCGGACAGGCCGATGCCACCGTCGGCGATGACGTGGACGTAGCGTCCCCCGGACTCGTCCATGTAGTCACGCCGGGCTGCGGCGACATCTGCGATGGCGGTCGCCATGGGGGCGTGCACCCCCAGGGAGCGCCGTGTCGAGTGGGCCGCCCCTCCCCCGAACCCGACGAGGACTCCCGCCGCACCCGTGCGCATGAGGTGCAGGGCAGCGGTGTCGGTGGAGACACCCCCGACGATGACCGGCACGTCGAGCTCGTAGATGAAGCGCTTGAGGTTCAGCGGCTCCGAGCGGGAGGAGACGTGCTCGGCAGAGACCGTGGTGCCCCTGATGACGAAGAGGTCGACGCCGGCGTCGACCACCGCCCGCCAGTAGCGCTGGGTGCGCTGGGGGGACAGCTTGCCGGCCACCACCACCCCTGCCCGGCGGATCTCCTGGAGGCGGGCGGTGATGAGCTCCGGCTTGATGGGCTCGGAGTAGATCTGCTGGAGCCGCGCGATGGAGTTCTCCTCGCGCAGGTGCGCGATCTCCTCGAAGAGCGCCGTCGGGTCCTCGTAGCGGGTCCACAGGCCGTCGAGGTCGAGGACGCCGATGCCCCCGAGCCTGCCGAACTCGATGGCGGTGGTCGGACTCATCACGGAGTCCATGGGGGCGGCCATGATCGGGATGTCCACGTGGTAGGCATCGATCTGCCACCCGACGTTGACGTCCTCGGGGTCCCGCGTGCGCCGCGAGGGCACCAGCGCGATGTCGTCGAGCGAGTAGGCCCTGCGCCCGCGCTTGCCCCGGCCGATCTCCACTTCATTGCTCACGTGCCGATCCTATCCGCAGGCATCCACGTCGGAAGGTGTCCGCAGGTGCCCACTCCGTGACGCACACTGGTGGCACCGGACGAAGGAGGAACCGTGAACTGGACGGAAGCACCGTGGCTGGGCTTCGACACCGAGACGACGGGGGTGGACGTCACCCGCGACCGTCTGGTCACCGCCGCCCTGGTCCTGCGCCCCGGCGGGGCGCACCCCACCGGTCCGGACGTGGAGACGACCTGGTTGGCCGACCCGGGGGTGGAGATCCCGGCCGCCGCCACGCAGGTCCACGGGATCTCGACCGAGCAGGCGCGCACCCAGGGCCGGCCCCTGCCGGAGGTCCTCGACGAGCTCGCGACGGCCCTGGTCGACCACTGGAGGCAGGGCTACCCGGTCGTGGCCTTCAACGCCGCCTACGACATCTCCCTGGTCAACAACGAGCTGACCCGTCACGGCGTCGGCTCCTTCGAGGAACGCCTCGGGGGGGACCCTGCCCCGGTCATCGATCCCCTGGTGCTCGACCGCGCCCTGGACCGCTACCGCCGCGGCAAGAAGACCCTGGCGGCCATGGCGCCGGTGTACGGGGTCGATCTGTCGGAGGACGCCCACACCGCGGAGGTCGACGTCGCCATGACGCTGGACGTCCTGGCCTCCATGGCCGGGCGGTACCCGCGCATCACCGCCATGGACGGCAGGGAGCTCCACGACTTCGAGGTCGAGGCCCACCGGGCCTGGGCGGTCGACTTCGAGAAGTGGCTGCGCTCGAAGGGACGCGACGCACACATCTCACGGACCTGGCCCCAGTCCTGAGGCACTTGCCAGGACGGCAGGGGACGCGCCTCAGTTGTTGCCGAAGCCGTGGTAGTTGGGGGCCTCGGTGGTCATCTGCACGTCGTGGGGGTGGGACTCGCGCAGTCCCGCGGAGGTGATGCGCACGAAACGCCCGTTGCGCCTCACGTCGTCCAGGGTGGGTGCCCCGAGGTAGAACATCGTCTGGTGCAGGCCCCCCACGAGCTGGTACACGACCGCGGCCAGGGACCCGGAGTAGGGCACCTGCCCCTCGATGCCCTCGGGCACGATCTGGTCGTCGGAGGACACGTCCGCCTGGAAGTAGCGGTCCTTGGAGTAGCTCTTGCGCCCACGCGAGCTCATGGCCCCCAGGGAGCCCATGCCCCGGTAGAGCTTGTACTGCTTGCCGTTGGTGAAGACCAGCTCCCCCGGGGACTCCTCGCACCCCGCCAGCAGCGAGCCGAGCATCACCGTGTCCGCGCCGGCCACCAGCGCCTTGCCGATGTCACCGGAGTACTGCAGGCCGCCGTCCGCGATGAGCGGCACCCCCGCCGGCCTGCAGGCCCTGGCGGCCAGGTGGATCGCGGTCACTTGGGGCACCCCGACACCCGCCACGACGCGGGTCGTGCAGATCGACCCCGGGCCCACACCCACCTTGACGGCGTCCACGCCGGCGTCGATGAGGGCCTGGGCCCCCTCCGTGGTCGCCACGTTCCCGCCGATGACCTCGATGCCGTCGAAGGTGGGGTCGGCCTTGATGCGCTGCACCATCTCCACCTCGAGGCGCGCCCCACCGTTGGCGGTGTCGACCACGAGGACGTCGACGCCGGCCTCGGCCAGGGCCTGGGCCCTCTCCCAGGTGTCGCCCCAGTACCCGATGGCCGCACCGACCACGAGGCGCCCCCGTGCGTCCTTCGTGGCGTGGGGGTACTGCTCCGTCTTGACGAAGTCCTTGACGGTGATGAGACCCGCGAGGCGCCCGGCCTCGTCGACGAGGGGGAGCTTCTCGATGCGGTGCTCCGCCAGCAGGCTCTTCGCATCCTCACGCGAGATCCCCACACGCCCGGTGATCAGCGGCATGGGTGTCATGCAGTCGCGGACCGTCAGGCGCCCCCAGTCGGCAGCGGGGACGAAACGCAGGTCGCGGTTGGTGATGATGCCCAGGAGGACGTCGTCGTCGTCGACCACGGGCAGGCCGGAGACGCGGTAGTGGCCGCACAGTTCGTCGAGCTGCTCGATCGTGGCGTCCGGTCCGACGGTGACCGGGTCCTCGACCATCCCGGACTCGGAGCGCTTGACCTGGCGGACCTGCTGGGCCTGGTCCTCGATGGAGAGGTTGCGGTGGAGGATCCCGATCCCGCCCTGGCGGGCCATGGCGATCGCCATGCGCGCCTCGGTGACGGTGTCCATCGCCGCGGAGACGAGGGGGACGTGCAGGGAGATCCCCTTGGTGAGTCTGGCGGTGGTGTCCACGTCGGAGGGCACCACGTCGGTGAGTTCGGGGAGGAGGAGGACGTCGTCGTAGGTCAGTCCGGTCAGGCCGAAGGGGTCGGTCGCATCAAAGTCACCCATGGGCCAAGTTT
>NZ_CCXH01000243.1 GCF_000820725.1 Actinomyces polynesiensis | reverse complement strand
CCCGCCGTGCTCCGCGTCGTGGAAGGGGCCGCGCAGGGCGGCGATGCCGTGGTCCGCGAGCTCCGCGGCGCCCTCGATCCCCTGCAGGGCCGCGAGGCAGAAGACGTGCGTCATGCGGCAGGTGACCCAGAGCTCGACGGGGCGGGAGGTGTCGACCTCACCCTCGGGACCCATGTACCCGAACCCGGTGGCGACCCGGGAATTGCGGGCGAAGTCGACGAGGGCGTGGAACTCCCGGTCGAACTCTCCCTGGACGGCTCGGTCATCCCACGGCGTGTCCATCTGCGGCCTTTCTGGCGAGGTGCGTCTTCGCGGGATCCGTCCCTGGATCCCCGGACAAAAGTACCACCGGCGGGGCGCCGCCCAGCAGTCGTGCCCATCGGCACCGCCACAGGTCCACCGCAGGTCGCGGGCACTCAGTCCTCGGAGGGCTCCCCGGGACGCGGATCGGCCTTCGCACGTGCCAGGGCGACCGTCTCGTCCACACAGGCGCTGAGGGTGCGGACCCGCTGGACGTGCTGGTCGAGGAAGTGGGGCGAGTCCGGTCCCACCAGGACGATGTCCACGTCCTCGGACCGGGCGATGGAGTCCATGAGGCGTTCGCAGGAGGTTCCCCGACCCATGACGACTGCCACCGAGGCGCCCGTGCGCTCGCGGTGGGACTCGAACCGGGTGGCTCCACTGCTCCCGGCGTGGGGGCCGGTCGAGATCACCGAGGTGGGGATCCCGTTCCACTGGAGCGCGACGCCTGTTACGTGCGCGGCCAGGGAGTGGTCCTGGTCGGCCAGGACGACCACGCGGGCGGCGGCCGGGGCGGAGTCCTGGGGACGGTGTTCGGAGACCGAGCGCAGCACGGCCAGGACGGCGACCGTCAGGACGGAGGAGGGGGCGCTGCCGGGTTCCTCACCCTCGTCGGAGCCGAGGATCGTCTCCATGGCGGGTTCGATGAGGTTGCTCCAGGTGTGCACCAGGCCCTGGATCGTCACGGAGGTCGCGAGCATGCGTTCGAGGCGGTCGAGGTCACTCGACCTCGCGGCACCGACCAGTTCGGCGGGGCCCGAGGGGGGCTTCGTGCCGGCCATCGTCCCCGACAGGGACTCGTCGTCCATCGACAGGACGGTGGCGGCGGCATCGGCGGCGGCCACCCCGGAGCGGACCAGGTCGAGCATCCGGGACAGCCGGGCGACGTCGTCGGGGTGGTAGCGCCGGTGCGCCCCCGCGCGCCGTTCGGAGGGGCCCAGGCCGTAGCGGCGCTCCCACGTCCTCAGCGTCGAGGCGGACACTCCCAGTCGCGCGGCCACCATGGTCACGGAGAGGGGGACATCGGTCACGGGGCGGAGGATCTGCGCCTTGGGCATCCGATGTCACTCCTTCCGGGAGTCGGGTGCAGTTCCACGATCCGGGAACCTCCCGGGCCTGCACTGCTCCAATCCTCATCTCACGGAGCACTTCTCGCCACTCGGGACGCCCCGCGGGGCCCCACCTGACGCGAAGCCCACAGACCGTTCCCAGCGAACTCCCAGAGAGAATGCGCTACCTGAGAAATTCCGGAGAGTTGATGGACCACTCTTGAATAAGTGGTGCGCAAGTCTGTAGCCTTGGAGCACGTCCGGTGCAGGGGGGGGTTGGAGACACCCGTCCGGCACACGACCTGTGAAGGAAGGCATCCAATGACTGACGTCTCACGACTTCCCGGCCCGATGATCGAGGCATGGGAATGGCAGTACGACGGTGCCTGCCGTGACATGGACACCGAACTCTTCTTCCACCCCGAGGGCGAGCGCGGCTCGACACGGAGGCGCCGCGCCGAGGCGGCCAAGGCGGTGTGCGCGACCTGCCCGGTCATCGAGCAGTGCCGCGAGCACGCGCTGCGCGCCCAGGAGCCCTACGGGATCTGGGGCGGCATGACCGAGGAGGAGCGTCGCGAGTACCTCCAGCGTCAGCGTCGCACCGCCTGACACCCGACCTGAGGACCTCGGGCCCGTCACCGAACCGGTGGCGGGCCCGAGCCATGTCCGGCGTGGACCCGGGGCGGACGGGTCCCCCACGGGACACGCACCCCGGTGTGCGGCGCGGAGGACGGGCACGGGGACGGGGACGGGGTCGCCGTGCCCATCGCCCACGTGGGGCGCGGCCTCCCCACAGATGCTCCCCACACATGATGGAGGGGCCCGCTCCCCACGGAGCGGGCCCCTCCCCACGTGGACGGTCGCGTCACAGCGACCGTGCCGTGTGTGCTCAGTGCTCGACGACCGCCAGGACGTCGCGCGCGGAGAGGATGACGTACTCCTCGCCGGAGTACTTGACCTCGGTGCCGCCGTAACGGCTGTAGATCACGGTGTCACCCTCGGAGACGTCCATGGGGACGCGGTTCCCGTTGTCGTCGATGCGACCGGGGCCCACGGCGATGACCTCGCCCTCCTGCGGCTTCTCCTTGGCGGTGTCCGGAATGACGAGACCGGACGCGGTGGTCCGCTCGGCCTCGACCTGACGGATCACGATGCGGTCCTCGAGGGGCTTGATGGAGATCGACACTGTCGTGACTCCCTTTCTGATGATGTTCGCGCATTGGTGCGTCCCGGTTCCACCCTGCCGTCGCGGGGGTCAGGGTCCGGGACCCGACCGCGGCTGTGGGCCGCGTTCCGCGTCCAAGCTTAGGACGCAGCTGGCACTCTGACAACCCGAGTGCCAGTCACGTGTCGCCCCCGCACGGCCCGGCCACCCACGCGCGCGTGCGCGTCACCACCTCCCCTCCACCGACCCGACCCGCGGTGGGGCCCCTCGTCCCCGCCGGCCCGCCGGTTCGGACCACTCCGGGAGCCCGTGCGACGATGGGGCGGTGACCTCCAACCTCGAGCCAGTGCTCTCCTCACCCGGGTGGGAGCTCCTGGCATCGATGGAGACCCTGCCCGACCGTGACCACCGCGACGCGGCCCGCCTGGACGCGACCATGCGGCGCCAGGGTGTCCCACCCGCTGTGGCGGCCGCCGTCCTCACCCAGCTCGACCTGCGTGACCGCGCGGAGGTGAAGTTCGGGGAGTTCGCCCGCTCCATGGTGTTCACCCGCGACGGCCTGGAGCAGGCGACACGGCTCACCGTCGCGGCACGCCACGCCGACCGCTTCCGCCGCGCGGGCGCCACCCGGGTCGCGGACCTCGGGTGCGGCATCGGCGGCGACGCCCTCGCGTTGGCGGGCCTGGGTCTGGGGGTGGTGGCCGTGGACGTCGACGAGGACGCCGCCGCGGCCGCGGCGGTGAACCTGCGGGCCTTCCCGGACTCGGAGGTCCGGCTCGGCGACGTGGTGGACCTC
>NZ_CCXH01000242.1 GCF_000820725.1 Actinomyces polynesiensis | reverse complement strand
CTGTCCCCCACCCCCTTCGCCACCCGCTTCGAGGTCCTCGACGTCGTGGCCCTGCGCCCCCGCGCGGTCCAGGAGGCCCTGCGGGCCCGCGACGTCGGGCGGGTCGAGGTCAAGAAGCGCGGGGTCGACCTGGACCCCGAGGCCCTGCGTCGCTCGCTGCGCCTGGACGGGGCCGGGGAGGCCACCGTGATCGCGACGCGCGTGGACGGCCGGCACCGCGCGATCATCGCCCGACGCTGCCAGACTTGAGGCGTGGTGCCCACCGAGGGCACCCCCGACCCACCGGATGGGAGGCACCATGCCCCTGCCCTTCACGCCCTCCACACGCTCGACCATCGGGGTCGAGTGGGAGCTGCAACTCGTCGACCAGGACTCCAACGACCTGCGCCAGGCCGCCGACGCCGTGATCGCGGGTGCCACCGTCGACGGTGAGCTGAGCCCGCACATCCACCGCGAGATGCTCCTCAACACCGTGGAGGTGACCTCGGGGGCGCGCGACACCGTCGCCGAGTGCCTCGACGACATCGCGACCACCGTCACCTCGCTGCGCCCGGTCACCGACGCCCTGCGCATCGACCTGGCCACCGCCGGCACCCACCCCTTCGCGCGGCCCGCGTACCAGCGGGTCACCGATTCCGAGCGCTACGCGGAGCTGGTGGACCGCACGCAGTACTGGGGCCGCCAGATGCTCCTGTACGGGGTCCACGTCCACGTGGGCGTCGAGGACCGCGACAAGGTGCTCCCCATCCTGTGCGCGCTCACCACGCGCTTCGCCCAGCTGCAGTCCCTGTCCGCCTCCTCGCCCTTCTGGGCCGGGGTGGACACGGCCTACGCCTCGAACCGGGCCATGGTCTTCCAGCAGCTGCCCACCGCGGGGATCCCCCGCCAGTTCCGCACCTGGTCCGAGCTGGAGTCCTACACGGAGGACATGATCGACACCGGCGTCATCAAGGGCTTCGACGAGATCCGCTGGGACGTGCGCCCCTCCCCCAAGCTCGGCACCGTGGAGAACCGTGTCTTCGACGCCGCCACGAACATCTCCGAGGTCGCGGCCTTCGCCGCCCTCACGCACTGCCTCGTGGAGCACTACTCCCGCATGATCGACGCCGGTGAGCAGCTCCCCGTCCTGCCCGAGTGGTTCGTCGCCGAGAACAAGTGGCGCTCCGCCCGCTACGGCATGGACGCGGTGCTCATCCTGGACGCCGATGGCCACCAGGAGCACGTGCGCGACACGGTGGAGGGCCTCCTGGAGGAGCTCGCCCCCGTCGCCCGCGACCTGCGCTGCGCGCAGGAACTGGACGGGGTCCACGAGATCCTCCGCCTGGGCGCCTCCTACCAGCGCCAGCGCTTCGTCGCGGAGAACTCCGAGGACCCCCTGGACGCCGTGGTCGAGCTCATCCGGGCCGAGATGCGTGCCGACCGGCCCCTCGACCCCACCGAGTTCCTCGAGTCACGCTCCGGTGCCGAGGCCAGCGGGGTGCACGGCCAGCCCTGCTGACCCCCCTCGCCGAAGTCCGCTCTGTTCGGGGGCCGAGGTCCGCTCAGTTCGCACCCCGAGGTCCGTCCCTCCCTGCCCGAGCCGGGCCTCGCAGCCCGGCGCACCCGAGGGGTCTCAGGAGGCGATGACCTGCGCCGCAGCGGGCGCCATGTACGTCTGGGTGAGCGGCATGCCGGAGTCCGGGGAGAAGTCCCAGTCCGAGGGCGGGAGGCCCGCACGGACCAGCTCGGAGCCGATCGCTGCGATCTGGGCACCGTTGTCCGTGCAGAAGCGCAGGGGGGGCATCCGCACGGTGAGGCCCGCGGCGCCTGCGCGTTCGGTGATGAGGGCGCGCAGGCGGGAGTTGGCGGAGAAACCGCCCCCGATGACGATCGTGTCGCAGTCCATGTCATGGGCGGCACGCACGGCCTTGGCGGTCAGGGAGTCGTTGACGGCCTCGGAGAAGCCGGCGCAGACGTCCTCCGGGCTGAAGGTCTCCCCACAGTCGCGCACGCCCTCGACGTAGCGGGCGACGGCGGTCTTGAGCCCAGAGAAGCTGAAGTCGTAGCGGTGGCGTTCCTTGTCCTTGCCCGCGGCGAGGCCACGGGGGAAGCGGATCGCCTTCACGTCCCCCTGCTGGGAGAGCCGGTCGACGTGCGGGCCCCCGGGGTAGGGCAGGTCCAGGAGGCGGCCGACCTTGTCGAAGGCCTCCCCTGCCGCGTCGTCCAGGGTGCCGCCCAGCTCGCGCACGTCGGTGGCGATGTCCTCGACGAGGAGGATGTTCGAGTGTCCGCCCGAGACCACCAGACCGATGAAGCGCTGGGGAAGCGGCCCCTCGGCGACCTTGTCGACCGCGAGGTGGCCGATCACGTGGTTGACGCCGTACAGGGGCAGGTCGAGTCCCGTCGCGAGTGCCTTGGCCGCGCAGATCCCGACGGTCAGTGAGCCGACCAGACCCGGTCCGGCGGACACGGCGACCGCATCCACGCTGTCCAGGCCGACTCCGGCCTCCGCGAGTGCGGAGTCGAGGGTCGGCAGGAAGGACTCCAAGTGGGCGCGGGAGGCGATCTCGGGGATGATGCCGCCGTAGCGCGCGTACTGGTCCATGGAGGTGGCCGTGCGGTCGACGAGCAGCTCGGTGCCGCGCACCAGCGCGACCCCGGTCTCGTCGCAGGTGGACTCGATGCCGAGGATCAGGGGTTCGTCACTCACCCGGGCGATTCTAGTCGCCGTCGGGACGGATGCACCGCTCGGGTCAGGAGCCGGTGGTCACTCCCCGTCGGTGGCGTCCCCCGCACCGCGGTGCAGCCCGGCGACCCCCATCCCCGCCAGACCGACGCCCAGCGCACCGAGCGCCCAGGGGAAGAGCCCGACCGCGGACTCCCGACGGGAGGGATCCGAGCCGAGCATCCCGATGACGAGCAGGATGCAGAGCACCACGAAGACGACCAGGCCGACGATGCCGGTCAGGGTCCCGATCCTCCAGCGCAGTGGACGCCCCACGGCGCTGCCACCGGTGAGGTCCTCCTCCGGTACGGGTGACTCGCCCATCTGTGCTCCTCTCGGGTCGACGCGGACAGCCTATGCCCACCTCCCGCCCCCGGGGCGGGACCCGTGGTCCCCCCGTGCACCGCGTCGTGGTCCCCGCCGCGCTCCACCCCCCGGACGTGCCTCGGCCCCGCCCTCGTGGACGAGGACGGGGCCGGAGCGTGCAGCGGAGGTCAGACCCCCTTGAGGACCGACTTCCCGAGCTGACGGTTCAGCGTCGCGATGACGTCCAGCGGGATCTGCTTGGGGCACACGGCCGCGCACTCACCGATGTTCGTGCAGGTGCCGAAGCCCTCCTCGTCCATCTGGTTGAGCATGCCGACCACGCGCTTGAGGTTCTCCGGCTTGCCCTGGGGCAGGAGCTGGAGGTGGGTGACCTTCGCGGAGGTGAACAGCATCGCCGAGGCGTTCGGGCAGGCCGCCACGCAGGCGCCGCACCCGATGCAGGCCGCCGCCTCGAAGGCCTTGTCCGCGTCCTGCTTGGGGACGGGCGTGGAGTGGGCCTCCGGTGCCGCGCCGGTGTTGACGGAGATGTAGCCGCCGGCCTGGATGATGCGGTCCAGGGCGGAGCGGTTGACCACCAGGTCCTTGATGACCGGGAAGGCCTCCGCACGCCACGGCTCGATGGTGATGACGTCACCGTCGTGGAAGGAGCGCATGTGCAGCTGGCAGGTCGTGGTGACCTCCGGGCCGTGGGCGATCCCGTCGATGACGAGGCCGCACTGGCCGCAGATGCCCTCGCGGCAGTCGGAGTCGAACGCGATGGGCTCCTCGCCCCGCGCGAAGAGCTCCTCGTTGAGGACGTCGAGCATCTCGAGGAAGGAGGACTCCTCCGAGATCCCACGGATCTGGTACTCGTGCATGGCACCGGGGTCCTGGGGACCGCTCTGGCGCCAGATTCTCAGTGTGAGGTTCACTTGTAGCTCCGCTGCTTCAGCTCGATGTTCTTGTAGACGAGGTCCTCCTTGTGGAGGACCGGAGGCTGACCCTCACCGGTCCACTCCCACGCGGCGACGTAGAGGTACTTGTCGTCGTGGCGCAGGGCCTCTCCCTCGGGGGTCTGGGACTCCGCACGGAAGTGACCACCGCAGGACTCCTCGCGGTGGAGGGCGTCGATGCACATCAGCTCGCCCAGCTCCATGAAGTCGGCCACGCGGCCCGCCTTCTCCAGGGACTGGTTGAGTTCCCCGACGGAACTACCGGGCACGCGCACGTTCTTCCAGAAGTCGGCCCGCAGCTCACGGATGAGGCCGATGGCCTTGCGCAGCCCGTCCTCGGTGCGCTCCATCCCGCAGTACTCCCACATGATGTGGCCGAGTTCCTTGTGGAAGGAGTCCACCGAGCGGTTGCCGTTGACCGCCATGAGCCGGTCGATGCGGTCCTGGGCCTGCTTCTTCGCGGCGACGACGTCCGGGGAGGACTCGTCGAGCTTCGGCAGGCCGAAGGCGTGTGCGAGGTAGTCGTTCATCGTGTCGGGCAGGACGAAGTAGCCGTCCGAGAGTCCCTGCATGAGCGCGGAGGCGCCCAGGCGGTTGGCCCCGTGGTCGGAGAAGTTCGCCTCGCCGGCGACGTAGAGACCCGGGAGGTTGGACTCCAGGTCGTAGTCGACCCACAGCCCGCCCATCGTGTAGTGCACGGCCGGGTAAATGCGCATCGGCACCTCGTAGGGGTTCTCACCCGTGATGCGCAGGTACATGTCGAAGAGGTTGCCGTACTTCTCCGAGACCTTCTCGCGCCCCAGGCGCTGGATGGCGTCGGCGAAGTCGAGGTAGACGCCACGCGCCACACCGTCGATCTTCGGTCCCACGCCGCGGCCCTCGTCGCACATGTTCTTCGCCTGGCGCGAGGCGATGTCGCGGGGCACCAGGTTGCCGAAGGAGGGGTAGATCCGCTCCAGGTAGTAGTCGCGGTCCTCCTCGGGGATGTCGCGCGGGTCCTTCCCGCAGTCCTCGGCGCGCTTGGGCACCCAGATGCGGCCGTCGTTGCGCAGCGACTCCGACATCAGCGTCAGCTTGGACTGCTGGTCGCCGTGCTGGGGGATGCAGGTCGGGTGGATCTGGGTGAAGCAGGGGTTGCCGAAGTAGGCGCCCTTGCGGTGCGCGCGCCAGATGGCCGTCGCGTTGCAGCCCATGGCGTTGGTCGACAGGAAGAAGACGTTCCCGTACCCGCCCGAGGCCAGGACCACCGCGTCGCCGACGTAGGTCTCCAGCTCACCGGTGGTCATGTTGCGGGCGATGAGGCCACGCGCCCGACCGTCGGAGACGATGAGCTCGACCATCTCGTGGCGCGAGTGCTCGGTGACGGTGCCCGCCGCGACCTGGCGCTCGAGGGCCTGGTAGGCCCCGATGAGCAGCTGCTGCCCGGTCTGGCCGCGGGCGTAGAAGGTGCGCGACACCTGCACGCCACCGAAGGAGCGGTTGTCGAGGAGGCCACCGTACTCCCGGGCGAAGGGCACGCCCTGGGCCACGCACTGGTCGATGATGTTCGCGCTGACCTCGGCCAGGCGGTACACGTTGGTCTCGCGGGAGCGGTAGTCACCGCCCTTGACCGTGTCGTAGAAGAGGCGGTAGACGGAGTCGTTGTCGTTGCGGTAGTTCTTCGCGGCGTTGATGCCACCCTGGGCGGCGATCGAGTGGGCCCGGCGCGCCGAGTCCTGGTAGAAGAACACGTCGACGTTGTAGCCCATCTCGCCCAGCGAGGCGGCTGCCGCACCGCCGGCCAGGCCGGAGCCGACGATGAGGATGCGGAGCTTGCGGCGGTTGGCCGGATTGACGAGGGCGGCGTTGAACTTGCGCTGCTCCCAGCACTGGGCCAGCGGCACGTCCAGCGGCGCCTTGGTGTCGACGACGGGCTCGCCCTCGCGGTAGAGGCCCTTGATGAGTGTGTCAGTCATTTTTCTTCAGCACTTCCTCAGGAGATGATCCCGAACGCGATGGCCAGCGGTGGCGCCATGAACATGACGAAGATCAGTCCGCCGATGAGTCCGGAGAGCACGACCATGAACTTGCGGGTCCCCGCACGCACCCAGCCCAGCGACTGGAAGGCCGACCAGAACCCGTGGGCCACGTGCAGGCAGGCCGCTGCGACGAAGACCAGGTACACGACCACCATCAGGGGCTGCTGGAAGGACGCCACCATGCGCTCGTACGGGCTGGAGTCAACCGTGAACCCGGTCCGCACCGTCGCGGTGGTGAAGTGCAGGATGTGGAAGACGATGAGGAAGAGCAGCAGCACCGCCGTGACGCGCATGGTGCGCGCCGCATAGGCGTCGGCGGCGCTCTTCTTCACCACGTAGCGGGAGACGCGGGCGCGCCTGGACCGCTTCCAGGTGATGGCGGCTGCCACCACGTGGATGACGAGCATCAGCACCATCGCGCCGCGGAAGACCCAGATGAACCCCCCGTGCGGGAAGATCGGCACGAAGGCGTCCACCTTCAGCCAGTGGGCGTAGTCGTTGTACGTCTCCTCGCCGAGGAACATCTTGAGGTTGCCGTACGAGTGGAACAGCAGGAACATCACGAAGACAAGGCCGGAGACCGCCATCAGCTGCTTGACGAACACAGTGGTGGTCCACGCGCGCCGCTTCTTCGTTGCGACAGTAGTTGTGGCCATGGCGCACACCGTATCCGCCGATCAGGGCCCCTCACTGGGACCCCGGGCCCGGACGGGGACCCCGAGGAGTCGCAGGTCACGTTTTCGGCACGATCGTGCCGCCCGGAGGGCCCTCCGCAGGCCCTGCGGGGGACGGTCCGGGCGCCGGTGAGGGGGCGGTACGACGCGATTTCCGCAAGCCCCCCATTTCCGAATGCGTCACGGTGCCCTCCCGCCCGCCCCGGGCCCCCGTGCCGCGGGGTGTCCACCGGGGGACCCCACGGCATCGACGAGGGCGACCCGGGCCGGGTCACGCCCGCAGGTGCGGACCGTCAGTCCCCGGCTGCGACCGCCGTGCCAGTGGTGGCCGGGAGGTCCAGCCTCATGGTGACGGCGTCCTCGCGCGGGTTGCGGAAGTAGTGGCGCACCCGCCCGATCGGCCGGAAGCCGGCGGCTGCGTAGAGACCCCGGGCCGCCCCGTTGGAGGCGCGGACCTCCAGGAAGACGCGTCGTGTCCCCGAGCTGCGCGCCGCGGCGAGCAGGTCCTCCAGGAGGAGGCGTCCCACCCCCCTGCCCCGTTCCGTCCCACGCACCCCGATCGTCATGATGTCCGCGTCGGGTCCCAGGGTGATGCCGCCGTAGCCCAGCACCTGCCCGTCCCGCTCGGCCGCGACGTAGTGGCGCATCGGGGCGGACAGCTCCTCCGCGACCATTCCCGGCGTCCACGGGTCCTCGGCGAAGACCTCGGCCTCCAGGGCCGTGACGAGGTCGGCGTCGTCCGGACCGAGCACCCGCAGCGCGACGGGCGGACGGGGCGCCCCCCCAGCGGCGTTCACAGGGAGGCGGTCGGTTGTCCCTGGATGTCGGGCCGACGC
Organism: Actinomyces polynesiensis; assembly: GCF_000820725.1. Classification (GTDB taxonomy): domain Bacteria; phylum Actinomycetota; class Actinomycetes; order Actinomycetales; family Actinomycetaceae; genus Pauljensenia; species Pauljensenia polynesiensis. The sequence goes on along the minus strand of NZ_CCXH01000242.1, from coordinate 23,561 downwards.
AGGTAGAGGGGCTCGGTGCCCAGCCGGTCCACCTGTCCGCGCGCGAGGCGGGCGGCGACGATCCGCACGAGCACCGAGGGGTCGAGGACGACGGTGGGCCCCACGGGCGCCTGCTGGAGTGCCGCGACCGCGTGGTCGGGCACCTCGCCGGCGTGGACGAGAAGGGCGTCGGAACCGAGCAGGGCATTGGCCACGACCCGGGGGGCCGCCACGTCGGGGCCCTCGACGGCGCGGACGTCGTCGGGACCCTCCGCGCGGTAACGCGCCCAGTAGAGCTCATGGCGCCGCGCGTCGGTGATGACGAGCACCTCCGCATCGGGGGCCAGCAGGTCCAGGGCCTGCCTGGCGACGATGTAGAGGCTGGAGGCGCCGTGGACCTCGGCGCCCGCCGCACGCGCGAGGACCCGGGCGGTGACCAGCCCGGCGCGGAGACCGGTGAAGGGGGCGGGCCCGGTGCCGACCAGGACCTGTGTGATGCCGGAGCCCGCGAGCGCCCCGGTGATGCCGGCGGAGGCCAGGACCTCCCGGACCAGGGGGGTGACGGACTCGGCGTGGCGGCGCGTGGAGTCGTTCTCCGCGTGCGCGACGACGTCCCCGTCACGTACGAGGGCGACCGTGGTGGCCGAGGAGGTGTCCAGGCAGAGTTCACTCACGGCAGTCGATCCTACTCGTCGGTTGCCGACGGGGGCGTGCGTGGAGGCACCGCTGCCGGGTGCGGTCCTCCCACGCGCAGGTGCGGCGTCCGCGTCCTGCGCCGTGGGGGTGAGGCCGGCCTCGTCACCGATGCCGCCCAGCACCCCGTCCCAGCGGTGGCCGAAGGGCCGAAGGGTGATGGTGCGGTGGCCGTCGTCCATCTCCACCAGGTCGATGACCCCGTCCTCGTGGAGGGCACTCCCCCCGTGGGGTCGGGTGACGTCGACCTCGAGACGCTGGTCGGACAGGCCCTCGGTCTTCCCCTCCCCCCACTCCACGACGGTGACGGAGTCCGCGAGGGAGGAGTCGAGGTCGAGGGTCTCCAGGTCGTCGAGGTCCTTGATGCGGTAGGCGTCGGCGTGGATGAGGTCCGGCCCCCCGACGAGGGAGGGGTGCACGCGCGCCACGATGAAGGTCGGGGAGGAGACGTGCCCGCGCACGTGCAGTCCCTCGCCGATGCCCTGGGCGAAGGTGGTCTTGCCCGCTCCGAGCTCACCGCGCAGCATCACGAGGTCGCCCGCCCGCAGGTGCGCGGCGAGGGCCCGGCCGAGGTCCCGGGTGGACTGCGCGTCCTCGACGTCGAAGCTGATCATGCCCGTGCCTCCTCCTCGTCGGTCCCCCCGCCGTGCACGTGCACGCGTGGGACCCTCTCCCCCAGGCGGGAGACAATCTCGTAGTTGATGGTGCCGCAGGCCCGTGCCCACTGGTCCGCCGAGGGCACGCGCCCGACAGCGGGGTCCCCGAAGAGCACGGCCGTGTCGCCCACGCGGGCGGGGGCGTCAGGGGAGGCGCTGGTCTGGTCCTCGCGGGCAGGTCCGAGGTCGACCACGAACTGGTCCATGCACACCCGCCCCACCACGTGGGTGGCCACGGGGCCCTCCGCGGAGAGCACGGTGACCGGTCCGCAGTTGGAGGCGGCCCGCAGGATGCCGTCCGCGTAGCCCAGGGGCACCAGCCCCAGCCACCGGCGCGTCGGGGTGCGCCACGTGCCCCCGTAGGACACGGGCCGGTCGGTGGCGACCACCTTGACGGAGGTCAGGGGGGCCTCCAGTCGCATGACGGGACGCAGGCCGAGCTCGGCCGACCCGGCGACCACCGGATCGGGGCTGAGACCGTACATGCCGATCCCGATGCGCACCATGTCGTAGTGGGCCTCGGGGTGCCACAGGGCGCCGGCGGTGGCGCTGAGGTGCCGGATGGCCGGGTGCAGACCGGCCGCGGCGAGGACCCCCAGGCCCGACTCGAAGAGGGCCACGTGCTCGGCGGTGGAGGCGAGGCCCTCCGGGGAGGGGTCGTCGGCCCGGGAGAGGTGGGACCAGGCGCCGACGAGTTCCACCTGTCCGCCGTCCACGGCCGTCCGCACGGCGGAGGCGAGGGCGGGGAGGTCCTCAGGGGTCGAGCCCGCCCGCGACATGCCGGTGTCGACCTTGACGTGGATCCGGGCGCGTCGGCCCAGGGACCGTGCGGCGGCGGCGATCTCGGCCAGGGCCCACGTCCAGGACACCGACAGGTCGATGTCGGCCTCGATCGCCCGGGCCCAGTCCTGCCCGCTGGGGGCGATCCACGCGAGGATCGGGGCCGCCTCCCGGGCGACCCCCGCGTCGTCGAGGGCGGCGCGCAGCTCGAGCGCCTCCTCGACCTGGGCGACCCCCAGCCAGTCGGCGCCGGCCCCGAGGGCGGCGAGGGCGACGGGGAGCTGGCCGTGCCCGTAGGCCCCGGCCTTGACGACTGCCATCTGGAGGCTGTGGGGAGCCCGTCCGCGCAGGACGTGGAGGTTGTGGGCCACGGCGTCGAGGTCGACCACGGCCCGCGAGGGGTAGGTCTCGACCGGTCGGGGCGTCGTGACGGGGGTCGTGGGGATCGTGCTCACCGGGCCAGTATCCCACCAGTACCGCGGGCGGTGCCCGTGGGGGTCATGGGCCGTGGGACCTGTGAGGTGGCGGTCAGGAGGCCCCGTCGGCACCGACTCCGGCCCCGCCGCTCCCCCGCCCCGCGGGCCCCGGGGCGAGGTCGAGGACCATCACCCCGTCCTCCTCCCGGCCGGGGAGGTCGCTGAACCCCTCGGACCTGTAGAGGGCCACCGCGGCGCGGTTGGCGGGTTCGACCGACAGGGAGACCTGCCGGATCCCACGCCCGCGGGCGCGGTCCAGGACGGCGTGCAGGAGGCGCCGTCCCCAGCCCTGGTGGCGGTGGCCGCGCATCACGGCCAGGGTCAGCTCCGGGACGTCGGGGTCCACCCAGCCGTACCCGGCATCCTCCTCGGGGAGGAAGAGGAGGGTGGCCACGCCCACGAGCGTGTCCGCGCACTCGGCCACCACCCCGAGGTCACCCCGCTCGGGCACCAGGCGCGTGTAGCGGACGAAGTCGGGGGAGGTCCGGACCTGGTCGAGGGTGAAGCGACGCGACTCCCAGTTCAGGGCCGTCCAGGTCGCGCACTCGAGCACCCCGGTGCGCTCCGGGGCGAGCTCCGCGATGACGACCTCGTCCATCCCGATCCCTCCTGGTGCTCGTGTCGGGACAAGGACCCGGTGGGTCCTGGATGAATCCTATCGATGCGCGGCCCCGTGCGACCGGGGAGCGGCACTCAGGAGTCGAGGGCCTTCGCGACCCCGATGAGCAGCGCCCCGGCGACCACCAGGAGCACGCCGAACACCGTCACCACGAGCTCGCGACGGGTGCGCTTCTCACCGAGGAGGAAGATCCCGCCCAGTGTCGAGATGATCACGCCGAGTTGGGAGAGGGAGAACCCCATGGCCACGCCCACCCGTGCGGCATTGGTCTGCATGAGGAGCACCGCCAGCCCCCACAGGACACCGGGGACGAGCTGTCGCAGGGTCACCGGAGACCAGCGCGTGTCGCGCGCCCCGAGTTCGGGCGTGAAGCGCGGCGAGGTGAGGACCAGGCAGGCGACGGCGCACCCCAGGAACTGCGGCAGCATCGCCTCCCTCCCCGAGATGTCGAAGTAGCGCTGGATGAGGAGGTAACCGACGAGGCAGATGGTCGAGACCACCAGGTCCGCCCGGCCCTTCCCCCAGTCCACCCCCTCGCGCGCGGGGTTGCCCTCGGTCCAGGTCGTGCAGGCCACGCCGGCCGTCAGGAACACCAGTGCCAGCATCCCCACCGGCATGGCGCCGGGACCGCGCCACTCACCGAAGATGAGGATGCCACCCAGGGCCATGCCGACCAGCTGGGCGCCGGTGGAGATGGGCATGGTCCGGGAGACCCCGATGTGGTTGAGGCCCCTGACCTGGTAGAGGATGCCGATGCCGAGCATCGCGCCCGTGAGGAAGGAGACGAGGACCGTCCGCGGTTCCCGGTCCAGCCCGAGGAACGGGGTGAGCACGACGGAGACGAGGAGGGCCCCGGTGACCTCGCCCATCGTCTGTTGGCGGTAGTCGCCGCCCAGGGCCACCAGCAGCAACGACATGATGCCGAAGATCACCGATGGGGTCAGGGCGAGGAGGAAGTCGGCCACCGCGACAGCCTACAGCCGCTGGGGATCGCTCCTTGACGGTTCGGGTGATCGGTCCCATCCGGTGCGACGCCGGTGGTGGTGGACCTCGGCCGCCTCCTCCAGGAGCCCGGCGACGACCCCGGGCAGCATGCCGGCGAGGTCTTCGGCCTGGATGGGTGATCCGGCGGAGGCCGTGGGGTTGCGTGGGTCCTGCCCCGCGGCCAGCAGGGCGGCCCTCGCGTGGATCCACACCGCTGCCGCCGCGGTGAAGGGGATGTCGACGGGTGCGCCGCCGCGTTCCTCCTCGGCGCGACGCTGGGACAGGAGGGAGGCCATCGCGCCGGCGAGCACGTCGCCGCTGCCCGCCACACCCGTCCATCCGGTGGTGCCGGCCACGGAGAACACCCGCCCGTCCGGGGAGGACACCAGGGTGACGGAGCCCTTGAGCACCACGGTGGCCCCGGTCAGGGTGACCAGACGACCGAGGGCGGCGAGGGCGTCCGCCTCCACCTCCGGGCGCCCCACCTCACGGTCCTCCAAGCGGGAGAGCAGGGTCGCGGCCTCACCGGCGTGGGGAGTGAGGACGACGCGGTCGAGGCTCCCGTGCTCCTCCACCAGACCCGCGACGAACCCGAGGGCACCGGCGTCGAGGACCAGGGGGATGCCGCGGGCGAGGGCGCGTCGTGCGACGGCCTGGATGCGGGGTTCGATCTCCGCGTCGAGTCCGGAGCCGAGGAGGGCGGCCTGGGAGCGGCCCGAGGCGGTGACCACCCCGGGGTGACGGTCCAGGACGATGCGGGCGGTGCGACCCGCCGACTCCAGGCGCACCATGCCCGGTCCCATGCCGAGGGCACCCATCGTGGCCAGGACCCCGGCACCGGGGTAGGTGTCGGACCCGGCGGCGACCGTGACCACGCCGCGGGTGTACTTGTGGTCGAAGGGACCCGGGACCCGCAGGGTGAGGGCGATGTCGGCCGCCTCGGGACGCAGGACCTCACGGGGTCCCCCCGGTGCACCCCCGGCTTCCGCGGCGGGCGTGGGGGTCGGGCCGGGAGCGGGGACGAGGGCGGGAGCGGGACCGGCATCGGGGTCGGGACCGCCAGCCGGACCGGGAGCGGGAGCAGGACCGGGCGCCGTCCCCACGGCGGACCCCAGGTCCAACCCGAGGTCGACGACGTCGACGGTGCCGGTGTACTGGGCGGCGGGTGGCAGGAACAGGGGTGTCTTGGCGGCTCCCATCGTCACGGTGTGGTCCGCCCCGAGCACCTCCCCGTCCAGCGTCCCGTCCGCGGCGAGACACCCCGAGGGGACGTCGACGGCGACGACCCTCGTCCGCCAGACCTTGCGGGCACGTCCCAGCGCCCTCACGGCACCGGCGAGGGGTTCGCGCAGCGGTCCCCTCAGTCCCGTCCCGGTCAGCCCGTCGATCCACAGGTCCCCCGCGAGCCAGCCGGGGACGCCCTCGTCGAGGGGGAGGGGGAGGTCACGGATGTCGACCCCCGCTGCCACGGCGGCCGCGAGCGCACGCGGGTGCGGGTGGTCGGAGAGCAGGGCGACGCGGACGTCGAGTCCCCGGCGCACCAGCATCGCCGCCGCGTGGAGGGCGTCGCCCCCGTTGGCCCCGCCACCCACGAGGGCCACGACGGTCGCGCTGGGGCCGCCGAGTCGCTCCACCGCATCGGCCACGCCCCGCGCGGCGCGCAGCATGAGGGCGTCCTCGGGGGCGGCGGCGACGGCCAGCCGCTCGGCCTCGCGGACGACGTCGGGGGGCAGTGCGTGGATCACGGACCCATTGTCACCCGGGGAGGCCCCGCTCGGCCCCCCGGAGTTTCACTCCACGGTCACGGACTTCGCCAGGTTGCGGGGCTGGTCGACGTCGTGGCCCATGACGGAGGCGAGTTCGCAGGCGAAGATCTGCAGCGGCACGACCGTGAGGAGGGGCATGTACAGGGTCGGCGTGCGCGGCACGCGGAAGACGACCTCGGCGTACTCGTCGACCGAGGTGTCACCCTCCTCGGCGACCACGAGGGTGCGCGCCCCGCGGGCCCGGACCTCCTGGATGTTGGAGACGACCTTGTTGTGCAGCTCGGGGCGGCGCGGGGTGGGGACGATGATCATCACCGGCTGCCCCTCGTCGATGAGGGCGATCGGGCCGTGCTTGAGCTCGCCGGCCGCGAAGCCCTCGGCGTGGATGTAGCACAGTTCCTTGAGCTTGAGGGCGCCCTCGAGTGCCACGGGGTAGCCGACGTGCCGCCCGAGGTAGATCATCGAGTCGATGTCGGCCATGGAGCGGGCGACCTGGCGCACGGACTCGGCGCGGTCGAGGACCCACCGGATCGCGTCCGGGACCTTGGCGAGCTTCTCCATGTAGTCCTCGACCTCGTCGGCGTACTTGTTGCCGCGCACCTGGGCGAGGTAGAGCCCCAGGACGTAGGTCGCCGCGATCTGGGCGGTGAAGGCCTTCGTGGAGGCGACCGCGATCTCGGGGCCCGCGTGGGTGATGAGCACCGCGTCGGACTCACGCGAGATGGTGGAGCCGGGGGTGTTGACGATGGCGATGACGCGCGCGCCCTGCTCACGGGCGTGACGGATCGCCATGATGGTGTCCATGGTCTCCCCGGACTGGGAGATGGCCACGACCAGGGTCTTCTCGTTGACCACGGGGTCGCGGTAGCGGAACTCGTGGGCGAGCTCGACCTCGACGGGGATCCGGCACCAGTGCTCGATGGCGTAGCGGGCGACGAGGCCCGCGTAGGAGGCGGTGCCGCAGGCGACGATGATCATCTTGTCGGCGCTGCGCAGGATGGACTCCGGGATGCGCAGCTCGTCGAGGGCGAGGTGGCCGGTGGCGTCGAGTCGGTCGGCGATGGTGGCGGCCACGGCGCGGGGCTGCTCGTGGATCTCCTTCTCCATGAAGGTGGGCCAGCCCTCCTTCGTGGCGCGGTCACGGGCGAAGTCGACGTCGAAGTGGTGGGGCTCCAGCTCCGCCCCCTCCTTGTCGAGGATCACGACGCCCTCGCAGGTGACGGCCACGACCTGGTCCTGTCCGACCTCGACGGCGTCGGTGGTCTGGGAGGCGAAGGCCAGGGCGTCGGAGCCGAGGAAGTTCTCGCCCTCGCCCATCCCGATGACCAGCGGGGAGGAGCGGCGTGCCGCGACGATGAGGCCGGGGACCTCCTCGCTGAGCGCCAGGAGGGTGTAGGTGCCCTGCAGCTGGGGGGTGATGGCGAGCATCGCGGCGACGAGGGCGCGGCCGCGGTCCTCGTCATGGCCGGTGAGCCCGGGCAGGACCCCGGACCACACGGGCAGGTCGGGGTCGTGGAAGGCGCGGTCCAGGAGGTGGACGACGACCTCCGTGTCGGTCTCGGAGGTGAAGACGTAGCCCTCGGCGCGCAGCTCCTGGCGCAGGACGTCGGCGTTCTCGATGATGCCATTGTGGACCAGGGCCAGGCGGTGGTCCATGGAGACGTGGGGGTGGGCGTTGACGAGGGTGGGGTGGCCGTGCGTGGCCCAGCGGGTGTGGCCGATGGCGGAGCGGCAGGGCTGCGTGGGGGTCTCCGCGAGTGCGGCCTCGAGATTGGTGAGCTTGCCGACGGCCTTGACGACCGTCAGCTCCGACCCGTCGTCCTCCAGTCCGTGGGTGAGTGCCACGCCCGCGGAGTCGTAGCCGCGGTACTCCAGGCGCGAGAGGCCGTCCATGACGACCTCGAGGGGACGGGCTGAACAGGTACGGGTGACGTGTCCGACGATTCCACACATGGGGCCCATTGGAGCACGCGGGCACTGCCTCCACCAAGACCGACGCGCTCCGTCGATCGGGGATGACCGGGTGGTCAGCGGCGCGCTCAGGATGCGCCACAATGTGGGGGTGAGCCGCCTCATCGAGCCGTCCGCCGGGACCAGTCCGTTCACCCACTTCAGCCGTGCGGAGTGGGACCGCCTGGCCTCGCGGACCCCGCTGCCGCTGACGCCGACCGACATCTCGCGGATCGCCTCCCTGGGCGACCCGATCGACATGCAGGAGGTGGACGCGATCTACCGGCCCCTGTCGGCCCTGCTCCAGCTCTACGTCGAGGGCTCCCGCCGGACCGCGGCCGCCAGGCGGGCCTTCCTCGAGGAACCCGAGTTCCCGCCCACGCCCTTCGTCATCGGGATCGCGGGGTCGGTGGCCGTGGGGAAGTCGACGGTCGCCCGTCTGCTGCGCCTGCTGCTGTCCCGTTGGGAGCACACGCCGCGGGTGGACCTGGTGACCACCGACGGGTTCCTCCTCCCCAATGCCGTCCTCGAGGAGCGCGGCATCCTCGCCCGCAAGGGTTTCCCGGAGTCCTACGACCGCATCGCGCTGCGCGAGTTCCTCGCGGGGGTCAAGGCGGGCGAGGAGGACCTGCAGGTCCCCGTCTACGACCACGTGTCCTACGACGTGGTGCCGGGACGCACCCAGACCGTCTCGCGCCCGGACATCCTCATCGTGGAGGGTGTCAACGTGCTCCAGCCGCCGCGCCTGTCCCCGGGGACGAGCGGGGTGGCGGTGTCGGACTTCTTCGATTTCTCGATCTACGTGGACGCCGACGAGGCCCACGTCGAGCAGTGGTACGTCGACCGCTTCCTGCAGCTGCGCAGCACGGCCTTCCTGCGCGAGGACTCCTACTTCCGCACCTATGCCGACCTCACCGACGAGGAGGCCGACGCGACCGCGCGCGTCATCTGGCACGCCATCAACCTGCCGAACCTGCAGGAGAACATCCTCCCGACCCGCGAGCGCGCCACGATGGTCTTCACCAAGGGGCCGACACACCGGGTCGAGTCCCTCTACCTCCGCAAGGAGTGACCCTCCCCACCCCCTGCCGAGGTCCGCTCTGTTCTCCTGCCGAGGTCCGCTCACTTCCGGGCGTGAGGTCCGCTCCCGAGGGGCGTCCACACGGGCGAGGCTGGAGGGCGGCCTGCTCTGCCGGCACGGCGCCGAGGGGCTTCGTGCACCACGGGCGCGACCGGGGGCGCACACCCGTACGAGGGCGCACCAGGACCCGCCGACCCGGACCGCGACCCGGGGCCCAGGAGGTCCACGCCCACCAAATCAGGGCTCAGGGCTCAGGGCTCAGGGCTCAGGGCTCAGGGCTCAGGGCTCAGGACAGCGAGAGCCTCTCCTTCACCACATCCGCAAGCTCAGCGCACACCGAGTCGGCCTCGTCCTGCGTCGGGGCCTCGACCATGACGCGCACCAGCGGCTCGGTGCCCGACGAGCGCAGGACCACGCGCCCCGTCTCCCCCAGGCGCTGTTCGGCTGCGGCCACGGCTGCGGCGAGCCCCTCGTCATCTGCGGCGCGTGCCTTGTCCACACCGGGGACGTTGACCAGCGTCTGGGGCAGACGGTGGACGAAGGAGACGAGGTCGCCCAGGTCGCGCCCCGACTCCTTGACCGTCTTCGCCAGCAGCATCGCGGTGAGGATCCCGTCGCCGGTGGTGGCGTGGTGGCGGGCGATGACGTGGCCCGACTGTTCCCCGCCCAGCGAGAACCCGCCCTTGAGCATCGCCTCCAGGACGTAGCGGTCACCGACGGCGGTCTGCACCGTCGCGATGCCCTGTTCACGCATGGCGAGGATGAGACCGAGGTTGGACATGATCGTGACGACGAGGGTGTCGTGGTCGAGGGTCCCGGCGTCACGCATGGCCACCGCCAGGGTGCCCATGATCTTGTCGCCGTCGATGAGTCCGCCGGTCCGGTCCACGGCCAGGCAGCGGTCGGCGTCTCCGTCGAAGGCCACGCCGAAGTCGGCCTCGGAGGCCACCGTCACGGCCTTGATCTGCTCAGGGTGCGTCGACCCTGACTTGAGGTTGATGTTGCGCCCGTCGGGGGAGGCGTTGATGACGACCACGTCGGCGCCGGCCTCACGCAGGGCCTCCGGTCCGAGCGTCGACGCCCCACCGTTGGCGCAGTCGACCGCGATGCGCAGGCCACGCAGGTCCGCACCACCCAGGGACTCCACCAGGTGGGCGACGTAGGACTTCTCCGCCCAGTCGTCGTCGTACTCGACCTCACCGACGTCGGCCCCGGTGGGGCGCGCCCAGTCCTGGCCGAGGAGCCCCTCGATGTCGTCCTCCACCGCATCGGGGAGCTTGAAACCCCCGTGGGCGAAGAACTTGATGCCGTTGTCGGGCATCGGGTTGTGGGACGCCGAGATCATGACACCCAGGTCCACGCCGTCCCCGTTGGCTGTCAGGTGGGCGACGGTCGGTGTGGTGACCACGCCGATGCGGACCACGTCCATGCCCGAGGCGGCCAGCCCTGCGGCGAGCGCGTGGTCGAGGAACTCCCCGGAGATGCGTGTGTCCCGGCCGATGATCGCCTTCGGCTTGGTGCCGTCCGTGCGTGGCCCCCCACCGATGCGACGGGCTGCGGCCTCCCCCAGCTCCAGTGCCAGGGTGGCGGTCAGATCCCTGTTGGCCAATCCTCGCACGCCGTCCGTGCCGAACAGTCTGGGCATCCTCGGGTCCTCCAAGTCGGGTGAGGGTCTCAACCCCCACACACTACCGCCCCGCCCGTGGCACCCGGGAACGGCCGTGGTCACAGCCCTCCACCACCACACCGCACGGCCGCCACAGCCGACCACCACACCGCACGGCCGCCACAGCCGACCACCACACCGCACGACCACGACAACCGTCCACCACCACACCCGGGCGGACCGGGACATGCAAAAGGGCCCCACCCCGCTCGCAGCGGGATGGGGCCCTCCGGGGTCCGAACGGCAGGTGCCGATCAGCGCTTGGAGTACTGGGGCGCCTTGCGGGCCTTCTTGAGGCCTGCCTTCTTGCGCTCGACGGCGCGGGCGTCACGGGTCAGGAATCCGGCCTTCTTGAGCACCGCGCGGTTCGCGTCGCGGTCGATCTCGTTGAGGGCGCGGGAGATGCCCAGGCGCAGCGCGCCGGCCTGACCGGAGATGCCGCCGCCGTCGATGCGGGCGATGACGTCGAAGCGGCCGTCCAGGTCCAGCAGGACGAAGGGGGACTTCACGAGCTGCTGGTGCAGCTTGTTCGGGAAGTAGTCCTCCAGGGTGCGGCCGTTGATCGTCCACTGCCCGGTGCCGGGCACCAGACGGACGCGGGCCACGGCCTCCTTGCGACGGCCGAGGCCGGCGCCGGGGGCGGTGATGGACTGGCCGGCGCCGGTGGGCGCTGACTCGGTCTCGGTGGTGTAGGAGCTGGGGGCGTTCTCCTCATCCAGCTCGATGGTCTCGGTGGTCTCAGCCACAGTTCTCCTCAGTGCAGTTCGTGGGCTCAGAAGCGCGACGCGCTCACTGGGCGACCTGGGTGATTTCGAAGGGGATCGGCTGCTGGGCGGCGTGGGGGTGCTCGGCGCCGGCGTACACGTGCAGCTTGCGCAGCTGCTCGCGGCCGATGGTGTTGTGCGGAAGCATGCCGCGGACGGCCTTCTCGATCGCCTTGTCGGGGCGGTCGGCCAGCAGGTCACGGTAGCTGACGGCCTTGAGGCCACCGGGACGTCCCGAGTGGCGGTAGGCGATCTTCTGCTCGGCCTTGTTGCCGGTGAGGACGATCTTGTCCGCATTGATGACGATGACGTAGTCGCCCTGGTCCATGTGGGGGGCGAACGTCGGCTTGTGCTTCCCACGGAGAAGAGTGGCGACCTGGGTCGCCAGGCGTCCGAGGACGACGTCGGTGGCGTCGATGACGTACCACTTCTTGTCGGCGTCCCCAGGCTTGGGTGAATAGGTGCGCACGGGCGTAGCCTTCAATTCTTTCGGTCAAGGAGCACGTCCGGGCACCACGACTGGGTGGCCTCCGCACGCGCTCTCGTTGAGATCGGTTCGCGCGAGGCGTCAACACCTGCGAACGGCGAGTGGGAAAGCACCGGTGACGCGGCTGACGCACAGCGACATCCAGTCTATCGGCGGGCACCGGAGGGGTCAAAGCCGGGAGGGGACTGTGGGCGATCACTCACCGCCCCGGGGCCCGCGCCCCGGTCCCTCCCGCACGTCGCGCACCCGCGTCCGCCCTCCCCTCCCCGTCGACGAGGGCGGCCACCGGGAACTGCCCGACCTGCGAGCGCAGCACCCTCGGGTGGAACCGTCACGGGCACCGGTGCCACACATCCCGGGCCGCCGCCCTCCCTCAGCTGCAGCAGTCCCGGCGTCGGGCGGCCTCCCGCGCCCGGCTCGCCCACTGGTCCTCGGGTGGGTAGTCCACCCTCTCCAGGGTCAGGCCGTGGGCGGGTGCAACGGGTGCCGCGGACTGGCGTGAGCACGCCACGAGGAGTCCCTCGATCCACCCGGGTTCCCTCCGGCCGAGTCCCACCTCCAGGCAGGCCCCGACCAGTGAGCGGACCATGGAATGGCAGAAGGCGTCCGCCGAGACGTCGACACGCACGTGTCCGCACTCGTGGGAGAAGTCGAGCCGACGCAGCGTCCTGATGGTGGTCGCGCCCTCGCGAGGGCGGCAGAAGGAGAGGAAGTCGTGCTCCCCCAGGAGGACCCGCGAGGCGGACTCCATCGCCGGGAGGTCGAGGGGCCCGCGCGGGAGCCACACGACGTCGTGGCGGCGCAGGGGGTCGCGTTCCTTCGTGCGGTCGCACAGCCGGTAGCAGTAGTGGCGGCCCACCGCGGAGAAGCGCGCGTCGAAGTCCTCCGTGACCTCGCGGGCCGAGTGGACCACCACGTCGCACCTGTCCCGCTCCCCCGCGCCGCGGGTGAGCAGGCCGTTGACCCGCCGGACCACCTGGGGTGCCGTGTCCTGCCCGTCGGAGCGGTGCCCGCGGAGGCCCCGGTACGCCGCGCGTGGGAGGTCGACGTGGGCCACCTGGTGGCGGGCGTGGACCCCGGCATCGGTGCGCCCGGCCACGGTCAGGTGCACCGGCTGACGCGCCAGGGTCGACAGTGCGTCGGTGAGGACCCCCTCGACGGTGCGGAGCCCGGGTTGGGCGGCCCACCCGTGGAAGCCCGTGCCGTCGTAGGCGAGGTCCAGGCGCAGACGGACCGTCGTGTCGGCTGCAGGCCCGTCCGGGTCCGTGACGGTTGGGCGCGCGGGGACCGCTGCGGGTGGGCCCGCGGGGCCCGCGACAGGTGGGCGCAGTGCATCCCCGGAGGACCGCCCGGCCGGGTCGTCGCCCGTCCCGGAGGTCACAGGCTCCACGCCCGCACCCCTCCGATGATGCCGGCGTCATTGGGGACGACCACCACGTTCTCCCCCATCCGCATCCGGTTGGGTGGGGTGATGCGCTTGGAGTTGCCACCCCCGAGGTAGAGCCGGTCCCACATGTACATCGGGCGCAGGCCGTCGACCACACGCCGCACGCGGCGCGACCAGTGGGCGTCGCCCAGGCGCAGGCGCTCGTGCTCGCCGATGTAGTCGTCATAGGTCAGTCCCCAGCGCACGAACCCCTGGGAGACCTCGACATGGGGGGCGAGGCGGCCGCCGTCGAAGACGGAGTTCCCCAGGCCCGTGCCCAGCGTGATGATCATCTCCAGGCCCTTGCCCGCGATCACGCCGGCCCCGGCCACCTCGGCGTCGTTGAGGACGAGGGTCGGCAACCCGAGGGCGTGGGCGATCGCGCGACGCATGTCGAAGTGCGACCAGGCCTCCACCAGCTCCGGGAGCACGCGGGAACGCGGGCCCTCCTTGGTGATGTAGTGCGGTGTCGCGATGACGACGCCGTGGCGGATCATGCCGGGCATCCCCATCGTGACACGCGTGGCGTCGGGCAGGGCCGACGCCAGGTCGACGACGGTGCGCACCAGCAGCTCGGGCGGCAGCGGGTAGGGCGTGGGGGTTCGTCGCGCCGGTGCCATCAGCGTCCCGCCCTCGTCGACCACGGATGCCTTGATCCCGCCGCCACCGCAGTCGACCGACAGTGTCATCTCCTCGGACATGCCTCCCAGCCTACTGTCGGTACCGGTGCCCCCGGGGTGGGCGCGGACGCCCCGGCGTCCGCGAGGGGGATTGGGCGTCTCGCTCCGGCGGCTGTGCGCCACGGACCGGACGAGGGCGACCGCGCGCCGCTCCCCTGCAGGGATCCAGGGCGTCCACCGCTCGGCGTTGCACCGGGGCCGTCCACAGACCCGCTCCCCCGCCCTCGTGCCCGCCCGCACCTGCTGCCACGGTGGCGGTGATCACGGTTACCGGAGCCCCCGGGACAACCGTTCCGGTCGGCAGGAGGGGGAGGACAGCATGCCCACCATCGACGAGGTCGCACGCCACATGGCGGTGAGCACCCGGAGCCGGCGGATCAGGACGGCAGGGTCCGAGGACCTCGACCTCCTCACACTCGCCCGAGGGGTGTTCCTGGAGAGGTCCTACCTGGAGTCCTTCGCGCAGGTGTGGGAGCGGAACCTCGTCGTGGACCTCGCGCGCATCCGTGCAGCCGTGCTCAGGTCCAGATCAGGCGGTGTGGTCCACGGCGAGAGCGCAGCACTGCTGCACGGCCTGCCCGTCCACGACCAGTCGGGCGACGTCCACCTGTGGACCCCGCACCCGCCCAGGACCTCGGCGTCGGGACTCCCCGCCGTGCGGCTCCCGGACGGCACCGTGTTCCCCGCACGTCGCATCATCGGGCACCAGGGGTGGTTGCCACCCGGTGGGTCGGTCCTGCTCGCCGGCATCCCGAGCCTCACGCTGGAGGCCACGGCGATCACCGCCGCGATGACCCTGCCCGAGGAGCGCGGATTCGTCATCACCTGCGGGGCACTGAACCGGTTGTCCCGATTCGAGCGCTCTGCGCAGGACCGTTGTCGTCCGGTCGAGGCCCGGGTGCGCGCGGAACTGGTGGCCACGGTCTCCCTCTGCCCGGAACGGACCCGCGGACGCGCACGGGCGAGACGGGTCCTGGGGTCCGCCGACGCGGGGTGCGAGTCGGTCGGCGAGGCCCGGCTGCTCGCGATCCTCAAGGCTGCCGGGATCCGGGGACTGGTGACGCAGGTCGTCACCACCTGCGGCTCGACGACCTACTACGTGGACATCGGGATCCCGGGAATCCTGCTCGCCATCGAGTTCGACGGCCTCGCCAAGTACGGCGACGAGCGCGGGGACATCCACCGCGGATACCTGGCACGGGACCGACGCCAGCGGGAGATCGAAGGCCTGGGGGTCTCCTTCCTGCGCTTCACCTGGGCGGACCTCGACCATCCGGGACAGGTCGTGGCAGTCGTCCGGGAGCGGATCTCCCGGCTGTCGGCCGGTGCACGGCGCGGCAGTGGGGCCCCCGACGGGCGCAGGCCGACCGTCCGGACCGCCCATGCCTGAGCCGGTGCCGGGGCGGAAGACCCGTCGTCCTGTCCGACGACACCCGCACGCCCTTCCCTGGACGGGTGGGCGCGCGGGGAGCTGCTCCCGGAGCGACCTGCGTCCCCGCGGTGGAGGTCGGCAGACCCGGCAGACCCGGTCGACCCGGCAGCGATGAGCCCACCGAACGGATGTTCGTGGCGGATCAGGCGACCGGATGGACAGGAGTGGCACACACGACCACCGGATGGACAGCCGTGTCGTCGACCGCCCCACCGAGCAGCCAGTCGCGGGAAAGGTCGCCACCGAACAGACCGTCGTGCCACCACAGCTCGACGAAGTGGAGAGCGGTGGCAAAACGGTGCCACAACTGCCCATTTCGTCGGCGGAGCCGCTCAGCCCACTCCGACGAACACGAGAATCGCCACTGTTTCAGCAGGTCAGAGAGGTAGAGGCGCGCCATCGTCCGCAGCCACCCCAGGACGCCCCTCACGAAACGGACAATCGTGCCACCAACAGCCCCACCAAGTGGACAGTCGTGGCAGACCCGGCCACCGAACAGACAGTCGTGCCAGTCCAGAGCACGAACCAGGCGGTCCGGCCACGTCAGCTGGTGCGCCGGGCAGCAGCGACCCGGAACGGAGAAGGGGCCGGGTGCGACGTCACCGTCACACCCGGCCCCCAACCGGTCCCGCCCTCGTCGGAGGACGGGGTCAGGTCACTTCTCCTCGGCCTCCTCGGCGGCGGTGGCGGCCTCGCCGGCAGCCTCCGCAACCTCATCGGCCTCGTTGGCCTTCTCCAGGTCACCGACCTCGCGGGCCTCCTCGGCGCGCTCGAAGGCAGCCTCAGCGGCCTTCTCGGCGTCATCGGCCACGACGGAGGCCTCGGCCTCGGTCTCGGCGGTCTCGACCTCGGACTCGGCCTCCTCCGCCGCGTCGACCTCCTTGCCGGCCTCGGCGGCCAGCTCGTCGGCCTCGTTGGCCTTCTCCAGGTCTCCGGCCTCGCGGGCCTCCTCGGCGCGCTCGTCGGCGGCGACCTCGGCCTCAGCGGCCTCGGTGGCGAGGGTGTTGTCCTCGGACTCCTCGGCGGCGGCCTTGGCGGCGGTGCGGTCGGCGGCGGCCACGACGGCCTTCTTCTCGACCTTCTCCAGGACGAGCTCGATGCGCATCATGGGGGCGTTGTCGCCCCTGCGGTCGCCGACGCGGGTCAGGCGCGTGTAGCCGCCGGCGCGCTCGGGGTCGATCGCCGGGGCGATGACGTCGAACAGCTCGTAGACCGCGTCCTTGTCGGTGATGGTCTTGGCGACCGTGCGTCGTGCGTGCATGTCACCGCGACGCGCCTTGGTGACCAGCTTCTCGACGAAGGGCTGCAGGGTCTTCGCCTTGGCCTCGGTCGTGGTGATCGCGCGGTGCTCGATGAGCTGGGTGGCCAGGTTCGCCAGGATCAGCTTCTGGTGGGCCGGGCTTCCACCCAGACGGGCGCCCTTCTTGGGGGTGGGCATTGGTGTCTCCTACGGAAATGTGAAGTGGCTGGGTACGACGGGCCGGGTCAGAAGGACTGGTCGTCGCTGAACTGGATGGAACCCGAATCATCGTCATCGGCACCCGACGGCAGCGCCGAGTCCTTGAGGGTCATCCCGAGGGCCGCGAGGGCCTCCTTGATCTCCTCGATGGACTTCGTGCCGAAGTTGCGGATGTCGAGCAGGTCGGCCTCGGAGTGGGCCACGAGCTCGCCGACGGTGAGGATGCCCCGACGACGCAGCGCGTTGTAGGAACGCGACTGCAGGTTGAGGTTCTCGATCGGCAGGGCCAGGTCCGCCGCGAGGGTGGCGTC
The DNA here is from genome assembly GCF_000820725.1 of Actinomyces polynesiensis. Classification (GTDB taxonomy): domain Bacteria; phylum Actinomycetota; class Actinomycetes; order Actinomycetales; family Actinomycetaceae; genus Pauljensenia; species Pauljensenia polynesiensis. The sequence goes on along the minus strand of NZ_CCXH01000242.1, from coordinate 6,352 downwards.
CGTGGTCGAGGGACCGACCTCGATGCCCTCCGCCTCCTCGTTGAGCTCACGCATGAGCCCGAACAGCTCCACCAGCGTCTTGCCGGCCGAGGCCAGTGCGTCACGCGGGCTGATCGCCGGCTTGGTCTCCACGTCGATGACGAGGCGGTCGAAGTCGGTGCGCTGCTCGACACGGGTCGCCTCGACCTTGTAGGTCACCTTGAGGACGGGCGAGTAGATCGAGTCGATCGGGATGCGGGAGATCTCCGCCTGGGGATCCTTGTTCTGGGCGGCGGACACGTAGCCACGGCCACGCTCGACCGTCAGCTCGATCTCCAGCTTGCCCGTCTCGTTGAGGGTCGCCAGGTGCAGGTCGGGGTTGTGGATCTCGACGCCCGCGGGCGGGGTGATGTCACCGGCGAGGACGGGGCCGGGGCCCGCCTTGCGCAGGTACATGACCACCGGCTCGTCGTTCTCCGAGGAGAGCACGATCTGCTTGATGTTGAGGATGATCTCTGCGACATCCTCCTTCACGCCCTCGATGGTGCGGAACTCGTGGGGCACTCCATCGATGCGGATGGAGGTCACGGCCGCCCCGGGGATCGAGGAGAGCAGGGTCCGTCGCAGGGAGTTGCCCAGCGTGTACCCGAACCCGGGCTCGAGGGGCTCGAGGGTGAAGCGGGAGCGGAAGTCGCTGACCTTCTCCTCGGTCAGGATGGGTCGCTCTGCAATGAGCACGTCTTGGTCCTTTCTTCCCGGCGACCGCCATATGACGCCGGATAGGGTTCCCGCTCTCGCGGGACAGGGGGTGGTGGGTGGGCCGGGGCCGTCGCGCGCTGCGGCGCCCCGGACTCACTCAGACGTGGGGGTGCTGGCACACCCCTGGCACGCGCTCAGACGCGACGGCGCTTGGGGGGACGGGCGCCGTTGTGCGCCTGCGGGGTGACGTCCTGGATGGACCCGACCTCGAGGCCAGCGGCCCCGAGGGAACGGATCGCGGTCTCACGGCCGGAGCCGGGACCCTTGACGAAGACGTCGACCTTCTTGACCCCGTGCTCCTGGGCACGACGCGCGGCGGCCTCGGCGGCCAGCTGCGCGGCGAACGGGGTGGACTTGCGCGAGCCCTTGAACCCGACCTGGCCGGAGGAGGCCCAGGCGAGGACGGCCCCGGTGGGGTCGGTGATGGAGACGATCGTGTTGTTGAACGTGGACTTGATGTACGCGTTGCCGTGCGTGACGTTCTTGCGCTCCTTGCGGCGCGGCTTGCGTGCCGCGGTGGCGGAGCGGGTGGTCTTTGCAGCCATGTGTTTCAGTTCCTTCTGGGTCGATGCGCCGGGACTCGGGGTCCCCGGACTGGTCCGTTACTTCGTGGCCTTCTTCTTGCCCGCGACGGTGCGCTTGGGACCCTTGCGGGTGCGCGCGTTCGTCTTGGTGCGCTGGCCGTGCACGGGAAGGCCACGACGGTGGCGCAGACCCTGGTAGGAACCGATCTCGATCTTGCGGCGGATGTCGGCCTGCACCTCACGGCGCAGGTCACCCTCGACCTTGAAGTTGCCCTCGATGTAGTCGCGGAGCTTGACCATGTCCTCCTCGGTCGCGTCCTTGACCCGGACGTCGGGGCTCACGCCGGTGGCCGCGAGGGTCTCCGCGGCGCGCGTGCGTCCGACTCCGTAGATGTAGGTGAGCGCGATCTCGAGCCGCTTCTCGCGGGGGAGGTCGACGCCGGCAATACGTGCCATCTTGTTGCTCCAGTGGTTCTCGGAGGCCGTCACACCGCCATCCGGACTGGCGTCCGGCCCCGGCCTCCGAACCGGGGGTCCCGCACGAGGGCGGCTGGTGGTGTGCTGTCGGGCTGACGCCCGGGGTGCTGCTGCAGTGCGGGACTCAGCCCTGGCGCTGCTTGTGTCGCGGATTGTCGCAGATCACCATGACGTTGCCGTGGCGACGGATCACCTTGCACTTGTCACAGATCTTCTTGACACTCGGCTTGACCTTCATGGGTTCTTACCTCCGCCGCGCGTGTGCGGCGCTCGCGAACGGTTGGTTACTTGTAGCGGTAGACGATGCGACCCCTGGTGAGGTCGTACGGGCTGAGCTCGACGACGACGCGGTCCTCGGGGAGGATCCGGATGTAGTGCTGCCGCATCTTGCCGGAGATGTGGGCGAGCACGACGTGCCCATTGCCCAGCTCCACGCGGAACATCGCATTCGGCAGGGCCTCCACGACCGTGCCCTCGATCTCGATGACGCCGTCCTTCTTCGCCATGTCCTCCGTCTGTCCTCTGCAATCGGGTGGGTCCGCGGTCCGGGGACCACGACGGGGACGCCCCGACCCCCTGCTCGCGCACGGGTGTACGGGCGCGCATGCCCGACTGTCCACTGTACGGCATGGCGGGAGTTCAGGGTAGCGGGCAGTGTGTCAGGTCCCTCACGCGGGGGCCCGACCCGGCGAGGCGCAGGGGGCGGCGGGTGCTGGGGGCGGCGGGTGCCGGTGCGGGTGGTCCACCCGCGCGACGGAACCGACGCACCCGGGCGGTGGCTCCCGCCGCGTGCCCCGTCAGTCCAGGCTGATTGGCGTCACACCGTAGGGGGCAAGTCCGGCGGCACCGGAGTCGACGGCGGTGAGCACGCTCACCCCGTCGTCCAGCAGCGCGATCGTGTGCTCCCAGTGGGCGGCGTCCGCGCCGTCCAGGGTCTTCACGGTCCAGTCGTCGTCCAGGGTGACAGTCTCGATGTCGCCGCCGACCAGCATCGGCTCGACCGCGAGCACCATCCCCTTGCGAAGCCTCGGGGAGATCCCCCGTGCGCGGTAGTTCAGCACGTCGGGATCCTGGTGCATGGCAGTGCCGATGCCGTGCCCGGTGTAGTCCTCGATGATGCCGGCCTCCCAGCCGTCACTCCCGGCGTGCTCCTCCACGACCCGTTCCACCGCGTCCCCCACCGCGGACAGACGCCGGGCGGAGGCCAGGGCGGCCAGTGCCGCCCACATCGACTCCTCGGTGACCGCGTTGAGCTGGCGACGCCGCTGCGTACCCGCCGCGTCACCACCGATGATCATCGTGAACGCCGCGTCCCCGTGCCACTGCCGGCCGTCGACCTCCAGGTAGGCCCCGCAGTCGAAGCTGACGAGGTCGCCCGACTCGAGCACACGATCGTCGGGGATCCCGTGGACGACCGTGTCGTTGACGGAGATGCACACCGTGGCCGGGTACCCGAAGTAGCCGAGGAAGTTCGACTTCGCCCCGTGCTCGGCGATGACGCGTGCGGAGACGCCGTCGAGTTCGCGGGTGGTGACGCCGGGGACGGCCGCCTCACGCAGCGCCCTGTGGATGTCCGCCACGACCAGGCCGGCGCGACGCATGTGGCGCACCTGCTCCCTGGTCTTGAGCTGGATGCGCGACACCGCGCTCAGTCCTCCTCGGGGTCGGGCTCTGCCCCGCAGCACTCGCCCTCGCCCTCGGGGTGGGCGGCGGCCCACTCGTCGGGCTGGGGTGCCTCGTAGCCCTCCGACGCAGCGGTGACGGAGTCGATGACCGCGAAGATGCGCTCGGAGACCTCGTCCACCGTGCCGGTGCCGTCGACGACCTCGAGGAGGTCCTGGTCGGCGTAGTAGGTGGCCATCGGCTCGGTCTGGGCGTGGTAGACCTCCAGGCGGTGGCGCATGACCGGCTCGGTGTCGTCGGCGCGGTGCTGCTCGTCCGCGCGACGCAGCATCCGGGAGACGACCTCGTCCTCGTCGACCTCGATCTCGAGGACCAGGTCGAGGGTGCGTCCGAGGTCGGCCAGCATGTCGCGCAGCGCGTGGGCCTGGTCGAGGGTGCGGGGGTAGCCGTCCAGGAGGAACCCGGGAGCGGTGTCGGGAGCCGCGAGGCGCGCCCGCACCATCGGGTCGGTCACCGAGTCGGGGACGAACTCACCGCGGTCGATGAAGGACTTGGCGCGCTCGCCGAGCTCGGTGCCCTCGGTGATGTTGGCGCGGAAGATCTCGCCGGTGGAGATCGCGGGGATGCCGAGGCGCTCCGAGATGCGGGCTGCCTGGGTGCCCTTGCCGGCTCCGGGGGGGCCGAGCAGGACGATGGTGGTCATCGCAGGAATCCTTCGTAGTGGTGTTGCTGGAGCTGGGTGTTGATCTCCTTGACCGTCTGCAGACCGACGCCGACGATGATCAGCAGCGTCGTGCCACCGAAGGGCAGCTGCGTGCCGGTCAGCTTCAGGGGGATCATCAGCAGGGAGGGCAGGAGGGCCACGACCACCAGGTACAGGGCACCCGCCGAGGTGATCCTGTTGATGACGTAGCGCAGGTACTCCGCCGTGGGTCGTCCGGCCCGGTAGCCGGGGATGAAGCCGCCGTAGCGCTTCATGTTGTCCGAGACCTCGTCGGGGTTGAAGGTGATCGAGGTGTAGAAGAAGGCGAAGAAGAGGATCAGCACCGAGTAGATCGCCAGGTAGGGCGCCGACTGGTGGTTGAAGTTCGCGGAGATCCACTGGACCCACCCCGAGGTCTGGTCCCCGAACTGGGCGACCATCGGCGGCAGGGCCAGGAGCGAGGACGCGAAGATCACGGGGATGACGCCGGACATGTTGATCTTCAGGGGGATGTAGGTGGTGGACCCACCGTACTGACGCCTCCCGACCATGCGCTTGGCGTACTGGACGGGGATGCGCCGCTGGGCCTGCTCGACGAAGACCACCGCGACGGCGATCGCCAGGATGATCAGGACGATGACGAAGACCTTGCCCCAGCTGCCGCCACGCCCGATGGAGAACAGGTGGGCCGGCAGGGTGGCGGTGATGGAGGTGAAGATCAGCAGGGACATGCCGTTGCCGATGCCGCGCTCGGTGATGAGCTCGCCGAGCCACATGATGACCGCCGTGCCGGCCGTCATGACGATGAGCATGATGAGGAAGCCCGTCACGGACCGGTCGGAGATGATGTCCTCGGAGCACCCGGGGAACAGCTGGCCGGACCGCGCCAGGGAGATCATGGTCGTCGACTGGAGGACACCGAGGAAGATCGTCAGGTAGCGCGTGTACTGCGTCAGCGTCGACTGCCCGGTCTGGCCCTCCTTGTGGAGGTCGTCGAAGCGGGGGATGACCACCCGCAGCAGCTGGATGATGATCGACGCGGTGATGTAGGGCATGATCCCCAGCGCGAAGATCGACAGCTGCATCAGCGCGCCGCCGGAGAAGAGGTTCACCAGGTCGAGCAGTGACGCCTGGTCCTGCTGGGCCACACAGACCTGCACGGCAGGCGAGTCAACCCCGGGTGTGGGGATGAACGACCCCATCCGGAAGAATCCCATGATCATCAGGGTGAACAGGAGCTTCCGACGGAGGTCGGGGGTGCGGAATGCCTGTGCGAACGCGCTGAACACGGCTTCCTCCTCTGTGTGATGGCCCCGCGAACGGGGGTGGGGACGACCTCGGACAGCCTACCCGAGAACGTCCGGGGTCCGTGAACACCGCCCCATTGACGAGGGCGGCCCCCTCCCGCTCGCGGATCCCCGCGTGCGGGGAGGCTGGTTCCCGCTCCGGGGACCGGGGTCCCGGCGCGGGGGACGTGCGGAGGGGGTGGCCGGGAGACTCCCGGACCACCCCCTCCTGTCAGGTCAGCGCACCGTGAGGGTGCCGCCGGCCTTCGTGATCTTCTCCTCGGCGGAACCCGACCAGGAGTCGACCTCGACCTCGAACTTCGAGGTGACGTCGCCCGAGCCGAGCAGCTTCACGGGGTGTCCCCCGCGGACCGCACTGCGTGCGACGAGGTCCTCGACGGTGACCTTGCCGCCCTCGGGGAACAGCTCCTGGAGCTTGCCGAGGTTCACCACCTGGTACTCGACGCGGAACGGGTTGGTGAACCCGCGCAGCTTCGGCAGGCGCATGTGGAGCGGCATCTGGCCACCCTCGAAACGCGCCGGGACCTGGTAGCGGGCCTTGGTGCCCTTGGTGCCGCGACCGGCGGTCTTGCCCTTGGAACCCTCACCACGACCCACGCGGGTCTTCGCCGTCTTGGCGCCGGGCGCCGGGCGGAGGTGGTGGAGCTTGAGGACCTGGACCTTCTCGGTCGTGGCCTTGGCCTTCTTGGACGTGGAGTCCGCCATGGTCAGTCGACCTCCTCAACGGTGACCAGGTGGCGCACCGTGAGGATCGCGCCGCGGATGCTGGCGGTGTCCTCACGCACGACGTCCTGGCCGATCTTGCGCAGCCCGAGGGTGCGCAGCGTGTCCTTCATGTTCTGTTTCGCGCCGATCGTGGACTTGACCAGCGTGATCTTCAGGTTCGACATCACTCGCTCACCCCAGACGCGGCCTTGCTCGCCTCGGCGTCCTCGGCCTTGGCGCGGGCCTCGGCCTCGCCCTCGGCGCGGGCGCGCAGC
>NZ_CCXH01000241.1 GCF_000820725.1 Actinomyces polynesiensis | reverse complement strand
CGCGCAGCATGGCTGCCGGCGCGACGCGCTCCAGCGGGAGCCCACGGCGGGCCGCGACGGCCTCCGGCTGCTCGAGCTGCTTGAGGGCGTCAACCGTGGCGTGCACGATGTTGATCGCGTTGCTGGAGCCCAGCGACTTGGTCAGCACGTCCTGGACACCCGCGGCCTCGAGCACGGCGCGCACGGGGCCGCCGGCGATGACGCCGGTGCCGGGTGCGGCCGGGCGCAGGAGCACGACGCCGGCGGCGTCGCTGCCCTGGACCAGGTGGGTGATGGTGCGGCGGACCATGGGGACGCGGAAGAAGCTCTTCTTGGCCTCCTCGACCCCCTTGGCGATGGCCATGGGGACCTCCTTGGCCTTGCCGTAGCCGACGCCGACCGTGCCCTCGCCGTCACCCACGACCACCAGGGCGGTGAAGGAGAACCGACGTCCGCCCTTGACCACCTTGGAGACGCGGTTGATCGTCACGACGCGCTCGATGTACTGGTTCTTCTCCTCGTTGCGACGGTTGTCGCGGCGGTCGCCGCGCCCACCCCCGCGACGGTCACGACGCTCGCCGTCGCGCTCGCTGCGCTCGGGGCCGCCCTGACCACCTGTCCTGCCTCGCTGCGGTGCAGCCATCAGATGCTCTCTCTTTCCTCAGTCGCCATCACAGCTCGAGTCCGCCCTCGCGGGCGGCCTCCGCGACAGCCGCGACGCGGCCGTGGTACTTGTTGCCACCGCGGTCGAAGACCACCGAGTCGATGCCGGCGGCCTTGGCGCGCTCGGCGACCAGGGTGCCCACGCGGCGGGCCTTGTCGACCTTGGTGCCCTCCGACGCGAGGATGTCATCCTCCATCGTCGAGGCGGAGACCAGGGTGTGGCCGACGCTGTCGTCCACGACCTGGGCCACCATGTGACGGTTGGAACGGGTGACGACCAGACGGGGGCGCTCGGAGGTGCCGGACACCCTCTTGCGGAGACGCTGGTGGCGGCGCTTGCGCGCGATGGCCTTGCCCTTGCCCTTGACGGAGTACGCCATCACTTACCAGCCTTTCCGACCTTGCGGCGGATGTTCTCGCCCACGTAGTGAATGCCCTTGCCCTTGTAGGGCTCCGGCTTCTTGAGCTTGCGGATCCTCGCGGCGGTCTCGCCGACCAGCTGCTTGTCGATGCCCGAGACCGTGAACTTGGTCTGGGAGTCGACGGTGAACTCGATGCCCTCGGGGGCCTCGACGGGGACCGTGTGGGAGAAGCCGAGCGAGAACTCCATGCCCTTGCCCTTGGGGACCACGCGGTAGCCGGTACCGGTGATCTCGAGCTGCTTCTTGTAGCCCTCGGTGACGCCGGTGATCATGTTGGCGATCAGGGTGCGGGTCAGGCCGTGGAGCGAACGCGAGGCGCGCTCGTCATCGGGACGGGACACCTGGACCTGGCCGTCGGAGACCTCCACGGTGATCGGGGCGGCGACGGTGTGGGTCAGCTGGCCCTTGGGGCCCTTGACCGTGACGGTCGAGCCGTCCACCGAGACCTCGACGCCTCCGGGGATGGTGATGGGATTCCTACCAATACGCGACATCGTTCAGGCTCCTCATCACCAGACGTAGGCGAGGGCTTCCCCGCCCACGCCCTTGTCGGCCGCCTGGCGGTCTGTCAGCAGGCCGGAGGACGTGGACAGGATCGCCACGCCCAGGCCGCCGCGGACCTTGGGCAGGTTGGTGGACTTGGCATACACGCGCAGACCGGGCTTGGAGACGCGCTGCAGGCCCTCGATGGCACGCTCGCGGTGCGAGCCGTACTTGAGGGTCAGCGTCAGCGTCTGCCCGACGCGGGCATCCTCGACCGAGGATGAGGCGATGTAGCCCTCCTCGACCAGCATGTCAGCGATCGCGGCCTTGAGCTTCGACGACGGCATGGAGACCGTGTCGTGGTGGGCCGAGTTCGCATTGCGCAGACGCGTCAGCATGTCTGCGATCGGATCAGTCATTGTCATGGGGGACTTATCCCCTTCCTCGTCGCGGTTTCCGCCGGGTCACCCCGGGACCTACGACGTAGTGATTACCAGCTGCTCTTGGTGATGCCGGGGAGCTCGCCCTTGAGGGCCAGTTCGCGCAGGCACACGCGGCAGAGTCCGAACTTGCGGTACACCGAGCGCGGGCGACCGCACCGGTTGCACCGGGTGTAGCCGCGCACCTTGAACTTCGGGGTGCGGGCGGCCTTGATCTTGAGGGACGTCTTGGCCATGTGGTCAGTCCTCCTTGAAGGGGAAGCCGAGGTGGCGCAGGAGGGCACGGCCCTCAGCGTCGGTGGCGGCCGAGGTGACGACCGTGATGTCCATGCCGCGGACGCGGTCGATGGAGTCCTGGTCGATCTCGTGGAACATGGACTGCTCGGTGAGGCCGAAGGTGTAGTTGCCCTGGCCGTCGAACTGCTTGGGCGAGAGTCCGCGGAAGTCACGGATACGCGGCAGGGCCGTGGAGAGCAGCCTGTCGAGGAACTCCCACATGCGGTCCCCACGCAGCGTGACGTGGGCGCCGATGGGCTGACCCTCACGGAGCTTGAACTGCGCGATGGACTTCTTGGCCTTGGTGGTCACCGGCTTCTGGCCGGTGATCAGCGTGAGGTCGTGGATCGCGCCCTCGAGCGCCTTGTGGTCACGGGCGGCCTCGCCCACGCCCATGTTGACGACGATCTTGACCAGACCGCCGACCTCCATGACGTTGGGGTGCTTGAACTCGTCGCGGAGCGCGGTGCGCACCTCCGACTGGTACTTCTCCTTGAGACGCGGGGCCATGCTCAGATCTCCTTGCCCTGCTCGATGCCGCGCGCGGCGCCACCGCGGGTCACGCGGACCCGGACGGTGCGGGTGCGGCCGTCGCGCTCGACGATGTCCTCACGGAAACCGACGCGAACGCGCTGCTTGGTGTCGGGGTCGACGAGGGCGACCTTGGACAGCGAGATCGGTGCCTCGACCGTCTCGATGCCCCCGGTGGAACCCTGGGTCTGACCCTGGCGCACGTGGCGCGTCTTGAGGTTCACGCCCTCGACGAGGACCTTCTCCTCGGCGGGGAAGACCTTGATGACGCGACCCTGCTTGCCCTTGTCGCCGGGCTTGAGGGGCTCGAGCCCCTCCTCCTGGCGACGGGCGTTGCGCTGGGCCAGCAACTTGTCGTCCGATGTGCGTCCACGGACGACCTCGACCAGGTCACCCTTGCGGATCTTCGCTGCCATCAGATCACCTCCGGAGCGAGAGAGACGATTCGCATGAACTTCTTGTCGCGCAGCTCGCGGCCCACGGGGCCGAAGATGCGCGTTCCACGGGGCTCGCCATCGCTCTTGAGGATGACGGCCGCGTTCTCGTCGAAACGGATGTAGGAACCGTCGGGGCGGCGGGTCTCCTTGCGCGTGCGCACGATGACCGCCTTGACGACTTCACCCTTCTTGACGTTGCCGCCGGGGATGGCGTCCTTCACGGTCGCGACGATCGTGTCGCCGATTCCCGCGTAGCGCCGACCCGAGCCACCGAGAACACGGATGGTCAGGATCTCCTTGGCACCTGTGTTGTCGGCGACCTTCAGTCGCGACTCCTGCTGGATCATTTTGTGTGACTCCTGTCGTCGAGCCGGTTCTCAGCGCGGTGGGTGTTCCCCCACCGGCCGAGCCTGGCCGAACGGATGATGGTCTGGTGGGCGAAGGTCACTTCGCCTGTTCGAGGATCTCCACGACCCGCCAGCGCTTCGTGGCGGACAGCGGTCGGGTCTCCATGATGAGGACCAGGTCCCCGACGTGGCACTCGTTGGCCTCGTCGTGCACCTTGACCTTCTTGCTCTTGCGCATGACCTTGCCGTAGAGGGCGTGCTTGACGCGGTCCTCGATCTCGACGACGACGGTCTTGTCCATCTTGTCGCTGGTGACGTACCCGCGACGGACCTTGCGGTCGTTGCGCACGACCTGGTCGGTGCTCTCGGACACTCGACTCACTCCTCGGTGCTCGGGGCGGTGCGGAAGCCAAGCTCCCGCTCGCGCGCGATGGTGTAGATGCGGGCGATGTCTCGGCGCACACTCTTCATGCGGCCGTGGTCCTCCAGGGAGCCCACGGCCTGGGAGAAGCGAAGGTTGAACAGCTCGGCCTTCGCCTTCTCGAGCTCCTTGGACAGCTGGGCGTCGTCCATGGCATCGAGGTCAGCGGTGGTCAGACCCTTCTCAGCCATCAGATGTCACCACCCTCTCGGACCACGAAACGGGTCTTCATCGGAAGCTTGTGCTGGGCGCGGCGCATGGCCTCGCGCGCGAGCGGCTCGGACACGCCACCCAGCTCGAACATGATGCGTCCGGGCTTGACGGGGGCGACCCACCACTCCACGGCGCCCTTGCCGGAACCCATGCGGGTCTCGGCGGGCTTCTTGGTCAGCGGGCGGTCGGGGAAGATGTTGATCCACACCTTGCCACCACGCTTGACGTGACGGGTCATCGCGATACGGGCCGCCTCGATCTGACGGTTGGTGACGTAGGCGCCTTCAAGGGCCTGGATCCCGTAGTCACCGAACGCCAGTTCGGTTCCACCCGAGGCCGCACCGGTACGGTGCGGACGGTGCTGCTTGCGGTACTTGGTCCGACGGGGAACGAGCATCGGGCTCAGGCCTCCGATCCGGTCTCAGCAGCCGCGGGCTGGGCCTCGGGGGCCTGCTGCTGCGGCTGGGCGTTGTCCTGGGGACGACCACCACGACGCGGGCCACCGCGGCGCTCGCCGCGACGTGCGCCACCGCGGGTCTGCTGCTCCGCCTGCTGGCGGGCGTACTCGCGCTCGGTGATGTCACCCTTGTAGATCCACACCTTCACGCCGATGCGTCCGAAGGTGGTGCGGGCCTCGTGGAGGCCGTAGTCGATGTTGGCGCGCAGCGTGTGCAGCGGCACGCGTCCCTCGCGGTAGAACTCCGAGCGGCTCATCTCGGCGCCGCCCAGGCGGCCGGCGACCTGCACGCGGATCCCCTTGGCACCGGCGCGCTGGGCCGACTGGATACCCTTGCGCATCGCGCGGCGGAAGGAGACGCGGGCAGCGAGCTGCTCGGCGATCCCCTGGGCCACGAGCTGGGCATCCAGGTCGGGGTTCTTGACCTCGAGGATGTTCAGCTGGACCTGCTTGCCGGTGAGCTTCTCCAGGCTCTGACGGAGGCGGTCGGCCTCCGCGCCGCGGCGCCCGATGACGATGCCCGGACGGGCGGTGTGCAGGTCGACGCGGACGCGGTCACGCGTGCGCTCGATGTCGACCTTGGAGATCCCGGCGCGCTCGAGGCTCTCGGAGAGCGTCTTGCGGATCGCGACGTCCTCGGCCACGTAGTCGGCGTAACGCTGACCCTTGGTCGTGGAGTCGGAGAACCAGTGGGACCGGTGGTCGGTGGTGATTCCCAGTCGGAACCCGGTGGGGTTGACCTTCTGACCCATTACCGGTCTCCCTTCTTCTTGTCGTCCTTGGTGCCCACCACGATGGTGATGTGGCTGGAGCGCTTGAGGATCCGGCCGGCGCGCCCCTGGGCACGCGGGCGGAACCGCTTCATCGTCGGGCCCTCGTCGACGTAGGCCTCCAGGACACGGAGGTCCGCCTCGTCGAAGGTCTCCCCGGCGAGCTCTGCCTTGACCTTGGAGTTGGCCACGGCGCTGAGCAGCACCTTCCGGACGTCAGTAGCTACGGCCTGCGGGGCGAACCGCAGAATGTCGGCGGCCTCCAGGGCGGCCTTGTCGCGAACCTCGTTCACGACACGGCGAGCCTTCTGGGGCGTGACACGGACGTACCGCGCCTGCGCCTTGGCTTCCATGAAATCTGCCTCTTCTTCCTCGGGGCCGGCTCAGCGCCGACGTCCCTTGCGGTCGTCCTTGTCGTGGCTGCGGAAGGTCCGCGTGGGGGCGAACTCTCCGAGCTTGTGACCCACCATGGCCTCCGTGACGAACACGGGAACGTGCTTGCGGCCGTCGTGGACGGCGAAGGTCAGACCCAGGAAATCCGGGGTGATGACCGAACGGCGCGACCAAGTCTTGATGACACTCTTAGAGCCGGTGTCGTTCGCGGCGTCGACCTTCTTGAGCAGATGGTCGTCGACGAACGGGCCCTTCTTCAAACTGCGCGGCATTGTTCCAGCTCCCTATCAGCGCTTCTTGCCGGTCCGGCGACGACGCACGATGAGCTTGTCGCTGGCCTTGTTCGGACGACGGGTACGGCCCTCGGGCTGGCCCCACGGGCTGACGGGGTGACGTCCGCCGGACGTCTTGCCCTCGCCACCGCCGTGCGGGTGGTCCACCGGGTTCATGACGACACCACGGACGTGGGGGCGCTTGCCCCTCCACCGGTTGCGACCGGCCTTGCCCCAGTTGATGTTGGAGTGGTCGGAGTTGCCGACCTCGCCGATCGTCGCGCGGCAGGTGATCTCCACGTTGCGGATCTCCCCGGAGGGCATGCGCAGCTGCGCGAAACGCCCTTCCTTGGCGACCAGCTGCACGGAGGAGCCTGCGGAGCGGGCGATCTTGGCACCGCCGCCGGGCTGGAGCTCGACGGCGTGGACCACGGTGCCCAGCGGAATGTTGCGCAGGGGCAGGCAGTTGCCGGGCTTGATGTCGGCGCCGGCGCCGGCCTCGACGCGGTCACCCTGGTTCAGCTTGGCCGGGGCCAGGATGTAGCGCTTGTCGCCATCGGCGTAGTGCAGCAGCGCGATGCGGGCGGTGCGGTTCGGGTCGTACTCGATGTGGGCGACCTTGGCCGGCACGCCGTCCTTGTCATGACGACGGAAGTCGATGACCCGGTAGGCGCGCTTGTGACCGCCACCGCGGTGGCGTGAGGTCACGCGACCGTTGGCGTTGCGGCCACCGGTCTTGTGCAGCGGGCGGACCAGCGACTTCTCGGGCTCGGAGCGCGTGATCTCGGCGAAGTCGGACACGCTCGAGCCGCGACGGCCGGGCGTCGTGGGCTTGTACTTGCGGATTCCCATGATGTTCCTCTACCTCTCCAGCGGGCCTCAGGCCTGCTCGCCGAAGATGTCGATGGTGCCTTGGCGGACGGTGACGATGGCCCGCTTGACGTCCTTGCGCTTGCCGATGCCGTCACGGGTGCGGTAGACCTTGCCCTTGCGGTTCTGGGTCGCGACCGCTCCCACCTTGACACCGAAGATCTTCTCGATGGCGATCTTGATCTCGGTCTTGGTGGCCCGGGGGTCCACCTCGAAGGTGTACTTGCCCTGGTCCATCAGCACCGAGGACTTCTCGGTGACGACGGGCTTGAGGATGATGTCGCGGGGGTTCTTGCCCGCCTCGATGGTGCTCACTTGGTCTCCTCCTTGGTGCCGAGGAAGGTCGCCAGGGAGCCCTCGGTGAACACGACGTCGTCGTTGTCGAGCACGTCGTAGGTGTTCAGCTGATCGGCCCACAGGATGTGGACCTCAGGGACGTTGCGCAGGCTGAGCACCGTGAGCTCATCCGTGCGCTCCAGGACGACGAGGGCCTTGCGGTCCTCGACGATGGAACGCAGGGTGGCGAGCGCGGTCTTCGTGGAGGGCTTGTCACCCTCGAACAGCGAGGTCACGACGTGGACCCGGCCGTTGCGGGCGCGGTCCGAGAGGGCGCCGCGCAGGGCGCCGACCTTCATCTTCTTGGGGGTCCGCTGCGAGTAGTCACGCGGCTGGGGTCCGTGCACGGTGCCACCGCCGTTGTACTGGGGGGCGCGGATCGAACCCTGGCGGGCGTTGCCGGTGCCCTTCTGGCGGTACGGCTTCTTGCCGCCGCCGGCGACCTGGCCGCGCGTCTTGGTCGCGTGCGTGCCCTGACGGGCGGCAGCGAGCTGTGCCACGACGACCTGGTGGATCAGCGGGATGTTCGTCGGAACGTCGAAGACCGAGGCAGGGAGGTCGGCGCTGCCGACCTTCTTGCCTGCGACGTCCAGGACGTCAACGGTACGAGCGTCGGACATGATCACGCACCCTTCACGGAGGAGCGAACCAGGACGACGCCGTTCTTGGGACCCGGGATGGCGCCGCTGATGAGCAGCAGCCCCTTGTCGGTGTCCACGGCCTGGATCGTCAGGTTCTGGATGGTTCGGCGGGCGTTGCCCATGCGGCCGGCCATGCGCTGGCCCTTGAAAATGCGACCGGGGGTGGCGCACGCGCCGATGGAGCCGGGCTTGCGGTGGTTGCGGTGGGCGCCGTGGGAGGCGCTGTCACCGTGGAACCCGTGGCGCTTCATGACGCCCGCGAACCCCTTGCCCTTGGTGTTGCCCGAGACGTCGACCTTCTGGCCCGTCTCGAAGAGGGCTGCG
>NZ_CCXH01000240.1 GCF_000820725.1 Actinomyces polynesiensis | reverse complement strand
AGGTGGCGGGCGGGGGGCAACCCCGGCCTTGTCGAAGTGACCGGCCAGGGGCTTGGTCACCTTGCGGGGATCGATCTCCCCGAAGCCGAGCTGCACGGCGGAGTAGCCGTCCGTGTCCTCGGTGCGCACCTGCGTCACGACGTTGGTGCCCACCTGCACGACAGTCAGCGGCACGAGGTGCCCTTCGGCGTCCCAGACCTGGGTCATGCCGAGCTTGCGGCCGAGCAGCGCCTTCACGGGCGCCGCCGCCTGCTGCTTGGTGTCAGTTGTCATTGCAGATGTCCTCAGAGCTTGATCTCGATGTTGACGTCCGCGGGGAGGTCGAGACGCATGAGCGAGTCGACGGCCTTCGGCGTCGGGTCGATGATGTCGATGAGCCGCTTGTGGGTGCGCATCTCGAACTGCTCGCGGCTGTCCTTGTACTTGTGGGGCGACCGAATGACGACGAACACGTTCTTCTCGGTCGGCAGCGGCACCGGGCCCACGACCGTGGCACCCGCGCGCTGCACGGTTTCCACAATCCTGCGCGCGGAGCTGTCGATGACCTCGTGGTCATAGGACTTGAGCCGGATGCGGATCTTCTGTCCCGCCATGCCGTCATACCTCTTCTCGTACAGCTTCGTCACCGGTCCCCGCATTCGGGCGTGTCGCTTGCGCGAGGCACACTCTTCCGCGGTTCCCCCCTACTGTCCGGGAGGTGGACCGTTGTCTTGTCCAAAGAACCAGGGCATTTCGCCCGGCCCAGAGAGTTTCTGGATCGGCCCCGCCTGCGCGGGGCAACCGGACCAGTCTGACAGAAACGCACCAGCCACTTCAAGTCGGGAGACCTGAGGACCCGTGTGAATCCGCCGACAGGAGGCGATCCGGCTCCGGGACGTCGGACCCCGGTCCACTGGGACCCTGGCGACGTCCTGGGACCAGCCCCGGGAGCGAAAGGCCCAAGGGTTCTGCCCTTCGACCTTGATGCTCCTGGGGCACCACATCCGCTCCGACGAAACTTCCTGGAAACCAGGAGAACGTTCGACCAGCTTGCAGTGTCCCGCATCCTTCGGTGGGCCACGTGCGCGCCCCATCTCCGGTACCGGGTATCCACCCTACCCCTCACTCGGGCGTGTCGCGAAGCCAGGAGGTTGTGACATGCGGCGGGCGGGGTCGCATTCGCACCATTGACGAGGGCGTCCCGGCCGACCCGACGAGGAACCGTCAGGCAGCGGGCTGGTCTCCGGTGACGTCCGACGCCGAACCGGAACCGGCAGGATCAGCATTGGTGTTCTTCGGCCTCGATGGGTAGCCGGAATGCCAGATGTACGCGCCAACCAGAAGCGTTCCCCCCGCCAGCGCCACGGCCCACCAAGGGAATCCGGGGATGTCCGGGGATGCGCCAGCGGCATCCACGTCCTTCTGCGGAGTCGGCGTGATGCGCTCCCCCGTCACCAGAATGCGCTGGGAGTTGATGCCCAGAGGCGTGCAAGTCACGAGCGTGACCAAGTCCTTACCCTCCACCGGGCGCAGCGACTCGGTCTGGTCGGGGTCCACGACCTGGGTGTCGAAGACCCGGTAGGTGAGGACCTGGTCGAGGACCTCGATGGTGAAGGTGTCGCCGATCATCACCTTGTTGAGGTTGGTGAAGAGGGTGGCGGTGGCCAGGCCGCGATGGCCGGTGAGCACGGAGTGCGTACCTTCACCTCCGACCGGGAGCGACGTGCCCTCCAGATGACCGATGCCCTTCGCCAGAGTCTCATCGGAGGTCCCATGATAGATCGGCAGGTCGACGTCGATCGAGGGGATCCGGATGCGGGCCATGACGCCGGTCGTATCGACCGTGAGGATAGAGTCATAGTCGAGATCCTCATTGCTGGACGAGCCTTCCCCGGTCGGTACCCGGTGGTTCGCCTCCAGCAGGGCGCCCGCAGTGAGCGCGTCGTTGTACTCATGAGCCTCCCTGAGCTGCTCGGAAGCACTCGGATTGAGCCCTTCAGACACCTCTGAAGAGTAGTTGCCGACCAATCGAGACTGGTCGTACTGCGAGAACCAGCTGGCGACAGTCGGATACATGGCAACAACCATTCCCAGCCAGGCTGCGAGCCCGGCCACGAAAGCGAGGATGGGGAAGCGCCAGCCTTTCGCCGTACGGCGTCGCCCGGAGGAAGTCGAGCGGCTCGATGCGTGCCGTGGCGATATGTGGGTTGGCATGTGTTCTTCCCTTGATTTCATGTGTTCCCGTTGACATGGGTGTGGCGGGGAGGAACAAACCTCCCCGCCACACCCACTCTGGTCACTCGAGCCGCTCAGCAGCGTCCATGAGGATCACGGGAACCGGCGTCCCGGCACTCTGCGCAGATCTGACATGGGCGTTGCCGGCGTGGCTCAGTGCTGGTGGCGGCGCTTGCGCGCAACCAGTGCCGTACCACCTGCGAGCAGTAGGAGGGCTCCACCGCCGATCAACGCGAGCAGCTGTCCATCGGCGCCAGTCAGTGGCAGGGACGGATGGCCCTGCTGCGTGTTGGCGATCTGCTGCACCACCACCGAGGCCGCGTCGCCCGCATTGATCACAACCGACCGAACCTGGGGGTCGAGCACGTAACCAGCGGGGGCTTTGCTTTCCTGCAGGTAGTAGGTCTCCGTCTTGTCGGTATCGTTGCCGACCCACAGGACGATACTGCCCTTGCCGTCGGCACCGGTGGTAATAGTGCCGACCGCGTTGGTGGCGTCAATGTCGGAATAGACCGTGAACTCTGCTCCGGCGAGCGTCTTCTCCTTGTCGCCAGCGGCATACTTCAACACCTCGAGCGGGCCCCAGTTGGTGGTCGGGTTCGTTCCGGGGTCACCGGGCTTGCTGGTCGTCTTCCCGCCGTTGTCATTGGTGAACACAGTCGCCTGGTTCGGGATGACACCAGTGCCGAGGGACTCCACCTTCGTGTTCAGCATGATGGTCACGACATCTCCAGCCGTCAACTTCGCAGCACCTGCAACAGTGAACTCGATGGTCACGTCCTGGCCGACGACGGAAAGCTCGTAGTCGGTGTCCAATGTGAAGCCAGCGACGTTCGCCGAGACGAACGACAGTCGCTCGTCAAGCTTGTCCGTGATCTTGAAGGAGGTGATGTCACCCGGCTTGTCGGGTTGGACAGGGGCTGAGATGATCCAGGGAACCGTCGACCCGATCGTCACTCCCCCTGTCGGATCGGCGACCGTCTTCGTCGGCACGTCGGTGCTCACCTGGTTCTTCGGATACACGTGCACGTCATAGAGCCAAGTGCCGTTGGACTGCGGCAGTGGCAAGGTCACGAGGAATGGCACGACCGGAGTGGTGATCGTATTATCGCCGTATCCGGTCTCGGTAACCAGGTACAGTCCTTGCGACAGATCCGTCGTGGCCGAGCCATCATTGCCAGTGGTGACCACGACCGGTGTACCGAAGACATAGCCGTTGACAGCAGTCACGTCACTTGCCGTGGCATCGGAGATGATGTCCCAAGCGGCAGGGTCGGTCACAGCGAGCGACTGGTTGCCCCTGGCAGTCACCGGCGTGATGGTGAACTCAACGCCCGGCAGGAAGTTGCCCAGTTCTGAGGTGTCTTCTATCTCGGTGCCGTCTCCGGCCTCTCCGGTGTCTCCGTCGTACTTGTGGATGGTGAGCGAAGCCTGCTGGTTCGGATCGATGTTGCCCGCGCCAGTGGTGTCATCAGCATTGGCGACGCCAACCACCCCGACGAGACCGAGAGCCGCAACACCCAAGGATGCTGCGAGTCTCCGTCCCACTCTCTGGTGTGTATTCATTGGGTGTGTTCCTTTCATGTGCGCCGCCTTCGCACGGCACGAGTCTGTGTGATGGTCATGGATTCCAAGCTGCGTGTTCTCGCGGCTCGAATCCCCGTTCTGGGTGGGTCGACTTCCTGGTCAGATCACCTGCGCCCGCGAGGACCTCCTCTTGTGGATCCATCCCCCGAATCCGGCGAGGGCGAGTAGTCCACCACCAGCGAGGAGGAATGCGTCCGTCCCAAGACCGCCCGTTAGGGGCAAAGTCGGCGCCTCTTGCTGCTCGTTCTTGAAGGCGCCG
>NZ_CCXH01000239.1 GCF_000820725.1 Actinomyces polynesiensis | reverse complement strand
TGGCACACGATCTCCGATCCTGAAACTGGAATCGTCACTGAACCCGAAGCTCCGGTGCCACTTGCCCCCGCGATCGATTGGCCATCGACGGTGCACTGGTACGTCGTCGAGTAGGCGTTGAGGTTGGCACCACCAGCCGCCGACTCGGAGAAGGTCAGCACTTTGCCACGCTCAGTGGGCTGGGGCCCGACGATCTGCTGTTGCAGGCCCATCGCCGTCCCTGCTGTCGTTGCCGTCCCGAGAGTCTGGGAGCCGTCCTTGAGCGTGAGCGTGAACTGATCAGTCGTGTTCACACGACCCGCGACGACCTTCTGAACAGTGATCGTTGCAGGAGAGGAGCACGAGGCCAGATCTGTGCTGCTGCTCAGGTTGCTGGTCACGGACTGCGCGCCGGTCCATGAGGGCATCGCATAGGATCGCAGTTCCGAAGACGCACCGAGGAATGCTCGCCCACTCGAGTCGAAGGCCACTCCGTTGACGGAGCTCATCGTCGTCACGGTGGTCGATGGTGATGCTTGGATCTGTTGATTCCCAGATGCTGCCGCGAAGCTGGCAGCCGACACGCTGTACACCGTTGTCGACGTTCCTGAACCCCTGACCACGAAGAGGTTCCCATTCGCGTCAAAGGCCATGTCACCGTTCTGGTTCGAACTCGTCGAACCGGTCGCGATGTAGCCCTTCTGAGTGAACCGAGGATTGGCACCGGCGTTATACTGCCAGATCTTGAATTGGCCACCATCGGAAGTGAAGCCGCCGAAGTAGTAGATCCCTGAGTGAAGGTCGACGGCACCTGCCACCAGCGCGTTCCCCAAGTTCGTGTCGTAGGAGTCCCCGGTGTCCGTCCATGCGCCGGTGGCGACGTTGTAGGTGAAGATTCGCGCGGTCTCGAGCTCGTTGTCGCTGGTCTGACGCAGGTAGGCGAACGCCGTCGAACCCGAGGGCCCAATTCCCAATCCGTTGAAGTCGGAACCTGTCGCGGGAGTGTTTCCCACCTCCGTCAGGGAGCCGCCGGGGGCAATCTGTCGCAGTTGACCGGCACTGCTGATCGAATAGACATACCCGGCAGTGCACTGCAACGGCGCGGCTGCTGCGAGAGGGGCGATCTGGACGTCCTGTGCCCCCGCTGCGCTGGAGGTTGCAGTCTGCGCCGCTGCTCCGAGCTCCGGAGTCGTCTCGGTGGACCCACCCCCTGTGGTTACCGAAGTGCCCGTGGGCGAGGGCTCCGTGCGCGTCGGGCTGGGAGCCGTCTTCTCACCCGGCACCTTCGCAGCAGAGTCGCCCGCTGACTGCATCTCGTCGGACGCGACAACGACCTGTTCCGCAGCATTCGACGGCGCGGGCGCGGAGCTTCCGTCATCACCTGAAGCCACCGCGACGCCCGTCCACGTCGTGGCCGCCAGCCCCACCACGCCAGCGAGCGACAGCCACCTCGTGAGTCTGTTGCTTGAGCGTCTCATCGACGCTGCATGGGCTGGACCTCCTATGGTCCGCCCGTGTTGCTGAGTGCTCATCTGGTTCACAGCTCCTCTGCTCTGGGGCGGAGCAGTCGCATACAGCCGCCACCGCACTCGCCCCACGGATGAGATCTGCGCTGAACCTACCAGCCGGCAAGTCTTAGATCAACCCCCTGATGACAACCACGTTCACCTCACCTGTCGATCACCAATTGTTTTCAGCGATCTCTGCTCAAAGTCTTTCGAAATTTCGCATAACTATGCATGGTTGTCCTGGTTGCTATCTCTGATGAATTTATTCCATCCAGTCACATTTTGAGACTCGGCATCTTACGTCGCACCGCCATCTGCACGAGCATTCACTCAGTAGCGGTACTGCGGCGGACGGCGATCGCGATTCCCGCAGCACGGCTCTGGATGAATATTCTTCTGAATGCACATCCACTCTCGGTGGACAGCACTCATGAGCACGCGCCTCTCGGCCGCGAGCACATGGAGAGGGGACGGACTCCCGGGTCGAACAGACACCGATCACCCGTGGCACTCGACGACTCAGGCGTCGATCTCGGTCACACGACCTGACCGAACCGTGTGACCGCCCTCGCGAATGGCAAAGCCCAGACCGGGCTCCATCGCGATGGAGTGGACCAGCTCCACGTCGATCTCAGTGGTGTCACCGGGCACCACCATGTCCGAGGGCGACCCGGGATCCCTATTCGTGAGAAGATCTGCTTACCCTGCCGAATGCGCACTGCCCCGCCGCAGGCGGCAATGCTGAGGGGACGCGAATGGACATCCATCGGAGCCCCAGCACAAACCCTGCCTCGTCCCCGCGTGGCCTGACCCCGACCATCAGGATCCGCGGGCAATCGCAGGCGGCGGATGCCCTGGAGTTCCTCGCCACCACCCCAGGACATCGAGGATCCCGCGCTGCGCATCCAGGCCCTGGGCATCCTCTACGAGGCCGAAGGCCTCTCCATGAACTCCATCAGCACCTCAATCCTCACGACCACCGTCGCCCTGCTCTCACCTACATCGGTGTCCTGGGTGGATTCCTCAGCTCCATGGAGGACATCAGTTCCCTCACCGTCCCCCACCTGGCACTGCCCGCCTGGGGGCTGGGAGTCTTCCTCGTCATCCAACTCGGGCAGCTCCAGGCCCACTGGCGCTCAGTACGCATCATCGAGGCCCATGTCGTCGCTGCCGCCGGCCTCTCAACCCAAGGACGCTTCGTCGGCACCGGAGCCGAGCTCCGCTGGACGAAACTCGCGAGCGCCACCCCCTCCACCTTCGTCTTCTACCTGACGTTCTTCCTCGGTCTGGTGATCGTCACCGGGGTCACCTTCGGGAAGGTCTTCTCCCACTACCACCACTGGCCGTGGACGCTCACCGTGGCCGTCGTCGTCTCCGCACTGCTGACCGCTGGGATCGCCGTGGCGCTCGCGAAGCTCGTGCGGGTGCTCACCCATCCCAAACTGGACGTCCCCGACCCCGAGGACTGAGCACTGAGGACTGAGGACAGAGGAACAGTCCTCCGCTCTGACGCACACGAGAAAGGGGTCTGCCCCCTCCAGCTCTCGCTGGAGGGGGCAGACCCCTGTGGGACCGATCAGACCTGTCAGTTCACCCAGTCGCCCGGGTGTTCCGACAACCCCTCGTTCCTGTGACGCTGAGGCAGCTCAGGCGTCGATCTCGGTCACACGGCCTGAACCGACGGTGTGGCCGCCCTCGCGGATGGCGAAGCCCAGGCCGGGCTCCATCGCGATGGGGTGGATCAGCTCGACGTCGATCTCGGTGGTGTCACCGGGCATGACCATGTCGGTGCCCTCGGGCAGCTGGATGACGCCGGTCACGTCCGTGGTGCGGAAGTAGAACTGCGGGCGGTAGTTGGTGAAGAACGGCTTGTGGCGGCCGCCCTCGTCCTTCTTCAGGATGTAGACCTGACCCTTGAACTTCGTGTGGGGCGTGATGGAGCCGGGCTTGGCCACGACCTGACCGCGCTCGACCTCGTCGCGCTTGGTGCCACGCAGGAGCAGGCCACAGTTCTCGCCGGCCCACGCCTCGTCCATGGACTTGTGGAACATCTCGATGCCGGTGACCGTGGTCTTCTGCGTCGGGCGGATGCCCAGGATCTCGACCTCGGAGTTGATCGGCAGCTTGCCGCGCTCCACACGGCCGGTCACGACGGTGCCGCGGCCGGTGATGGTGAAGACGTCCTCGACGGGCATGAGGAACGGCTTGTCCATGTCGCGCTCGGGCGTCGGGATGTAGTCATCCACGGCGTCCATGAGGACCTCGATCTGCTTGGTCCACTCGGGGTCGCCCTCGAGGGCCTTCAGCGCGGAGACGCGGATGATCGGGGCGTTGTCACCGTCGAAGCCCTGCGAGTTGAGCAGGTCGCGGCACTCCTCCTCGACGAGCTCCAGCATCTCCTCGTCATCGACCATGTCCGCCTTGTTGAGGGCGACCAGGATCGTGGGCACGCCGACCTGACGGGCGAGCAGGACGTGCTCGCGGGTCTGGGCCATGGGGCCGTCGGTGGCGGCGACCACCAGGATCGCGCCGTCCATCTGGGCGGCACCGGTGATCATGTTCTTGATGTAGTCGGCGTGGCCGGGGGCGTCGACGTGTGCGTAGTGACGCTTCTCGGTCTGGTACTCGACGTGGGAGACGTTGATCGTGATGCCACGATCGCGCTCCTCCGGGGCGTTGTCGACCTGGTCGAACGGCGTGAAGTCGTTCAGGTCCGGGTACTTGTCGTGCAGCACCTTGGTGATCGCTGCGGTGAGCGTGGTCTTGCCGTGGTCAACGTGACCGATCGTGCCGACGTTGACGTGCGGCTTGGTGCGCTCGAACTTGGCCTTCGCCACTGGTGTCCTCCTGGACTCGGGTAGATGTTCTCTCAGCCTTCGGCTCGGTGTCACTGTAACACCGACGGGACAGGAGATCCTACAGGGTTTTCTATTGGTGTCGGGCGGATCTCCCCGGCGTGGCGGCGACTCCCGTCACCGCCACGCCGGGGGTCCGGGAGGGGCTCGGCGTCTCCGCGACGCCCCTCCCGGACCGGGGTCGATCCGACCCCGTGGGACTCACTCGCCCCGAGACTTCCCGATGATCTCCTCGGCGACGTTCCGGGGGACCTCGGCGTAGCTGTCGAACTGCATCGAGTACACCGCACGACCCTGGGTCTTGGACCGCAGGTCGCCGACGTAGCCGAACATCTCCGACAGCGGGACGTGCGCCTGGACGACGCGCACGCCGTGCTGCTCGTCCATGGACTGGATCGAGCCGCGACGGGAGTTGAGATCGCCGATGACGTCGCCCATGTACTCCTCGGGCGTACGCACCTCGACCTCCATGATGGGCTCCAGCAGGACCGGCTTGGCCTTCTTGGCAGCCTCGCGGAACGCCATGGACCCGGCGATCTTGAAGGCCATCTCGGAGGAGTCGACCTCGTGGTAGGCACCGTCGAGCAGGGTCGCACGGATGTCGACCATGGGGTAGCCGGCGAGCACGCCGGACTGCATGGCGTCCTTGATGCCGTGGTCCACGGAGGGGATGTACTCGCGCGGCACGCGGCCACCGGTCACCTTGTCCACGAACTCGTAGTCCACCTCGGAGTCGGCCGGGAGCGGCTCGAGCGCGATGATCACGCGCGCGAACTGGCCGGAACCGCCGGTCTGCTTCTTGTGCGTGTACTCGAACTTGTCGACCGTCTTCCGGATCGTCTCGCGGTAGGCGACCATCGGCTTGCCGACGTTGGCCTCGACCTTGTACTCGCGACGCATGCGGTCGACGATGATGTCGAGGTGGAGCTCGCCCATGCCGCCGATGACGGTCTGGCCGGTCTCCGGGTCGAGCTCGACGGTGAAGGTCGGGTCCTCCTCCGCCAGCTTCTGGATGGCGACGCCCATCTTCTCCTGGTCGGCCTTCGACTTGGGCTCGACGGCGACGTGGATGACGGGCTTGGGGAAGGTCATCGACTCCAGGACGATCGGCTTGTCCACCGCGCACAGCGTGTCACCGGTCGTGGTGTCCTTCAGGCCGATCACCGCGTAGATGTGGCCCGCGTGGGCCTCCTCGACGGGGTTCTCCTTGTTGGAGTGCATCTGGAAGATCTTCCCGATGCGCTCCTTCTTGCCCTTGGTGGAGTTGAGGACCGCGGAGCCCGCGTCCAGCTTGCCCGAGTAGACCCGGATGAACGTCAGCTTCCCGAAGAACGGGTGGGCGGCGATCTTGAAGGCCAGGGCCGCGAAGGGCTCGTTCTCACTGGGCTTGCGGGACTCGGTCTCGCCCTCGTCCTCGTGGCCGGGCTTGAAGCCGGTGACGTCGGGGACGTCGAGGGGCGAGGGCAGGAAGTCGATGACCGCATCCAGCACGGGCTGGACGCCCATGTTCTTCAGCGCGGTGCCGCAGTAGACGGGGAACGCCTTGCCGGCGATCGTCAGGGCGCGCACGCCCTCCTTGATCTGCTCGACGGAGAGCTCACCGTTCTCGAGGTAGGCGTCGGTCAGCTCCTCGCTGCCCTCGGCCGCCGCCTCCATGAGCGCCTCGCGGTACTCGATGGCGCGGTCCATCAGGTCGGCGGGGATCTCCCCCTCCTCGACGATGGCACCGAGGGTCGGGTTGCCCTGGGCGTCCTTGACGGGGTAGTGCAGCGACTTCATGGAGAGCAGGTCGATGTTGCCCTCGAAGTCGTTCTCCGCACCGATCGGCAGCTGCATGACGATGGGGGTCGCCTTGAGGCGGTCCTTGATCGTCTGCACCGAGAAGTAGAAGTCGGCGCCCAGCTTGTCCATCTTGTTGATGAAGCAGATGCGGGGGACCTCGTACTTGTCGGCCTGGCGCCACACGGTCTCGGACTGGGGCTCCACGCCCTCCTTGCCGTCGAAGACTGCGACGGCGCCGTCGAGCACACGCAGGGAGCGCTCGACCTCGACCGTGAAGTCCACGTGGCCGGGGGTGTCGATGATGTTGATCTGGTTGTTCTTCCAGAAGCAGGTGACGGCCGCGGAGGTGATGGTGATCCCGCGCTCCTTCTCCTGCTCCATCCAGTCGGTCGTCGAGGCGCCGTCGTGGGTCTCGCCGATCTTGTAGTTGATGCCCGTGTAGAACAGGATGCGTTCCGTCACGGTCGTCTTGCCGGCATCGATGTGGGCCATGATGCCGATGTTGCGGACCTTCCTCAGGTCGGTCAACACCTCGTGTGCCACGGAGTTGTGTCCTAACGCTTGAAGTTGCGTGGATGTGGTGTGGGCTCCCCCACGAGGGCGGCCCCTGCCTGTCGGTCCCGCTGCACCCCGCTCACGCGGGGCGACATGGGCTCAGGCGGCGGCGCCCTCGTGAAGGGGAAGGCTCACCAGCGGTAGTGGGCGAACGCGCGGTTCGACTCTGCCATCTTGTGCATGTCCTCGCGACGCTTGACAGCGGCGCCGAGGCCATTGGAGGCGTCCATGATCTCGTTGGCGAGACGCTCCGTCATCGTCTTCTCGCGGCGCTGCCGGGAGAAGTCGGTGAGCCAGCGCAGGGCCAGCGTGGTCTGGCGCGCGGGGCGCACCTCGACGGGGACCTGGTAGGTCGCGCCGCCGACGCGGCGGGAGCGGACCTCGAGGGCGGGACGGATGTTCTCCAGGGCGCGCTTGAGCACGACCACCGGATCCTGGTCCGTCTTCTCGCGGACCGTCTCGAGTGCGCCGTAGACGATGCGCTCGGCGACGGTCTTCTTGCCGTCCAGGAGGACGCGGTTCACCAGCTGGGTGACGACCTTGGATCCGTAGACCGGGTCGTCGACGAGCGGGCGCTTGGGAGCTGGGCCCTTACGAGGCATTACTTCTTCTCCTTCTTCGCGCCGTAGCGGGAACGGGCCTGCTGGCGGTTGCGGACACCCTGGGTGTCCAGCGAGCCGCGCACGATGCGGTAACGGACGCCGGGGAGGTCCTTCACACGGCCGCCGCGGACCAGGACGATCGAGTGCTCCTGGAGGTTGTGGCCCTCACCGGGGATGTAGGCCGTGACCTCGATGCCGGAGGAGAGGCGCACACGTGCGACCTTCCGCAGGGCCGAGTTCGGCTTCTTCGGCGTGTGGTGTACACGCGGGTGCACACGCCACGGCGCTGGGGCGAGCCCTTCAGCGCGGGGTCTTCGCCTTCGCGCGCTTCGAGCTGCGTCCCTTGCGGACCAGCTGATTGATGGTAGGCACTGGGTCTCCAGTTCTGTTCTCTGATACTGCTGTGGTGGTGGGGCCGGTGGTGCTGGTCGCTCGTGCTGCACGATGCGTGGTGCGACGGCCCTGCCCTGATGTTCAGTCAGCCGATGCCCGGATCCCCTGACCGCGGACAGCACCGTCCGTCAGGGGCCGGTGCGCCATGATGACTGCTGGGCCGGCCCGGCATCCTGCCGGCACGCCCGAGGGCGAGCCGTGCACGCATGCTGCTGGCTGCGGAGTCAGAGAATGACGCCCGGAGCTCCGACGGAGGGAGCCCGCGCGCCCCCGGTGGACCTGTCGCTCCCGGGAGATCAGCTGGCGCAGGCGTCAGGACCTCGGGGATCGGGGTTCGGTGGGGACGTTCAGTGGACCCGAAAGCCTCGGGTACCGCAGAACAGTCTAGTGGCGCGGCGTTTGGGGCGTCAACGCGGGGAAAGGTGAGGTCGGGCGCACTCGGGCGGCCCCTGGACGCGCGGGTGCCCGTCGCACCGGAGGTGCGACGGGCACTGCGATGGTCCGGGACGGTCGTGCTGCTCCGACCGGGCCCGGGTGACGGCGGTTCCGGTCAGAGCGGAAGGCCCAGGTCCTTGGCCACCTTGCGCGGACCATCGAACTGGACCGCGATGAGACCGGCGAAGGCCAGCAGGCCGACCCAGAACGTCAACTTCACGAGCTTCTTGAACATGGTGTCCTCCCTAGAGTGGTCAGTCCCAAGGATATGCGCGACCGAGGGGATTCGTCAGGGTCCTCCGGCGGTCGTGCCCGTCGGGACCCGGACGGCGCCCCCTCCCCCGTGGCGGGTGCGGCCCGGCGGACTGCATCGGTTGGTGGCCCCAGCGCCGGGTCGCCCCCTCCACGGCCCGGCAGGGCCGGTGAAGTCAACCGCCAGTGCTCCCGGGGACATCCAGGGTTGACCTCAACGCCGGGTCGCCCCCTCCACGGCCCGGCAGGGCCGGTGAAGTCAACCGCCAGTGCTCCCGGGGACATCCAGGGTTGATCTCAACGCGGATCCAGACCGGATTCGGGCCCGTGAGAGCCGTGAAGTCCACCTCCGGTGTGGGCATCTGGCTGCGGGAGCAAGCTGACTGATGGCGTCGGAAGACGCCCGCACCGGGGGGCAACGCACGGCAGCCGGCGCACGGTCACGCGCGGCCGGACCAGGAGTGCAGCGCCCTGCAGAGGAGGACACCGACGACCGGTGGACGCCACCGACGACGGCTGGTCGTCGGCGGACAAGGAGTGAGGGGGTGGACAGCCTCTCGGCTGCCCACCCCCTCGGGCGAATCAGTACTCAGACGTTCACTGCGACCCGGTGGTCCGGGCCCGCGACCAGGCGAACAGACGCCCCGGGCCGGCGACCCCGCGCCGTACACCGGCGACCAGGCGCCCCGGGCCGGTGACCCGGCCCGGGGCGCCTCACGGTCACTCCTGGAACGGCATCCCGAAGTCGATGTTCTCCAAGGAGTGCAGGAAGTCCTCGGACACCTGCCCGTCCTGGAAGTCGGCCTCGGAGTAGTTCGAGTTGGCCAGCGCCTCGGCGGTGGGCTCGACGTGGACGCGGTTGTAGCGCGGCAGTCCGGTGCCCGCGGGGATCAGCTTGCCCAGGATGACGTTCTCCTTGAGCCCGACCAGCGGGTCCTTCTTGCCGTTCATCG
Organism: Actinomyces polynesiensis; assembly: GCF_000820725.1. Classification (GTDB taxonomy): domain Bacteria; phylum Actinomycetota; class Actinomycetes; order Actinomycetales; family Actinomycetaceae; genus Pauljensenia; species Pauljensenia polynesiensis. Next base: position 7,646 of record NZ_CCXH01000239.1, on the reverse strand, counting down.
CGGCCTCGGTCAGGACCTTGGTGGTCTCCTGGAAGGAGGCCGCCGACAGCCACGAGTCCGTCGCCAGGGACGCCTTGGTGATGCCCATGAGCATCTGACGCCCGGACGCCGGCTGCCCGCCCTCGGCAGCGACCTTGCGGTTCTGCCCCAGGTAGGCCATGCGGTCCACCAGCTCGCCCGGCATGAACGTGGTGTCCCCGGGCTCCAGGATGGTGACCTTGCGCAGCATCTGGCGCACGATGACCTCGATGTGCTTGGAGTGGATGTCCACGCCCTGGGAGCGGTAGACCTCCTGCACCTCGTCGACCAGCTGCTTCTGGGCCGCGTTGCGACCACGGATGCGCAGGACCTCCTTGGGGTCCAGACGACCCTTGGTCAGGGCGGTGCCGGCCTCGATGTGCTGGCCCTCCTCGACCTCGAGCTCCTGGCGACGGGAGACCTCGACGACCAGGTCCTCCTTGCCGTCGTCACGGGTGATGACGATGCGCCGCACGGAGGGGTCCTCGTCGTCGATGTGGACGCGGCCGGCGGCCTCGTTCATCTTCGCCTCGGACTTCGGGGTGCGCGCCTCGAACAGCTCCTGGACACGGGGCAGACCCTGGGTGATGTCGGCGGCCGACGCCGCACCACCGGTGTGGAAGGTACGCATCGTCAGCTGCGTGCCGGGCTCACCGATGGACTGGGCGGCGATGATGCCGACGGCCTCGCCGATGTCCACCGTCTTGTTGGTGGCCAGCGACCGGCCGTAGCACATGGCGCAGGTCCCCACCGCGGACTCGCAGGTGAGCACCGAGCGGGCCACGATCTCCTCCACGCCGGCCGCGGCCAGCTGGGCGAGCTCGGGGTCACCGAGTGCCGCACCGGCGGGCAGGACGACGGATCCGTCCTCCCCCACCGCGTCGCGGGCCAGGGTCCGGGCGTAGGCGGTGGTCTCCACCGACTCCAGGGCCACCCAATTGCCGTCGGCGTCCTTCTCGGCGATCGGGATGCGCACGCCGGAGCGGGTGCCGCAGTCCTCCTCGCGGACGATGACGTCCTGGGAGACGTCCACCAGACGACGGGTCAGGTAGCCGGACTCCGCGGTACGCAGTGCCGTGTCCGCCAGGCCCTTGCGGGCGCCGTGGGTGGCGATGAAGTACTCCAGGACCGTCAGGCCCTCGCGGTAGTTGGCCTTGATGGGGGACTCGATGAGCTTCTGCTTCGGGTCCGACACCAGGCCACGCATGCCGGCGATCTGCTGGATCTGGCTCCAGTTGCCTCGGGCCCCCGAGTTCACCATCCGGTAGACGGTGTTGCGGGCATCGAAGTTGGCGCGCATGTCCTCGGCGACCTTCTGGGTGCACTCCATCCACAGGTCGACGAGTTCCTTGTAGCGGTCGTCGTCGGAGATCAGGCCGATGTCGTAGGAGTCCTGGACCTTGTTGGCCTGCTCCTCGTACTCCGCCAGGATCGCCTTCTTGTTCGGGGCGGCCTGGATGTCGGAGAACGCGATCGTGATGCCCGACCACGTCGACCAGTAGAAGCCGGCCGCCTTGAGGGCGTCCAGGGACTCCGCGACCAACACGTTGGGGTAGAGATCGGTCAGCGTGTTGACGATGTTGCCCAGCTGCTTCTTGCCGACGACCTCGTTGACGTAGGGGTAGTCGACCGGCAGCGCCTCGTTGAAGATGGCGCGTCCGAGGGACGTCTCCAGGATGATGTCGTCACCCTGCTCCCAACCCTCGGGGGCCTCCCAGCCCTCCGGCGGCACGATGTCGGTGAAGCGGATCCGAGCCTTGGCGTTGAGGTCCAGGTCCCCGGCGTCGAAGGCCATGCGGGCCTCGGCCACCGTGGAATAGGCCGGGACGACCACGTTGCCCGCCTCGTCGTGCTCGACGGGCAGTGACGCGTCGGGCTCGGAGGTGAGGTGGAACAGCCCGATGACCATGTCCTGGGTGGGCATGGCGACGGGGCGGCCGTCTGAGGGCTTGAGGATGTTGTTGGTGGACAGCATCAGGATGCGCGACTCGGCCTGCGCCTCGGCGCCCAGGGGCAGGTGGACCGCCATCTGGTCGCCGTCGAAGTCGGCGTTGAAGGCGCCACAGGCCAGCGGGTGCAGCTGGATGGCCTTGCCCTCGATGAGCTGCGGCTCGAAGGCCTGGATGCCCAGGCGGTGCAGGGTCGGGGCGCGGTTGAGCAGCACGGGGTGCTCGCGGATGACCTCGTCCAGGACGTCCCAGACCTCGGGGCGCTGGCGCTCGACCTTGCGCTTGGCGGCCTTGACGTTCTGGGCGAAGTTCTTCTCGACCAGACGCTTCATGACGAAGGGCTTGAACAGCTCCAGCGCCATCTGCTTGGGCAGGCCGCACTGGTGCATCTTCAGCTGGGGCCCGACGACGATCACGGAACGACCGGAGTAGTCCACGCGCTTGCCCAGCAGGTTCTGGCGGAAACGCCCCTGCTTGCCCTTGAGCATGTCGGAGATCGACTTGAGGGGGCGGTTGCCGGGGCCGGCCACGGGCCGCCCTCGTCGACCGTTGTCGAAGAGCGCGTCCACGGACTCCTGGAGCATGCGCTTCTCGTTGTTGACGATGATCTCCGGGGCGCCCAGCTCCAGCAGCCTCTTGAGTCGCGTGTTGCGGTTGATGACGCGACGGTAGAGGTCGTTGAGGTCGGAGGTCGCGAAGCGGCCGCCGTCCAGCTGCACCATGGGGCGCAGGTCCGGGGGGATGACCGGGATGTTGGTCAGCACCATGGACTCCGGCTTGTTGCCGGTCTGGATGAAGGCGTTGACGACCTTGAGGCGCTTCAGTGCCCTGGTCTTGCGCTGGCCGGTGCCCGTGGCGATGGTCTCGCGCAGGGAGACGACCTCGGCCTCCAGGTCGAAGGTCTGCAGGCGCTTCTGGATGGCCGCGGCCCCCATGTCGCCCTTGAAGTACGTCCCGTAGCGCAGGACCATGTGGCGGTAGAGGCGCTCGTCGCCCTCGAGGTCACCGACCTTGAGGCCCTTGAAACGCTCCCACACGGCCTCCAGGCCGTCGATGTCCTGGTCGAAGCGACGACGGATCTGGCCCATCTCGCGCTCGCCGGCCTTGCGCTCCTTCTCGCGCTCGGACGCCTTGGCGCCGTCGGCCTCCATCTGGGCGAGCGTCTGCTCGAGGCGCTCGGCGCGCTCGTTGATGGCGGTGTCGCGCTGGTTCTCCAGGTGGCCCTTGTCCACCTCGAGCTCGCCGCGCAGGTCGGCCAGGTCCTCGGCGCGACCCTTCTCGTCGACCTCGGTGATCATGTAGGCCGCGAAGTAGATGACCTTCTCCAGGTCCTTCGGGGCCAGGTTCAGCAGGTACCCCAGGCGCGAGGGCACGCCCTTGAAGTACCAGATGTGGGTGACGGGGGCGGCGAGGTCGATGTGCCCCATGCGCTCACGGCGCACCTTGGAGCGGGTGACCTCCACGCCGCACTTCTCGCAGACGATGCCCTTGTAGCGGACACGCTTGTACTTGCCGCACGCGCACTCCCAGTCGCGTGTGGGCCCGAAGATCTGCTCACCGAACAGGCCGTCGCGCTCGGGCTTGAGCGTGCGGTAGTTGATGGTCTCGGGCTTCTTCACCTCGCCCCAGGACCACCCGGCGATGTCATCGGTCGTCGCGAGGGTGATCTGGAGGCTGTCGAACGTCTTGGCGTCGAGCAAGGTTGGACTCCTTGATGTAGTAACACCGGTTCCAGCGATTGAGGTCTGCCCGCGCCGCCGCTGGAGCGGGGCGGGTTCCCCGCGGGGACCGCCGGGTCACGTCCGTCCCCCTGGGGGACGAGGGCGACTCCGGTGGTCCCTCGCGGAACCGACTCAGAGGGCGTCGATGGTGGAGGCCGCGTTCGGACGGGCGTCGAGGGTGATGCCCAGGTCCTCGCGGGCGTCGAACTCCTCGTCGTTGTCACGCAGGTCGATGGCGTTGCCGGCCGCGTCGAGGGCCTCGACGTTCAGGCACAGCGAGCGCATCTCCTGGATCAGCACGCGGAAGGACTCGGGGATCCCGGGCTCGGGGATGTCCTCGCCCTTGACGATCGCCTCGTAGACCTTGACGCGTCCCGTCGTGTCGTCGGACTTGATCGTCAGCAGCTCCTGCAGCGCGTAGGCCGCGCCGTAGGCCTCCAGTGCCCAGACCTCCATCTCGCCGAAGCGCTGGCCGCCGAACTGGGCCTTACCGCCCAGGGGCTGCTGCGTGATCATCGAGTAGGGGCCCGTGGAACGGGCGTGGATCTTGTCGTCGACCAGGTGGTGCAGCTTGAGCATGTACGCGTACCCGACGGCGATCGGGTACGGGAACGGCTCACCGGAGCGCCCGTCGAACAGCCGCGCCTTGCCCGTGTCGTCCGTGAGGCGGTCACCGTCACGGTTCGGGTTGATGTTGCGCAGCAGCCCGGCCAGTTCCTCGGCGTCCATGCCGTCGAAGACGGGGGTGGCGACCAGGGTCTCCGGGTCCACCACGACACCCTCCTCGGGCAGGGCCTCGGCCCAGTCCTCGCCCGCCTTGCGGGGGGCGGAGGCGTCCCAGCCCTGGTGGGCGAGCCACCCGAGGTGGTACTCGAGCACCTGGCCGACGTTCATGCGGCCGGGGACACCGAGCGGGTTGAGGATGATGTCCACGGGGGTCCCGTCCGCGAGGAACGGCATGTCCTCCTGGGGCAGGATCTTCGAGACGACGCCCTTGTTCCCGTGGCGGCCGGCCATCTTGTCGCCGACGGTGATCTTGCGTCGCTGGGCGACGTAGACACGCACGGTCTGGCGGACGCCGGGGTTGAGATCGTCCTCCTCGTCGTTGAACTCCCGCACCCCGATCACGATGCCCTCCTCGCCGTGGGGCACACGCAGGGAGGTGTCACGCACCTCGCGGGCCTTCTCACCGAAGATGGCGCGCAGCAGGCGCTCCTCGGAGGTCAGCTCGGTCTCGCCCTTCGGCGTCACCTTGCCGACGAGCACGTCGCCCGCCTGGACCTCGGCGCCGATGCGGATGATGCCGCGCTCGTCGAGGTCGGCCAGGGACTCCTCGGACACGTTGGGGATGTCGCGGGTGATCTCCTCCTCGCCGAGCTTCGTCTCGCGGGCGTCGACCTCGTACTCCTCGATGTGGATCGAGGTGAGGACGTCGTCCTCGACGACGCGGCGCGACAGGATGATCGCGTCCTCGTAGTTGAGGCCCTCCCAGGACATGTAGGCCACGAGCAGGTTCTTGCCCAGGGCCACCTCACCGTTGGCGGTCGCGGGGCCGTCCGCGAGGACGGACCCGGTCTCGACGCGGTCGCCCTCGTCGACGATGACCCGCTGGTTCGTGCAGTTGCCCGGGTTGGAACGCTCGAACTTCTCCAGGCGGTAGGTGTCACGCCCGCCCTCGTCGGTGGTGACGACGATGAGGTCCGCGGAGACCTCGGTGACGACACCGGGGTGCTCGGCGAGCACCATCTCACCGGAGTCCTGGGCGGCGCGGCGCTCCATGCCGGTGCCCACGAGCGGGGCCTCGGTGGTGAGGAGCGGGACGGCCTGGCGCTGCATGTTGGCGCCCATGAGGGCGCGGTTCGCGTCGTCGTGCTCCAGGAAGGGGATGAACGCGGTGGCGACGGACACCATCTGACGTGCGGAGACGTCCATGTAGTCGACGCGCCCGCGGGCGATCTCGGTGGGGTCCTCACCGGCGACACGGCACAGGACCTGCTCCTGGGCGAAGGTGCCGTCGGGGTTGAGCGGGGAGGAGGCCTGGGCGATGAAGTGCCCGATCTCGTCGTCCGCGGTGAGGTAGTGGACCTCGTCGGTGACCTTGCCGTCGCGCACGATGCGGTAGGGGGTCTCGATGAACCCGAAGGGGTTGATCCGAGCGAAGGTCGCCAGCGAGCCGATCAGACCGATGTTCGGGCCTTCAGGGGTCTCGATGGGGCACATGCGCCCGTAGTGCGAGGGGTGGACGTCACGGACCTCCATGCCCGCGCGGTCGCGGGACAGGCCGCCGGGGCCCAGCGCCGAGAGGCGGCGCTTGTGGGTGAGGCCCGACAGGGGGTTGTTCTGGTCCATGAACTGCGAGAGCTGGGAGGTCCCGAAGAACTCCTTGATCGCGGCCACGACGGGGCGGATGTTGATCAGGCTCTGCGGCGTGATCGACTCGGCCTCCTGGGTGGTCATGCGCTCGCGCACGGTGCGCTCCATGCGGGCCAGGCCCGTGCGGACCTGGGCCTGGATGAGCTCGCCCACGGCGCGGATGCGCCGGTTGCCGAAGTGGTCGATGTCATCGGGCTCGACGCGCAGCTCGACGGGCTCCCCGCCACGCATGCCGGGGAACGTGGTGTCCCCCTTGTGCAGGGCCAGGAGGTACTTGATGGTGGCGACGATGTCCTGCTCGGACAGCGTCGAGGCCTTGGGATCGGCCTCCAGCCCCAGCTTCTTGTTGATCTTGTAGCGCCCGACCTTGGCCAGGTCGTAACGCTTGGGATCGAAGTAGAAGTTGTTGAGCAGTGCCTGGCCGGCCTCCACCGAGGGCGGCTCGCCCGGGCGGATCTTGCGGTAGATGTCCTTCAGCGCCTCCTCCTGGGTCTGGACGGTGTCCTTCTCCAGGGTCTCCAGCAGGACGGGGTAGTCGGCGAACTCCTCACGGATCTGCGAGTCGGTCATGCCGATCGCCTTGAGGAAGTGCGTGACGGGCTGCTTGCGCTTGCGGTCGATGCGCACGCCCACGGCGTCACGCTTGTCGATCTCGAACTCCAGCCAGGCCCCGCGCGAGGGGATGACCTTGCAGCCGAAGACCTCCTTGTCGGAGGTGCGGTCCGAGGTGCGGTCGAAGTAGACGCCCGGGGAACGGACCAGCTGGGAGACGACGACGCGCTCGGTGCCGTTGATGATGAAGGTGCCACGACGCGTCATCAGGGGGAAGTCCCCCATGAAGACGGTCTGGGACTTGATCTCGCCGGTCTCGTAGTTCATGTACTCGGCGGTCACGTACATGGGGGCCGAGTAGGTGTAGTCCTTGGCCTTGGCCTCCTCCACCGTGTACTTCGGCTTCTCGAGGCGGTGGTCGCGGAACGACAGGGACATGGTCTGTGCGACATCCTCGATGGGGGAGATCTCCTCGAAGATCTCCTCCAGTCCGGAGGTGTCTGGGACGTCGAAACGCCCAGACGACTTCGCGTTCTCGACGCGGGCCTTCCATGCGTCGTTGCCCAGCAGCCAGTCGAAGCTCTCGGTCTGGAGACCGAGCAGGTTGGGAGCCTGGAGGGGCTCACGGAGCTTCGCGAAAGAGATGCGGGACTTGGGCTGGTGTGCTGTGGAGCTACTGGCAGCCAAAGGGGGTCCTTCCCAGTGGATCGAACATGCGCGCTCGTCCGCCTGCGGCCCCTATCTGACACTGTCCGCCCACGCTCAGCGCCGGTTTCGGCGTGGCGGTACAGGTCACCTCGGGCACAATCAGGCGCAAATAGTCATGATATGGGCGCGAGCAGCCCACAGCAAGGGCTGGCGGCGTTTGTGTCCCGATTCACCCCGCCCTGCCGGAGCACACCCACAGCATGGCCCGAGGCGTGACCCATCGGGCTGCGACACTCCGGACCTCTGCGACCCCGGGGCGACGAGGACGGACCTCGGGGCCCGAAGTGGACGGACCTCGGGGCCCGAAGTGAGCGGACCTCGGGGG